>JBQMQE010000013.1:0-38220 GCA_052172655.1 Burkholderiales bacterium
GCGCCCATGCCTACGGCCATAAAGAACAATCCCAGCAGCAGACCTTTGAACGGTTCGATGTCCGCTTCGAGTTCGTGGCGGAACTCCGAATCCGCCAGCAGCACGCCCGCAAGGAAAGCGCCGAGCGACATCGACAAGCCGATTTTTTCCATGATCAGCGCGGCGCCGACGACGAGGAGCAGGGCCGCCGCGGTGAACACCTCGCGCCCGCCGTAGCGCGCGACGCGTTTGAGCAAGGGGCGCACCAGCAGCCGGCTGGCCGCGATAACTGCGACGATTACCGCCACGCCCTTGAGCGCAGCCATCCAGTTTGCGCCTGCATGGGCGGTGTTCGAGGCGAGCAGCGGCAGCAGCGCCAGCATCGGGATTACCGACAGATCCTGGAACAACAGGACGGCGAAGGCGTCGCGGCCATGGCGCTCGCCGAGCTGGCCGCGCTCGGCGAGCGATGAAATCACCAGCGCGGTCGAGGACATCGCCATACCGAAGCCGACAATCAGCGCCTCGCGCCAATCCAGCCCGAAGGGCAGACAGGCCGCGAGCAGCGCCAGCGTGGTCAGCGCCACCTGCGCCCCCGCCCAGGCCGAACACCGGCCGGCGCAGCACCCACAGCCGGCTCGGCTGCAATTCGAGGCCGATCAGGAACAGCAGCAGCACCACGCCGAATTCGGCGAAGTCCATGGTCGCCTGGACTTCGCCGACCAGGCCCAGGCCCCAGGGACCGATGGCCATGCCGGATGCGAGGTAGCCCAGCACCGAACCGAGCTTGAGTCGCCGGAACAGCGGCACCAGCAGCACTGCGGTCAACAGAAAAATTGCAGCCTGTTCGAGCAGATGCATGGCAACCCCTCAAGAGAACACGAACGCGGGAGGGCCGGCGCAGGTCCGCCCGAAACCGGATTGTATTGGCCGGACTGGCGGAGGGTACGCCCAGGGATCGCGGCTCAGGCGCCGAGCTTGGCGCTCACTTCTACCAGCTTCTTCGCCAAAGCAGCGATGGCAGCCTGCTGCGTCGCATCCTTCAGGCTGCCGTCCTGGTTGAACGCCTCGTGCGCGCGGCCGAGCGCGACCTGCTCGGACAGCACCAGCACCCTCAGCGTCTGCAGGATCGCGCGCAAATGCGTCAGACCGCGCAGTCCGCCCAGAGCCCCAGGGGAAGCGCCGGCGGTCGCTGCCACCTTGCCTTGGTAGGGCACGAGACCGCTTTCGTTGCCGTCCTGGCGCGAGATCCAGTCGAGCGTGTTCTTGAGCAAGGCCGATACCGAGGCGTTGTTCTCCGGAGAAACGATGAACAAGCCCTGATGCGCGATGAACAGGTCCTTGAGTTTGCGCGCGTTGGCCGGCACGCCCTCGCGCGCTTCCACATCGCCGTCGTAAAGCGGCATCGGATAGTCCGCGAGGTCGACGAAAGTCGCGGTCGCGCCCGCCGCGCGCACCGCCGCAGCCGCGACCCGCGCCAGCTTCTTGTTGAGCGAGTCCATGCGCGCGCTGCCTGCAAATACGAGAATCCTGACAGTCATGATTTTCCCTCCTTCCACCTGCGGCGCCGCCCGCTTGAATCCTGCACCAGCGATCGGTCGGCATCAGCATCACGCCGATGCTCGCCGCTGGCGCATACAGCACGGTGATGCTCATCTCCTTGGTTCGGCGCAGGACCGGCACGATTGGCGGCAACTGCGTCAGCAGCCCGATCGAGACGCCCGCGGCAGGCCGCTATTCCAGCATCGAGTCCAGACTGGCAGCCCAAAACGCTTGGTCTCAGCTCGGTGCCGTGGTTTCCTGCAGCTTGTGCGCACTCCATTGGTCGAGCCTGGCGCGTGCGCCGTTGGTCGCCGGATCCATCGCGCGCGCGTGGTTGGGCATCTTCGCAGTCAGCTCGATTACGTAGCCGTTCGGATCACGGAAGTAGATGGAGCGAATGAACCCATGATCGGAGATTCCGCGGGTTTCGATTCCCCGCGCCTTTCCCTTGGCCATCATCTGCTCCAGCGCAGGCTCCTCGACCTCGAGTGCGATGTGCAGATCATAGTCATGCTGATGCTTGAACTCGAAAGCCATGTCCGGCGCCTCGAAGAACGCAAGATATGAGCCGTCGTCGAGTTCATAGAACGTATGCAGCGTATTGGTCTTGCGGCCGCTTTTTGTCTCGTTAATCTCGAGCGTGCCGGCCAGACGCAGCCCGAGAAAGTCTTCATAAAATTGCCGCGTCTGTTCCGAGTCGCGGCAGCGATAGGCGTTGTGATGGAGTTTCCTGATCATGGACGAACCTCCTCGTTAGGGCGTAAAGGCGCGCACTTGGAATCTGTAACAAAAGTCCTTTTGTTGCAGCCTGACTAAAGGGGAGCACGAGGGGACGCGTCCCCTCGTCTTGTTACGGACTCTCAGACCGTCTCGAACCGAACGTCCTTCATCGACGCGGCGTAGCCGTCAAACACTTCGTTCACCTTGTTCCAGTTCTTCAGAGCCTTCATGTTGCCGAGCCAGCGCTTGACGTTCGGGTAGGCCGACAGGTCGGAGCGGATCGCTTCGGCAAGCGCGACGAAGGCTGCGGCGTAATAGTCGGCTATGGTGATCTCGTCGCCGCACAGGTAGGCGCTCTTGGGACCGATCAACTTTTGGTCCAGCACCTTCATCCAGGCCTGGGCGCGCTCCTTCCCCCAGGCGAGCGTTGCCTTTTGCACCTCGTCGCTCGGCCGCTTGTGGCCTGGAAACATCTGCGGGTAGACGAGACCATAGGCGAGATCGCGGCAGAGCTGCGTGTTGACCCAGTCCATCATCTCGTTGACCCGCGCGCGCGCGCGCAGGTCCTTCGGGTAGGCAGGCGAGCCGCTCTTTTCTGCGAGATACTTGAGGATCGCCGAGCTCTCGGTCAGGCGGAAATCGCCGTCCTCCAGCACCGGAACCAGGCGATTGGGATTGATCTGCTCATAGGGCGCCTGCATGTGCTCGCCGGTGAACAGGTCGACCACCTGAAAGTCGATGGCTATCCCCGCCTCCGCGGCGAAAAGCATGAGCGGTCGGCTGGTCGTTGATGCCGGGTGATAGTAGATCTTCATCGTATAGCCTCCTGGATTAATGAATCGCCGCTTTATTGACTTTGCTTGCCCAGCGGTCTGGCACGGATATTACCGTATTTTGATCCGGTCCGAGAGTCAGAGGGTCAGGCAAGGCCGGCCTGGCGTTGCGCGATCCATCGGTTTAGCCGGGCTCGCCGTTCTGTGCCGACCCCAGGCGCTCGCGGCCGTGCGGCGCGGCGAAATCGAGCGTAGGCCCCACAGGCACCACACCGTTGGGATTGATGCGGGGGTGACTGCGGTAATAGTGCTCCTTGATCTGCTCCAGATCGACCGTCCCGACGACGCCGGGAAACTGGTACAGCTCGCGTGTGTAAGCCCAGAGATTGTCATAGTCCACAAGCGGCCGCAGGTTGCACTTGAAATGTCCGTAGTACACGGCGTCAAAACGCACCAGCGTCGTAAACAGCCGCCAGTCCGCTTCGGTGGGAACGCCGGCGCACAGATAGCGGTATTTGCCAAGGTGCTGGTCCAGCCTGTCCAGCGTCGCAAACAGTTCGCGTGCTGCGGCTTCGTACTTGTCCTGCGTAGTGGCAAATCCCGCCCGGTAGACCCCGTTGTTGACGGTGCGATAAATGATCCCGTTCCAGCGCTCGATCTGCGCTCGCAGCGCCTGCGGATAAAGGTCGTTCGACTCGCGCAATGCGAACGCGTTGAACTCGGAATTCAGCATCCGCACGATCTCCGCGGACTCGTTGTTAAGGATCGTTCCCGTCTTTCTGTCCCAGAGCACGGGCACCGTCACGCGCCCGGTGTAGTCGGACTGCGCCTTCAGATAGACGTCGCGCAAAAGAGCGGCCCCGTTTACGCTATCGCTGGTGCAACCGCGGCGCTCGGTGAAGCCCCATCCCCCGGGACCCATATAGGGATCGACGATGGACACCGTGATCGCGTCCTCCAGCCCCTTGAGGGTGCGCAGGATCAACGTGCGGTGCGCCCAGGGGCAGGCAAGCGAAACATACAGGTGGTAGCGCCCCGCTTCGGCGCGAAATCCCGACGAGCCGTCGGCCGTGATCGAATCGCGAAACACTGAGTCGTTGCGGAGGAATTCGCCGCTTCTGGTGTCATAGGCGATGTCCTGCCATATACCTTTAACCAGCATGCCCATCGGGTCCTCCGGCTTATGCGCTTTTCTTGGCGTCGAGACTGAAGCCGCCCGGACCGAACGCGAACAAGCCCAGCATCCCGCCCATGATCGACAGGTTCTTGAGCAGTTGGATCATCTGTTGTTGCGCCTCCGCCGGCGCGAGGCCGGCGGGACTGTGGAACACCAGGGTGACCGGAATCAGGAACAGGAAAATCACCGCCGCCACCCAGCGCGCTTTCCAGCCTAGTGCGATGAGCAGACCGCCGCCCAGTTCGATCGCAATGGTGAGCGGCAGCAGCACGGCAACCATGGGCAGGCCCTTGCTCGCCATGTAGCCCGCCGTGCCGGCATAGCCGCCGATCTTGCCGTAGCCGGAGATGATGAATATCAGCGCCAACAGGATACGGCCGACCAGGGCCGCGCTGTTTTGCACGTTGGGGTTCATGTGTTGTTTCCTTTCGCTGTCGTTGTTCAAGCCAAATCGAACAGGATGACTTCAGCCTGCTCGCCCTTTTCAAACACCAGTTCGGCCACGCCGCTCGCCTTCAGCGCATCGCCCGCCTGCAGCGGCTCGCCGTTTACCGTCAGCTTGCCGCGCGCCACATGCACGTACGCCCTGCGCGCGGGATCGAATTTGTACTCGATGCGCTCGGCACCGTCGAGCAGCGCTGCGTACACGGACGCATCCTGATGGATCAGCACCGAGCCTTCGCGCGCGTCGCCGGAGGCGATCAGCCGCAGGCGGCCGCGCTTGGATGCGGCGTCGAAATGCTTCTGCTCGTAGCTCGGCCGGATGCCGGTGACATTGGGTTCGATCCAGATCTGCAGGAAGTGCGTGGTGGCGTCCTTGGAATGGTTGTACTCCGAATGCAGCACCCCCTTGCCCGCGCTCATGCGCTGCACGTCCCCGGGAACGATGCTGGAGCCATTGCCCATGTTGTCTTCATGCGCCAGCGCGCCCTCGAGCACATAACTGATGATTTCCATGTCGCGGTGGCCATGGGTGCCGAAGCCGCTGCCGGCGGCCACGCGGTCCTCGTTGATCACGCGCAGGCTGCCGACGCCCATGTGCGCGGGATCGTGATAACCGGCAAACGAAAAAGTATGGAAGGACTTCAGCCAGCCGTGGTCGGCGTAGCCGCGCTCATTGCCTTTTCGAATCTGCAACATACCTGTCTCCTGTCTGTTAGTTCTGATACTTTGAATCAATGGAGCAGATAGTAGACTTGCTGATATTCAAATAAAAGCGAATAATTTTGACATGTACATTCATTTTAATTGAATAAGATTCGCTGAGATGAAACTGACCCTGGATGCCCTGCAGGTCATGGACGCAATCGAGCGACTAGGCAGCTTCGCCGCGGCGGCGGCCGAACTGCACCGTGTGCCCTCCGCGCTTACCCATACGGTGCAGAAGCTGGAGCAGGATCTGGACGTGGCCCTGTTCGACCGCAGCGGCCACCGCGCGCGCCTGACGCCCGCCGGACAGGAACTGATGCAGGAAGGCCGGGCTTTGTTGCGCGCCGCCGGGGAACTGGAATGCCGGGTGAAGCGCGTCGCCACCGGCTGGGAGACGGAGCTGCGCATCGTGCTCGACATCATGATCCCGGCAGCGCAATTATTCCCGTTGATCGCGGCGTTCTACGCCGAGGAATCGGGCACCCGCATACGCCTTGCGCACGAGGTGCTCGCGGGCACCTGGGACGCGCTGGTGTCGGGGCGGGCCGAACTGGCCTTGGGCGTATCGGGTGAAGTGCCGGCTGGCGGCGGCTATGCCATCCGCATGCTGGGCTACAAGGATTTCGTGTTCGCAGTCGCCCCGACCCATCCTCTGGCCGCGTTGCCCGGGCCGCTCAAGCACGAACAGATACTCGCGCACCGCGCCGTCGCCATCGGCGACAGCTCGCGCAAGTTGCCGCCGCGCTCGGTCGGCCTGCTGACCGGCCAGGACGTGCTCACGGTTCCCGACCTGGAGTCCAAGGTAGCGGCGCAGGTCGCCGGCCTGGGCTGTGGCTACCTGCCGGCGCATGCGGCCGCGCCGCTGGTCAAGGCAAAGCGCCTGGTCGAGAAGGAAGTAGACGAAATCAAACCAGCCGGCAATCTGTACTACGCCTGGCGCTCGCGCGAGAAAGGCAAGGCGCTGCGCTGGTTTCTCCAGCGCCTGGAAGACCAGGACGTGCGCGCTTCGCTGCTGCGCTACTGAGCTACGGTTTCATTTGCGCCAGCTTCGCGCGGATGTATTCGATGCGCGCGCGGTTGACGCCGTGATCACCTCTGCCCAGCCGCGAAGCGGAGCGCACCTGTATCACACCGGCCTTCTCGTCCAGGTAGAACTCGGTGTCGTCGACGAATCCCATCAGCTTGCTGGTGAATTCGGCATAGAGATAGTTCGGCTCCGATTTCACCAGCTTCACGCGCTGCATTGCGTCGACGATCTGTTTCAGTGCAGCCCAAGACTGGCGCGCATCGCCGGCATAGCGCAAGGGCTCGATGTAATGCTCCGCGTCGGCGCTTTTGTCGATCTGGCTGTTGACATTATTGGGGGTACGCTTGGGCGGCGCCAGGCGCCCGTCGTGCACGCCCAGGTTGTCCGGACGCGTACCGCTGAATAGTCCCATGGCTACTCCGAGGGTGATGATCAGCGCAAAAAGCGCGGCGACTACGGCGGCAACGCGCAACATTCTATTCCAGAAAGCTAGGACCCGGCCCGGCTACGCGCAGATGCTGATGCGGGGGAAGCGCCTCAGCTCTCGGCGCCGCGCTCGGCGATCTCGCGGTGCACGGCGGCCATGTCGATGCCCTTGGCCTGGGTGATCACCTGCTCCAGTGCCGGCGCCGGCAGCGACCCCGCCTCGGCGTAGAGAATCACTTTCTCGCGAAACACCATCAGAGTCGGGATGGAGCGGATATTGAACGCGCCCGCGACCTCCTGTTCCTCCTCGGTGTTGACCTTGGCGAACACCACGTCGGCGTGCTGCTCGGAGGCCTGCTCGAAAGTCGGTGCGAACGCGCGACAGGGCGCGCACCAGGGCGCCCAGAAATCGACAACCACCACATCGCTGCCGGTGACGACCTGCTCGAAATTGTCCTTGGTGAGTTCCACGGTTGCCATGCGCTTCTCCCTATGGGCTTCTGAAATTATATCAGGACCAAACGGACGGTTTCCCTTGCGCTACTTCAGATCCGCCAAGAAAGCCGTGATCGCGCGCCAGTACCCCGGTTCGCCGGCGAGGCTGTCGTGCTCGGCCGGGCCGATCTCGCGCCATTGCCGCAGCCCGCCCCAGGCCGCGTACAAGCGCTCGGAATGCTGCCGCGGAATGACGCGATCGTCGCTCGCGACCAGGCACAGCAGCGGTGCCTTGATCTGCGGCGCGCGCGCCAGCGAATCGAAGCGGTGCTTGAGCATCAGACCTATCGGCAAATAGGGATAGACGCCCCTGGCCACGCTCTCGACGCTGTCGTAAGGCGAAACCAGGATCACGCCTGCCACCGGCCGCTGGGCGGCAAGATAGACGGCGACGCCGCTGCCCAGGCTGCGCCCCATCACCGCAACGCGGCCCGTATCGGCGCGCCTGGCGGCGTAGTCGTAAATCTGCAGGGCGTCGGCGAACAGTTCGGCCTCGCCCGGTTTGCCCTCACTCCTGCCGTAACCGCGGTAATTGACGAGCAGCAGCGACCAGCCGGCATATTGGCCTGCGGTCGAGGCGAGCCAGGACACTTCCTCCGCATTGCCGCCGAAATAAATCAGCAGCGGCGCTGGCGTTTGCGTTGGTGTCGCCTTCACCAGCCAGCCGTGCAGACGCACTTGGTCTGCCGTGACCAGGCTCACTTCCTCGATCGCCGCGCCCGGATTGGCCTGCAGCGGATCCTGGGTGATCGGCTGGGGAAAGAAAATCAGCCGCTCCTGCAAGAAATAGATCAGCACCGGGAAGCCCAGCGCGACGCAGCCGGCGAGCTTGAGCCAGTCGAGCAGCTTGGCTTTGAGTTGGGCCTTCATTGGATTCGATTTCATTGACGACGGCGTCATTCTATCGGTCGCAAAGCATGCGCCGCCACCCGAATCTTGCTTAGGCCCTAAAATCCGATCATGGACCAATACCGCGGCCGCTACGCTCCGTCGCCCACCGGACCGCTGCACTTCGGCTCGCTGGTTGCCGCCGTGGGCAGCTACCTGGAGGCGAAAAGCCGCGGCGGACTATGGCTCGTGCGCATGGAAGACCTGGACCCGCCGCGCGAGCAGCCCGGCGCGGCCGACGCGATACTACGCACGCTGCAAGCCTGCGGCATGGGCTGGGACGGCGATATCCTGTACCAGAGCAAACGCAGCGAGGCCTATCGCGCGGCGCTGGCGCGCCTGCAACAGCAGGGCCTCATCTATCCCTGCGCCTGCACCCGGCGCGAGATCGCCGACTCCATCCTGGCCTTCGCCCCGACTCGCGGCGCGCACAACGCTCCCCTCGCCCGCGCAAGCTGGAGAAGGGCTGGGGGTGAGGGCGGGCACAGTGACGTACTCGTCTATCCCGGCACCTGCCGCAACGGGCTTGCGCCCGGCAAGACAGCGCGCGCCACGCGCGTACGCGTGGGCGACAGCGCGATCGAATTCGAAGACGTTCTCCAGGGAAGGGTAAGCCAGAATCTCGCCGCCGAAGTCGGCGACTTCGTATTGCTGCGCGCCGATGGCTTGTACGCTTACCAGTTGGCGGTGGTGGTCGATGACGCCGAACAGGGAATCAGCGACGTGGTGCGCGGCGCCGACCTGCTCGCTTCGACGCCGCGGCAGATTTATCTGCAGCGCCTGCTCGGCCTGCCTACGCCGCGCTACCTGCACCTGCCGGCGGCGGTGAATGCCGCCGGCGAAAAACTGTCGAAACAGACGCTGGCGGCGCCGGTGGATGCGCGCGATACGGTGCCCGCACTCGTGCAAGTCATGGATTTTCTCGGCCAGGCGCCGCCGGCGCAACTTAGTCGCGCATCGCTCGCCGAATTCTGGCGCTGGGCCCGCGCGCATTGGGACGCGAAAAACATTCCGCGCCGGCGCAGTCTGCCTGCGCCTTGAGCTTGTTACAAACTGAGGGGATACCTCCCTGATGTTCCCCTATATCAGGGGCCGTTTCGGCAATCCTGAAACGGCCTGTTAGTTCCTCACGAATCGCGCGCGGATCGAACCCGGCGGCAGCATCACCGTAGCGAGCGCCAGCAGCACCAGCCCGAGAGCGGCGTAATCCTGCCAATGCGGAACTTCGGACAACACCAGCATGCCGCTGAACACCCCCACTACCGGAGTCATCAGCGTCGACAATGAAGACACGCCCACCGGCACCGTCGTCGCGATCTTGAACCAGGCCCACTGGCAGAAAATGAAGGCGACGAAAATGTTGTAAGCCACAGCGAGCGCGGGGCCGAACGTCGGCGGCTGCAGACTGTCCATCTCGAACGCGAGCGCGCCGGCGTAAATCGGGATGCCGCCGACGAGCAATTGCCAGGCGGTGAGCGAGGCAACGGGCAGAGCTACCGGATAGCGCTTCATTATCACCGTGCCGAACGCCCAGGAGAATGCCGCGCCCAGCATCAGCAGCGTGCCCATAGGGGCCGCCTGCACCGCCTGCAATTCGTTCGACAGCAGGAGCAATATCGCGCCCATGCCCAGGCCGACGCCGAGGATGCGCCGCGCGTTCAGGCGCTCTTTGAGCAGCCAGGCCGAAAGCAGCACGCCCCACAGCGGCATGGTGAAAGCGAGGATAGCCGCACGGCCGGAGGACATGTAGCCGATGCCGTAGGTCACGCATACATTCCACACCGTGACGTTGAACAGCGCGATCGGCAGCAGCCTGCCCCATTGGCCGCGCGGCAGCCGCAGCGGCAGCCGCGCGTAGCTTGCTATGGCGAACAGTCCCGCCGCTCCGCCGAGCAGGCACACGCTGCGAAATGTGAACACCGGAATCTCGCTGAGCGCCAGCTTGATCATCGGCCAGTTGAATCCCCAGCCCAGCGTAAGCGCCACCAGCACCCACAGAATGGCGGCGGGGAAGCCATGGCGCTCCTGCCGGTTCAAGCTTTTTTCTCGGCGCGCAATGCAAGCTCGACCGCGCGCAGGTCGGCGCTGGCGTAATCGAGTTCGCCGCGCCGCACCAGAACGCACAGTTGCTCGAATTCGGCGCCGGTCAGATTCTCGACGCGCCGTTTCACCCAGTCGGCGGCGCTGGCGGCAATCAGGCGGCGCACGCGGCCTCCGTGCGAGCGCCGCTCGCCGGCGCAGGCTGTGGCATGCCGCGTTATCAGGTCGGCCAGCTCCGCCACGCCCACGCCGCTGGTGGCGACCGTGCGCACAACCCGCGGCTTCCAGCCGTCGTAGTGGCGCAGCGACAGCATCGCCAGCAGTTCGCGCTCGGTGCGCTCGGCCAGCGGCAGGTCGGCTTTGTTCACCACCAGGATATCGGCGATCTCGAGAATGCCGGCCTTGAGCGCCTGCACCTCATCGCCTAAGCCGGGCGGGCAGACGACGATGCGCGTGTCGGCGATTTCCGCCACCTCGACCTCGGACTGCCCCGCACCCACGGTCTCGACGATGATCTGGTCGTAGCCGGCGGCGTCGAGCAGGTCGACCACGCGCGCCGCGGTGCGCGACAGGCCGCCGCCGTGGCCGCGCGAGGCGAGCGAGCGGATGAACACGCGCTCGTGCGCCTGGTGCTCGCCCATGCGGATGCGATCGCCGAGGATGGCGCCGCCGGAGAATGGACTGGAGGGATCGACTGCCACCACGCCGACCCTGGCGCCGCGCGCGAGCCAGGCACCGACCAGCGCGTTGACCAGAGTGGACTTGCCCGCGCCGGGCGGGCCGGTGACGCCCGTGACGTGCGCGCGCCCGAGGTGCGGCTGCAGTTCGCGCAGCAGCGCCTTGCCCGCGGCGGTCTCGTTCTCCACCGCCGACATGGCGCGCGCCAGCGCGCGGCGCTCACCGGCGAGGATGGCGGCTAGTCCGCTCACCCCCGGCTCAGCGTTCATGCAGATCTTGCGCCGGCATCGATGAAACCGGCCTGTCGCTTGACGATTTCGTCCGGAAACGGCACCGCCTTGCGCGCGTCGGTGTCGATGTGTGCTCCGACGAGTTCGGTCGTGGCGACCTCCTCGCCGCTTTCGGTGTCGTACATGCGGTGCACAAAGCGGATGGTCTTCGGCTTCATCTCGAGCAACTCGGAGGTGATGCGTATCAGGGCGCCCGCGCGCAGCTCCCGCTTGTACAGAGTGCGCTGCTCCAGCGCCGCCATGCCGCGCCGATTCGTCTTGAAATAGCCCGTGGTCATTCCGAGTGCGGCAAACAGGTGCCAGGTGGCCTCGTCGAAGCGCGC
This sequence comes from Burkholderiales bacterium, assembly GCA_052172655.1. Classification (GTDB taxonomy): domain Bacteria; phylum Pseudomonadota; class Gammaproteobacteria; order Burkholderiales; family SG8-39; genus 2-12-FULL-64-23. Next base: position 11,508 of record JBQMQE010000013.1, read on the forward strand.
GGTATAGAACTGCACGTTCATGTGATCCATGTGATCGAGCTGCCACGGATAGACCACGCCGCGGCAGGTCTCGATTGCAGTATCGATTGCCATGTCCCGCCCTTCAGACCCACCGTTCATACCATCACCAGCGGCTGGCCGAAGCCGAGTTCGCGCCGCAGCGTCGCGCAGATCTCGCCGTGGGTGCAGCCGGCTTCGGCCGCCTCCACCACGCGCTCGAACATGTTCTGCGTCGGATCGTTGGCGGCGGCGGCGAGCCTGTCCTGCGCCTGTTGCACCGCGGCGTGCGAGCGCGCTTCCTTGTACGCCTTGAACGCGGCGATATGTGAGCGCATTTTCGCCGGGTCGGGCGTGGGCAGCGCCCGGCGCTCGCTCTTGCCTTCTTCCACCCGGTAGGCGTTGACACCGACAACGGTCTGCTCGCCCGACTCCACTTTCTCCTGAAAGCCGCGCGCCGACGCGCCTATCATCTTCTGCACCAGGCCCTGCTCCACCGCCGCGTACATGCCGCCGGCGGCCTCCACCTCTCCCATGACGCCGAGGATGTTCTGCTCCATCGCGTCGGTGAGCGACTCGACGTAATAGCTGCCGCCGAGCGGATCGATCACATCGGTGAGGTGCGCCTCCTCGCGCAGGATGTTCTGCGTGCTCACGGCGATGCGCGCGCCGAATTCGGTCGGGCAGGACAGCGCCTCGTCGTAGGCGTCGGTATGCAGCGATTGCAGCCCGCCGAAAATGCCGGCCATGGCCTGCACGGTGACGCGCGCAATGTTGTTGAGCGGCTGCTGCCGCGTCAGATCGACGCCCGAGGTCTGGCCGTGGAACTTGAAGCGCCAGGAGCGCGGGTCGCGCGCGCCGAAGCGCTCGCGCGTGATGCGCGCCCAAATTCGCCGGCCGGCGCGGAACTTGGCGATCTCCTCGAACAGGCTGACCGAGATGTCGAAGAAAAAAGTGAAGCGCGGCAGGAACGCATCCGGCTGCATGCCGCGCGCGCGGCAGTCCTCGGCATACTGGATCGCCGAACACAGGGTGAAGGCCATGGCCTCGGCCGGCGTGGCGCCAGCCTGCTGCGTGTGCTGCCCCACCACCGACATCGGGTTCCAGTTAGGCAGGTGGCGGTTGCAGAATTCGATATGGTCGGTGAGGATGCGCCGCGCGCCCGCAAGCGCGATGCGAAAGAACATGTGGTTGGCGACGTAGTGGCTGAGGTAGTCGCTCTGGTTGGACGTGCCGCTGATCGCGCGCCAGGCTACGCCGCGCCGTTTTGCGGTCGCGAGCAGAAATGCGAGCAGGGTGAATGGCGAAGGATCGTTCATGGCGCAGGAAGTACTTGCGAGATCGACGCCCGCGAGGCACTGATCCATGTGCTCCACCGTATTCGCCACCACGCCGCAGGTGCCGAGCAATTCCGCGTGCACCTCGTCCATGTCGTAGCCGCGAAACACCGAGTTGCACGGGATCAGCGATACCGCGCTCGTTCCCTGGGCTATCATCTCGAGCAGCCGCGCGTTGTAGTCCTGCGGCGTGCCCAGGCCGATAAGCTGGCGCTGGCTCCAGGTGCGGCCGCGGTGCATGCTCGCATAGATGCCGCGGGTGTAGGGCGGCTGGCCCGGATAACCGAGATCGGCGGCATAGTCGCCGCTCCAGTCCTGCGGCGTGTATAGAGGCTTGACTTCGATACCGGAGCGATTGCGTGCGGGCTTGTCGCTGGCGACGCTCGCGGCATATTCGCGCTGCCATTGCGCCGCTGCGGTTTCTGGCTTGATAAGTTTGTTTGCGTCCAGCGGCTTGTTCATCTGCGCTTCCCCTTTAAACGTTGACCGTGCGGCGCGCGCGGGTGAGGCGGCCGATCTCCGCCGCGATTTCCTCTAGCGCGCTTCCCGGGTGGAACACCCTCGCGACCCCCGCCTCGAGCAGCAACGCCTCGTCCGCATCGGGCACGATGCCGCCGACGATGACCGCGATATCCTGCAGGCCCGCCTCGCCCAGCGCCAGCATCAGCTTGGGCACGATCAGGTGGTCGGTCGCAAGCGAGGAAATGCCGATCACATCGACGTCCTCCTCCATCGCCAGCTTGACCACCGCGGGGATGTCCTGCCACGGCGGCGTGTACACCACCTCCATGCCCGCATCGCGCAGGAAGGAGGCGACCACGCGGCTGCCGCGGTCGTGGCCGTCGAGGCCGATCTTGGTAACCAATACCTTGGGTGGATATGCAGTCATGATGCTCTGCCTCGAAAAGGTCTCAGGTCTTCTGCGCCTCGCGCAGCAGTCTGAGAAAACTGCGCGCGATTACGCGCGGGGAATTCCTGCCGCCCTCGCGGAACCAATGCTGGGTCCAATTAAGGGCGCCCAGGAGCAGCAAGCGAAAGCTCTGGCGGTCGGTCTCCGGCGGCAGAGGCAGCGCCGCCACCAGTTCCGCGAACAGGCTATCGTAGCCGTCGCGCAGTTTCACCAAGCGCGCCGCCGCCTTGGGCACATCCTGCGGCAGCACGCGGATCACGACCAAGGCATAGTCGCCGGTCTTGAGCAAGGCCTCCAGATGCGCCACTGCCGCCGCCTCCAGCCTCTGCCAGGGTTTCTCATGGCGGGCGATGGCGGCGCGCACCTTCTCGGTGATCAGCCGCACCCCCTCTTCGTACACCGCGACCAGCAGGTCTTCCTTGGCCGCAAAATGGTAATAAAGGGACCCGGGCAGCATGTCCACCGCGGTCGCGATGTCGCGCATCGAGGTGGCGGCATAGCCTTTCTCGCGGAACAGCCGCGCCGCCTCGTCCAGGATCCGCGGCAGGCGGTTGTCGCTGCGTGGAATGCGTAGGGCTTGGGCCATGAAGTTCGGATTATTGGAAAACAAACGACTGTTTGCTTTATAAACGATCGCGGGCCGCCGGTCAACATCCGCGGCGCCGGCGCGTTGACACGGTATCGATACGCAGTTGCGCCGAAGCGCTTCGGGTGGTCCAATATCAGCATGTCCCGCTTGCGCCCCATTCTGATTTTGACCCTGGTCCTGTCGCTCCTTGGCTGCGCCACCGTGTCCGCGCCGCCGGGCGGAGTTGGCGCCATCGCGCGCCTCTCGCCCGATGAGCTCGAGCGCATGATGCCCAAGCCCAATCCCGCGCTGCCGCTGGCGGAGCTCGTGGGCATGTCCAAAGCGGGCGCGACCGCGAAGGACATCATCGCCAGGATCAGGGAAACAGGTTCGCGCTACGACCTCAGCGCATCGCAGGCAATAGAACTGCACGGCGAGGGGGTAAGCGCGGAAGTGCTGGACTACATCCAGTCCGCGCGCGCGCAGGAACTGCGCGACCGCGTGGCGGAGGAAATCAACCAGCGCGAACGGCGCCACGCCGAAGAGTTGCGGCGCGAGCAGGAACTGCGGCGCGATAATTATTACCTCGACCCGTGGTGGCCGGGTTACCCCGGCTACGGCTGGAACTACGGCTACCCCTTCTTTCCCCACGGCGGCTTTTACTGGCGCCGGTAAACCACCAAGGCCACGCCGATCACTGCCAGCGCCATCCCGGCCATCGCCGCAACGCTGAGCGTCTCTCCGAACATGGCATAGGCCATCAGCGCCGTGCACGGCGGAACGAGATAGAAAAAACTCGCCACCTTGGTCGCTGCACCCTTGCGGATAAGGACATACAGCAGGGAAATCGCGCCGATCGACAGAACCAGCACCAGCCAGGCCAGTGCGAACATGAATTCACCGGTCCAGTCCACCTGCATGGTTTCGAACAGCAGAGCCAGGGGCAGCAGCACCAGGCCGGCGGCGCAAAATTGAATTACCGAACCGGTGCGCAGATCCACCGCACCGCAGTAGCGCTTCTGATACAGCGTGCCGACGGTAATGGATAACAGTGCCAGCAGCGACAAGGCCAGCGAAGCCGGCGTAATGCCCGACAGCGCCGAGCGGCCGAGCACGACCAGCAGCACCCCGCCGAAACCGAGCACCAGGCCCAGCCATTGCCGCGCCCGCAATCGTTCGCCGAACAGCGGCGCGCTGGCGAAGGCAGTCAGGATGGGCTGCACGCCTACGATCAGCGCGCTCACGCCTGCAGACATGCCCAGATTAATGGAACAGAACACGCCGCCGAGGTAGCCGCCCTGCATCAACACGCCGACCACTGCGACATGCCCGACCTGAGTCAGGCTGCCCGGCCAGGCTGCGCGCATCGCCAGCGCGAGCGGCAGCATCAACGCCACCACCAAGGCGAGGCGCAGCAGCAGGAAAGTCAGCGGTTCGGCGTAAGGCAGGCCGTACTTGGCGCCGACGAAACCCGTGCTCCACAACAGCACGAACAGCCCGGGCATGGCCTGCAGCCAAAGCCGCGCCGCGCGGCCCTCAGCGACCGGCATGGCCGCCGCGACCTCGCGGTGATGCAAGGGAATTTGTGGGCATATGCGTCTCGGAAAGCCGCGCAGTATATCAAGTGGACCGCCGGCGGGCCGATCTGGCCGGGCAATACACTCAAGAAAGCAAGCCCGCGCTAACCGCGCCCGCGCCAACCCCGCCCTTAAATTCTAACAATATGATTTATATATATAATATTGTGTCAATCTAGAGTGGCTTGCCAGATGGACTAGGCCAAGGCTTTGATTTAAATATAATTTGTGCAACACATCAAAGCATAATCCATGAATTGCGAAAAGTACTTGACAGGCAATTAGTTGAGTGTAGAATTGGAATTGTTGCAGTGCAATATCTTCGTGGTTACGAGGCGATTGCATCCAAGATAGCTGGACCCTTCCGTAACTTACTAGGAGATTGAAAATGTACGCCACCCCTGAACAATTTGCCGCCGCCAACAAAGCCAGCGTAAATGCGCTGTTCACCATCGCCCAAGCCCAGTTCGCCGCGTTCGAGCGCCTGTCGGCGCTGAACTTCAACACCACCAAATCGGTGTTTGAAGACAGCGTCAGCCAAGCGAAAGCGCTGCTGTCGGTCAAGGATGCACAAGAACTCGTCAACCTGAGCGCCACCTCGGCCCAACCGGCCCTGGAAAAAGCGATCGCCTATTCGCGCAATGTGTACGAAGTAGCGACGCAGGCGCAGGCCGAAGTCACCAAGCTGGCCGAAACCCAGGCTGCCGAAATGAACAAGTCCGTCGTCTCGCTGATGGACAAACTGACCAAGAACGCGCCCGCCGGTTCGGACGTCGCCGTGGCCGCGGTCAAGTCCGCCATGGCTGCCGCCAACTCCGCCTACGATAGCTTCACCAAAGTGGTCAAGCAAGCGACCGATATGGCCGAAGCCAATGTTACTGCCGCCACCGCGACCGTGGTGAAACAAGCCGGCAAAAAGAAAGCTGCGTAAGCTTTCTTCAAAGAAACGCTGACGGCTCCTCCTCCTCCTTGCTGTCAGCGGCCCCGAGGGCAACCTCGGGGCAACCTCAACCCCGGGCCCAGACCCGGGGTTTTTTTTGCCTGAAAACAGATGCGCAGGTCATTTTCAGCGAATTTCCTTTCCCCTCAGTGCGCGCCCGCACAGATGCCGAAACGAATTGCGCAGACGATTCCAGCTTCCCGGGCTCAGTGCTTGTTTTGCGGAGTAACCGCCCGCATATGAAGCGTGATAGGGATCAAGGGGGCGGCGAAAGCGCGGTCCACACTATTGCGAACACACCAGGGACGTTGACTATGCGAGCGCGCGATCCGAGATCGTGGATGTGGGCGGAGGCACTGGAACTATTGCAGGACGCCGAGCGGCTGCAACGCCAATTCTTCCAGATCGGCGTGATCCGGGGTGCGCCGTGTTGGGAGCCGCCGGTCGATCTGTACGAGGACGGCAATGAACTGAGACTGCTGGTCGCCCTGCCCGGCGTCACGCCGCAGCAACTCGAAGTCGTGCTTGCTCCAGGGCTGATCATCGTGCGCGGCGAGCGCTCGTTGCCGACGAATGCCCGGCGCGCCGCCATTCATCGCCTGGAGATACCTTACGGGCAATTCGAGCGCCGTGTCGCCCTGCCGCCGGGCCAGTTTGAGCCGATCGACCAGCGGCTGGAACATGGCTGCCTAATACTGACACTGCGCCGCGCGGCGTGAGCGAGATCACTATGCAACTCGAAAATTCACATCCCCCAGCCCACAGCGAAGCCGTTCCCGCCGGCGCGGCGCTCGAAGGCGCCGGCAACGCGCTCGTCATACCGGATGACGCGCTCATCATTGTGCCGGTGCGCAACATGGTGCTGTTCCCGGGCATGATTTTGCCGCTCACCGTCGGCCGCGACAGTTCGATTGCGGGCGCGCAGCAGGCAGTCAAGACCGAGCTTCCGATCGGCATACTGCTGCAGCGCAATCCGGAGATCGACCAGCCCGGGCAGGAGGATCTGTACCCGGTGGGGACCAGCGCCAACATTCTGCGCTATGTCACCACGCAGGACGGCACGCATCACATCATCTGCCAGGGCCAGCAGCGGTTTCGCGTGGTCGAACTGCTCGAGGGCTATCCCTTCCTTGTGGCCCGGGTGGCACGCATCGAAGAGCCCGACGCAACGGGCAAGGAAATCGAGGCGCGCTTCATGCAACTGAGGGAGCGCGCGCTCGAAGTGCTGCAACTCATGCCGCAGGCGTCGCAGGAACTGGTCGGCGCGGTGCAAAACATAGGTTCCGCCGCCACGCTCGCCGACATGGTCGCCAGCCTGATGGACATCAAAGCGCCGGAGAAGCAGAAACTGCTCGAAGCGGTCGATCTCGAGCGGCGGCTGGACGGCGTGCTGGAACTCCTCGCGCAGCGCCTCGAAGTGCTGCGGCTTTCGCGCCAGATTGAAGAGCGCACCAAGGCAAGCATGGACGAGCGCCAGCGCGAGTATTTGCTGCGCGAGCAACTCAGATCGATCCAGAAGGAACTGGGCGAAGGCGAAGAGGGAAACGCCGCCGAAATCGCCGAGCTGAGGCAGGCCATTGCCGCTGCGCAAATGCCGGAGGAAGTGGAAAAACAGGCGACCAAAGAATTGAAACGTCTGGAGCGCATGTCGGACGGATCGGCCGAATCCTCGATGGTGCGCACCTACCTCGACTGGCTGATCGAGTTGCCGTGGAAAGCGCCCGAGGCGAGTGACATCGACATCGCCGAAGCAAGACGCATATTGGGCGAGGATCATTTCGGCCTGGAGATGGTGAAAAAGCGCATCCTCGAATTCCTCGCGGTGCGCAAGCTCAATCCGGACGGCCACGGACCCATCCTGTGCTTCGTCGGCCCGCCCGGCGTGGGCAAGACCTCGCTCGGCCAGAGCATAGCCCGCGCGCTAGGGCGCAAATTCGTGCGCCTGTCGCTGGGCGGGGTGCACGACGAAGCCGAAATCCGCGGCCACCGCCGTACCTATATCGGCGCGCTGCCGGGCAACATCATCCAGGCGCTCAGAAAAGCCGGTACGCGCAACTGTGTGATGATGCTCGATGAGATCGACAAGTCCGGCGCCGGCATGCACGGCGATCCGTCGGCGGCGCTGCTCGAAGTGCTCGACCCCGAGCAGAACTCTACGTTCCGCGACAACTACCTGGCCGTGCCCTACGATCTGTCGCGCGTGCTGTTCATCACCACCGCCAACGTGCTCGACACGGTACCCGGGCCGCTGCGCGACCGCATGGAGATCGTGCCGCTTCCGGGCTATACGCAGGAAGAAAAGCTCGAGATCGCGCGCCGCTATCTGGTACGCCGCCAGCTCGTTGACAATGGCTTGAAGCCCGAGCAGCTCGAGATTTCCGACGCGGCGCTTTCCGCCATCATCCGCGATTACACGCGCGAAGCCGGCGTGCGCTCGCTGGAACGCCAGATCGGCGCCGTGTGCCGCCGCATCGCGGTGAAGATCGCCGAAGGCGAGCTGAGCCAGGCGCGCATCGAAGAGGGCGATCTCGCCGACATCCTCGGTCCGGCCAAGTTCGAGAACGAAGTGGCGCTGCGCGCGGGCATGCCCGGCGTGGCCACCGGGCTCGCCTGGACGCCGGTAGGCGGAGACATCCTGTTCATCGAAGCGAGCAAGAATGCGGGCAGCGGCAAGCTGATCCTGACCGGCCAGCTCGGCGACGTAATGAAAGAGAGCGCCCAGGCTGCGCTCACCCTGGTCAAGTCGCGCGCACCTGGTCTGGGCATAGACGCCGCAGCGTTCGAGCGCAGCGACGTGCATGTGCACGTTCCGGCCGGAGCGATCCCCAAGGACGGTCCCAGCGCTGGCGTGGCCATGTTCATCGCGCTGGCTTCGCTGTTCACCGACAGAAAGGTCCGCACCGACACCGCGATGACAGGCGAAATCAGTCTGCGCGGCCTGGTGCTGCCGGTGGGCGGGATCAAGGAAAAGGTGCTTGCCGCGATGCGCGCCGGCATCAGCCGGGTGATGCTGCCCGCGCGCAACCGCAAGGATCTCGAGGAAGTGCCGGCGGAGGCAAAGCAGAAGCTGGAGTTCGTGTTTCTAGAGGACGTGGACGATGCGGTGCGCATGGCCGTCGAGCCTGGCGCCGGCATTGCGCCGCCGGCATCTCCTGCTGAAACCTGAACTCGGCCGGGGCGAGGAAGGCTGCCCGCCGCGGACCGGGAGTTTGTTGATTATTGTCACGATGAAATATCAGGGACAGCGTAGCGTGGTGGTAGGCAAAAGGAGAAGATGTTATGTCCAAGCGCCACGCTGAATCATCTCCCGCCCCGAACAAGCCGGAGTACTCCCCTGCAATGCACCGCGAGATGGTCGCGGTAGCCGCTTATTACCGCGCCGAACACCGGGGATTCGCCCCCGGCGACCCGACTGCCGACTGGCTGGAAGCCGAAGCGGAATTCGAGCACGGGTCCGGACAAATGCCGACGCCAGCCGATAGTCCACAAATCAGTCCGAAACAAGCGTTTCAGCAAACACTCGAGGCGCAGCTCAAGGAATGGGACGCGAAGCTCGAACAGTTGCGGGCCAAAGCGACGGACGCGAAGGCCGATATCCGTGCCGAATTCGAGGTGCAGCTTGAAGCCCTCACGGCCAAACAGGCGGTGGCGCAGGAGAAACTACGGGAACTGCGCCAGCACGGAGAGTGGGCCTGGGAGGATCTGAAGCACGGTGCGGACAAGGCATGGAAAGAGTTGCGCGAGGCGATCGAGCGTGCAGCTTCGCGGCTCAAATGACGCGGCGTAGCGCGGCGCCCACCATTGTCAACCAGTAAAGGAGCATCATCATGGCAAACCTCACTCGTTGGGATCCATTCAGCGAAATGGCGCGGATCGACCCGTTCCGGGACATGAGCGACTATTTCAAAGGCTTCATGCTGCGGCCCGTGTTCCAGGGCCTGGAAGCCGAACCCGAGATCAAACTCGAGATTTCGGAAGCGGACAAGGCCTATACGGTCAAGGCGGATGTCCCGGGCGTGAAGAAGGACGACATCCAGGTGTCGATCGACGGCAACCAGGTTTCCATCAGCGCTGAAGTCAAGCACGAAAAGGAAGAAAAGGAAGAGAAGAAACTGGTGCGCAGCGAGCGCTACTACGGCAGGCAATTCCGCAGTTTCACCCTCGGCCACGATGTCGACGAGGCCAAGGCGGAAGCGGAGTACAAGGATGGCGTGCTGACGTTGACCCTGCCGAAAAAAGCCGGCGCTGAAACGAAGAAGCTCACCATCAAATAGCTTGCCGCGCTGTTCAGAGGCTGTTTCGGTGGTGCCGAGACGGCCTCTGCCGCCCGCCCGCAGCGGGCAGCATGCGCTGCCGGCAATCACGGCCAGACGGGCGGATCGGTGCCGGGCGGCACCGCGGGGCGCGTCCATAGCGCCGGCGTGCGCGACAACTGCGCGCTGTGGCGGGGCGCCACCAGTTCGCCGAATCCGGATTGACTGGTTTCCAAATACGGCTGGCGGTCCGGCCAGTTTGCGTCGAGGCCGCCGGGCACGCGCCCCAGGCTGCGCAGCCATCGTCCCGTCTGCGCCAGCGAAACCCGCACCTGCCAGCTACCGCCTTCGTTCATTTGCCGCAACAGCGCGGCGCACGCCGCGAACGCCATCAGATGGCCGCTCGCATAGTCGAGAATCTGCATCGGCAGCGGCTTGGGTTCGGGCGTGCCCGCGGCTTCGGCCTCGGCGTGATTGAAGCCCGTCGCCGTCTGCACCAGGGAGTCGAAGCCGCGGCGCCCACGCCACGGGCCCTCCGGCCCGTAAGCCGATAGCGACACGCAGACGATTCCCGGCCTGCGCTCGGCGAGTGCCTGCGGTCCGTAGCCCAGGGCGTCCACAGCGCCGGGCCGGTATCCCTGCACGAATACCTGTGTGCTCGCCAGCAGCGCGTTCAGATCATGGCGTCCTTTCTGCGTGCGCAGATCCACGTGCGCCGACAATTTGCCGCGGCTGGTGCTGGCGATCGCTTCGATGTTCGGAAGATGCGGCGCATTGATCAGCATCACCTCGGCCCCGTACGCCGCCAGCGCGCGCCCGCAGGCCGGTCCGGCGAGTATGCGCGTGAGATCGAGCACCCGAACACCCGCAAGCGGCCGCTGATATGGCTCAAGGCGCGGCAAGGCCGCGGGCGGGGCATCGCCGATGCGCTCGAAGCGCAGCAGCGGCTGCGCCGCGAGCACCCTCCCCTGCGCATGCGCGTCCCACTCGTCGAAACGGCGCAAGGCCGCGACCACCAGTCCCTGATCGGCGGCGGCTTGCTCGAACTCCAGCGCACGCCATGCCTGCAACGCGCGCTCCGCATCCGCGCGCTGCGCCGTCTCCGGCGCGAGGCGCAGCAGCCGCAAGGCGCCGTCGCGGTGATGCGCGAAATTCGCGTGCACGCGCACCCAGCCGTCGGCGCAGCGATACAGCCCGGAAAACTTGTCCCAGATCTCCGGCACGCGCCCGTCGATGCTGAACCAGCCCACGCATTCGAGCGCGGCATGCAGCATGTCGACGCCCACGTCCTGGCGCGCCTGGCCGCGCGCGTGACCAAGTTCACACGCCGCCAGCGCCGCCGCCGCAATCGACACCTGCGCAGCGGTACCGACGGCAAAAGACGAAGGCAAGACGGGGTCGGCGCCGCTCAGCTTCGCGTGGGCGAGCGCCTGGGACGGCATCCGCCCCAAGCGCCACACTGCTGCGAGTACCTCATCGGCGTTCATGCTTCTCCCGACAATGGATACATCCGCATTGCGTTCGCTTCCGGCCTATGCCCGCTTATGTTCCGGCGCCTGGCGGGCTTGATCGGCGCGCGCGGCTCGGCAGGGGATCTGCCCCGGGATCCTGGAACTGCGCCTGGATCTCCTTCACCTTCTTCGCGTTGAACAGCAGCGCGTCTACGCAGTCCTCGTCGAACTTCGAGCGCGCGAGCCGGCGCAGCCAGGCGAAGGCCTCATCGTCGGACCATAAGGGCTTGTAGGGGCGCGGGCTGGTGAGGGCATCGAACACATCCGCGACGGCAACGATGCGCGCCTCCAGGGGGATTTCGCTGCCATGCAGGCCGTGGGGATAACCGCCTCCATCCATGGTTTCGTGATGCGATTCGGCGATGTGGCGCAACAGGTCCAGCCCGTCGAGGTGCTCCAGCCCGAAATTGTGGGCGATCGCATCTATCATCTGCACACCGCGCACGGTGTGCGTCTTCATTTCCTCGCGCTCCGCGTCCGACAGCCGCGCGGGCTTGAGCAGGATGCGGTCGGGCAGCGCGAGCTTGCCGATGTCGTGCAGCGGAGCGAACTCGAAAATGCGCTCGATGGCGGCGTCATTCAGATCCGCGGCGCCGGTGGCCGCGAGGTGCTGGGCGATCAGGCGCGCATAGCGCGCCATGCGATCGATGTGGGCGCCGGTTTCCGGGTCGCGGAAGTGCACCATGTCGTGGGCGGTCTTGACCGCGGCGGCGAGTATCCGCACCGCGAGCATTTCCGCAGTGACGACGGCCGAGATCAGGTGGGCATGCACGTCGAGCGCGCGCAGCGCCGGCTCGGTGAGCGCGCCCGGACTGCGCGAGTTGAAGAAGATGAATCCCCAAAACGTGGCGTCGAGATACATGGGGACGGTGTAGCTCCAGCGATATCCCTCCTCGGCGATGACCCTGGTGTGCAGGTGGCGCCCCTGGCGGAAGAGCTCGAGGTCGTTGACCACGCGCGGGCGGCCGGCGCGCAGGATCTCGGCGAGGGAGGGCGAGTCCGACAGGCGCGCTTCGTAACGCACCAGATGGTTGCGCCCGGGCGAGCTGGCGAGGAAGGTCTTCAGCAGGTCGGTGGCCGGGTCATAAGCGACGACCGAGATCCGCTCGACGAACTCGATATCCGCATACAGGGCCTCGTGGATCGAAGCGAGCTTCTGCTCAAGCGGCACGCCGCGGTTAAGCGCATCGAGCGGATCGGCGTGCTCATAGAATCCGCGGTCAGGCTCGCTGCCGGCCATGCAAGTGCCCTTTCCAATCATGTTCGGCCGCTGTTGCTGCAATGGCGGCCTGCAGATACACGGTACTTTAGCAGGAACACGGCACGGCGTAGCAATGTGGAGAAATCCGCCCGCGGATTTGCGTCTTGGTGGCTCCCCGACCAGGGCAAATTTACGCACTCCTGGTTGCTCAGGATACCGATGTGCTAACGGATTTAGTACGAATGGCGGCTTTCGGCCAAGGGCGATAGACGCGGTTCGGCGAGTAGCGGAGCGTGGCGCTACGCCAGTTGGGACGTCGCGCGCGCGCGCCGCCTGGCATTTGACCAGCCATGGTAACAACATCGTTTCGAAGCGCGAGGAAAAACGGGGCGGCAACTAGCCGCCCACCCCGGCCTCACTGTGCAAAGTCGAAAGCGCCCGTCAAATCGCCCGCGTTGGCGCGCACACCCGGCAGCGGATCGAGGGCGAAGCGCTTGGTGATCAGCTTCAGGATTGAAGTCGTGTCGTACGGCGTCTTGTCAACGTAGCCGCGCCTGGCATAGGGTGAGACGATGATCGTCAGGATGCGCGTGCCCGGGCCCCAGCGATCGCCCCAGCCGGGCCCGGATGGCGGCGGCACGTGGTCCCAGAAGCCGCCGTTCTCGTCGTAGGTGACGATGACCGCCATGTGCGGCCACTGCGGGCTTTGCTTCAGCCGCGCGAGGATCATATCGATATGCTCATCGCCGCTCGCGATGTCAGTGTAGCTTGGGTGCTCGGTGTAGCGGCCCGCCGGCTTGAAGAATGCGACCTGCGGCAGCGTTCCGCGCTCGATCGCTGCGAGGAAGTCTTTTTCGTCCTTGAGGTGTGCGGCGCGATCCGGCGTGCCGGGCGCGAAGCGCGCGTAGTAATTGAACGGCTGGTGGTGTGGCTGGAAAATCGGGCTATCTGCAGCGCGCGCGTAGATCACGGACCGCTTCGCGCTCGGGTCCCTCCTGCCATCTGCGAGTGCGGCATCCCAGCCACCCGCGTACCACGCCCAGCTCACCGACTTCGCGGAAAGCGTGTCGCCAATGGTCCTCGCTGTCTGCTGCGGGGCGGGATGCTTCGCCGGGTCGGCGAAATCGAGGTTGCCCGGCGCCGGCGGAATACCGCTCGGTTGATAGGGCGGCTGCGAGGTGTTGACGAGATAACCGTCGGGCGTCGCGCGCCCGTCGAAGACCTGCACCGGCCCGTCGAGTACCGACTTCGGCGAGCCGGGCTTTTTCTGCAGATTTCCTTGCGCGTCGAGCTTCGGTCGCACCGAGGCGGGGGCATTCAGATCTACAGGTGTACACGCACAGATCAGCCACTGATGGTTGAGAAACGAGCCGCCGAACGCGCCCATGAAAAAGTGGTCCGCGAGCGTGTACTCCTGCGCCCATTTCCAGACCTTCATCTTCGAGCCGTCGAAGTAACCCATCACCCAGGCGCCGACATTCCCGAGCGCGACAAACCTGTTGTTCCTGCCGCCCGCAATCTGCTCGCGATTCTGGTAATAGAGGTGCCAGGGGCTGGGCAGCACCTGATCGAGGCGGCCGTTGATCGGCGGCGCATCGATGCGGAACGGACCGTTCGGCAGCCCTGCGGTCGGGTATTTCGGATCGGGTTTGCCATGCGCATACACCGGAGGCAGGTGCGCCAGAGGCCGGCCGTCGAAGTCGAGCTGCGTCTTCTGCGCGGCGCTCGCCTGCGCGATCCCTTCGGCACCGGGGAAACCGCCGTACAGGTGGTCGAAGCTGCGGTTCTCGGCGTAGATGACGACGATTTGACTAATTCGCTCCAGCCCCGGTTCGCGCGCGCGGTTTGACGCGCAGCCCGCGAGCGCGGCGAGTCCGAACGCCAGTACCAATATCCATTTTTTGCTCATGTACCCTCCCCGGCAGTCGTTGGATTTGCCCCCGGCTTAAGCAAACCGGGGCCTATGCGCGCACCAAAGCCATTTTCAAGCGGCAAACTACCACTACTGCCTGACGCAGGCAAGGCGCTCGGTTGACTGCCCAAGCGACTGCTTGCAGCGGCTGTCAGGTGCGGCTGACGGCTGCAGCCGGAGCGTCGGCGTCACTGCGACCATGGAAAATGAACAGCATGAACGCCAGCATCCGAAGGCATCACCGCAGGCGCGTCCGCTACGGGCGCGATGACGGAATACAATTCAGCCGCCGCTTGTATACCAGCAGTAGCGCGGATGCAAAGGACGGGCTGCGTTTTCAATAACCGCTATCGGGAGAGTGCCATGAAGAATGCAGGAGTGTCGGCGCTGGTGCTGTTGGCGCTGGGTGTGGCAGGATCGGTGCAAGCGCAGGGGAAGCCGGACATGACTTTCTTCGTCACTAGCGTGAACCCGGGGAAGGGCGCGGACCTCGGCGGACTCGCCGGCGCGGACAAGCACTGCCAGGCGCTGGCGGCCGCCGTGGGCGCAGGCAGGCACACCTGGCGCGCCTATCTTAGCACCGCCGCTAGCGGCAGCACGCGCGCGGTGAATGCGCGCGACCGCATCGGCAAAGGGCCGTGGCGCAACGCCAAGGGCGAGACGATCGCTCGCAATTTGGAACAACTGCACAGCGACAACCGGCTGACCAAGCAGACGGCGCTCACCGAAAAGGGCGAGGTGCTCAATGGCCGCGGCGACAAGCCCAACGTGCACGACGCAATCACCGGTTCACAATCCGACGGCACGGCGTTCGACTGGTCCGGGGATACCACCTGCGGCAATTGGACAAGCAGCGGCACGGGTTCGGCGCAGGTCGGCCACATCGACCGCAAGGGCATACGGGCCGGCGTCCTCAGCGAGGATCCAGCCGCGCGTTCCTGGAATTCTTCACACCCTTCGCGCGGATGCAGCCTGGACGCGCTGCGCAGCACCGGCGGCGGCGGGCTGTTCTATTGCTTCGCGGCCAAGTAAACGACTTTGGCCCGGCGCGTGGCCGCCGTTTGGCCGACATCGATAAAGGCACTGTTTCCGGGACGCTGACAGCCTGGTCGGCGCCGTTTGCAGGCCCTGCCTGTCGGAACATGCTCGACAGATTGAATTCCGCGCGCGTCGGCTTGCCGGTGACCCTCGCCACGCTCACGCCCTGCGCCGCCTCGCTCTGGTTGCGCGCGCAGCTTTCGGCGGCCGGAATGTTGCCGAATTTAGCCTTACGTTTCTTTCACGACGGCCTTGCCGAATCCCTGGCCGGCTTGTCTGTATTCGGCGCGCGGGGGGCTGAATATGTCCAGAATGACCGCGCCTTGTTCGCCGCTGCGAACGCCGTGAGCCACGCCGCCAGGCGTATGCCAGAAGTCACCGGCGGAGGCTTCGACCTCTTCGCCGTCCTGGATGCGCGTGCAGCGCCCTTCCAGCAGCACACCCCATTGCTCCTCGGGATGACTATGGATGCTGCCGCTAGCATGCGGATCGACACGCACGACCGAGAGCATCACGTTTTCGCCCGGAAATATGTTCGTGTTGATGCCTTCCGCCAGCTTGCGCGCGATGCCTCTGGGATCCCCGCCCAAATGAAATAACCAATCTGCCTTGCTCATGTGCGTTGCCCCTTTATCTGATTTCTGCTGCGTGTCGGTAGTCGGTACTATAACCTTGACGTAATCAATCGACCAATTGAATGTCCAGCGGACCCGCGCGATCAGGCACGCCTTCAGCCGGGGCGTTTCTCTTCTCCCCGCTCAGGCGTGCCGACCGGCAATGTCCGCTCGCCTTCGCCCAATGCTCTTTGCATCAACACCGAGTCCACCCAGCGCCCGAACTTGAATCCCACGCCGGGAAGCAGCCCGGTGCGCACGAAACCGCAGGCAACATGCACGCCGATAGAACCCGCATTGCCGCTGTCGCCGATCACGGCGATGAGCTGACGGTAGCCTGCGCGAGTGCAGGTCTCGATCAGGACCTCCAGCAGCGCGCGCCCTATTCCCCTGCCGATGTAGTCGGGGTGGACGTAGACCGAATCCTCCAACGCATAGCGATAGGCCGGGCGCTCGCGGTAGGGCGCGGCATAAGCGTAGCCGGCAAGCCGCCCGTCCGCCTCTGCCGCCAGGTGCGGCAGGCCGCGCGCGAGCACATCGGCGCGCCGCCGCGCCATTTCATTCACATCCGGCGGCACCAGTTCGAAGCTCGCTAGCCCGTGCAGAACGTGGTGGGCGTAGATCGCGGTTATCGCCGGCAGGTCCTCGGGTGCGCTTGCGCGGACGCCGGGTTTGGATTTGCTCCCGGTCGCTTTCTCGGTATTCATGGCCGGGAAGTTTGACAGACCGCGCCGTTTGCGTCGAGTTGGCCACGGGCGCCGGCTGGGAAACGCGCCTAGCGGAACGCCTGAGCAAGGTTCGGCGAGGTAACCGTAGCTGCTGCGAACCGGGCCACGGGCGCGGCGCCACGAAAGCTGTCGGCGCCAGCCTCTCGCAGAGCACAACGTCACCTGAGACTGTTGGTTCCCGGACTGCGGTCAGCGCTCGGGGCCTCGAACCGCGGACACTGCTAGACGTCAGTACGTGACTTCAGCGGCTCCGGACAGAGGCGCCGCGTCATCTTTCACCGCTCGAACCGGAGCAGCCGATTGCCTTGCGGCAGTGTCACGCGAAGAGAATATTCGACCACAGTCTCTTAAATTCCCTTTGAGCAGTTCGACCGGCCGGAAGTCGGTCGCGACATCGCTACTGGCTTACCGGTGCCTGCGCGTGAACGGAAAACGCGCGGACCTGCTGTGGGGCAACTGTCGACCCGAAGGAGCCGCCCAGCGTTTGATGTCATAAAGGTCAGCTAACTGAGGTGGAGCTGCCGCTCACCAGTTTGATGTGAGCTTCGGATTGTCGGCCTGAGTGGTCGCTTGAACATTGCTGATCGCACCAGTTCGCGTCTGTATTGCGCCGCTTTCCTCAAATGAGCTTGTGTGCTTTCATAATCGGGCACGTCGGGAATGCGTCGTTTAGGATCAGCACCTGCTTGCGCGCTCGGGTAAAGTCGCAGCACTGGGAGGCGTTCGAGTTGCTGAGAACGCGATAGAATTCGCGCATGACGACGTTCGCGCGCTTCTTCGACTTGCACCCGGCCTACGCCGGCACGAACGCGTTCTGGCGCGTGATCAAGCTAGGTGTATGTTTGCGATCCGCCCAATTACTGCAGCCACGCTACGGTCGCGCGTCGCGCCAGCGAAAAACGGCGAGCATCCACGGTGCGATCCGCGCTGCAAGCGCGTGTGCGCGAACGCGTCCCAGCGGCGTCAGCGGCGTCAGCGGCAGCGGTAGATTCGCTGGTGCAGTGCCGAGCGCCACGTCGGCCATCACCGGCCCCAGGGCGATACCCAGCGCCACGCCGCGGCCGTTGCACCCGACCCAAGTGACTACGCCATCGGCGAGTGCGTGCATGTGCGGCAATTTGTCCTCGGTCATGCTCAACTGACCATGCCAGACATAGTCGAACGAGGGATTGCCGATCTGAGGGAACAGTAGCGAAAGGCGTTCGCCGATGCGACGTTTTAGTCGGGATTCGAAACGGTAGTCGAAAATCAGCGCGCCGCCGGTGACCAGACGCCCGTACCGATCGAAGCGGCAGAAGTAGAGATCGCCGTGCGTGTCGGACAGTGCTGTGTCGGTTGGCAGGACGCTGCGGCGAATAGCCTCGGGCAATGGCGCAGTTGCCATTTGGTAGGAGCGCATCGGTACCCAACTCAGGTCCAGCCCGGGCCGGACGCGATTAGTTCCGTAGGCATTGGTCGCGATCACTACACGCTTTGCCAGTACCGTCGCGGCGTCGGTGCGCACCTTCCAGGCCGTGCCGGCCCGCTCCATGCCGATCGCCCGGGAACGCGTGTGGATGCGCACGCCGGCCCCCATTGCCGCACGGGCGAGGCCGCGTGCAAGCGCAAGCGGATTTACATGCCCCCCGGTCGGATTGCGCCAACCGCCATGCCAATAGGGCGAACCGGTCAGCGCCGCGCTCCGCCGCGGCGAGCGCAGTGGAGAGTCCGGTGAAGCCTGCGCCTATCACCAGCACGTCGGCCCGGTGCTCACCGGGTGAAAGCGGTTCGGTCAAGGGCGCGCCGGGCGCGGAGGAAACCCAGAGCGAGGCAGGCAGTTCGGATGCCGTGGGTTGGGTCATGGTTTGCGTTGATGAACGTGTCCGCCCAGGTAGGCGGAGCGGATGCGCTCGTCGCTTGCGAGTTCTGCTGCCGAACCCGAAAGTACGATACGGCCGGACTCCATCACGTGAGCAGTGTCTGCGACCCGCAGCGCGGCCCTGGCATTCTGCTCCACCAGCAAAATTGCGGTGCCAGCGGCGCGGATCGTCGCGATCAGGTCGAAAATTTGGCGCACCAGCTTCGGAGCCAGGCCGAGAGAAGGCTCGTCCATCAGCAGAAGCTTGGGTTGTGCCATCAGGGCGCGCGCCACGCACAACATCTGCTGCTCGCCGCCGGAGAGCGAGCCGGCCTTCTGCGTGAGCCGGTTCTGCATCACGGGAAAAAGTTCGAACACGCGCGCGAGATCGCCGGCTGCGGCGGCGCCGGCGCGCGGTCCGGCGCCGAGACGGAGATTTTCCTCCACCGTCATATTGGAAAAGATCTGCCGCCCTTCCGGCGCCTGCGCAAGTCCGGCGGCGACGATCCGGTGCGGCGGCCAGAGCACGATGTCGTCGCCAAGAAAACGCACGCTGCCCGAAGCTGCACGGTAGATCCCCGAGATCGCGCGCATCAGGGTGGTCTTGCCTACACCATTGCTGCCGAGCACAGATACGATCCCGCCCGGCGGCACCGCAAGCGAAACCCCGGCGAGTATAGTCTGCTGCCCCATACGGACCACCAGCGACTCGACCTCGAGGATGTTCATACGTCCTCCTCAGTGCCGAGGTAAGCTTCCAGCACTTGCGGATCGCGTCCGATTTCGGCCGGGGTGCCGTCCGCGATCTTACGGCCGGAAGCCATCACTATCACGCGATGGCACAAGCTCATCACGAAGCCCATGTCGTGCTCGACCAGCAGCACCGTGGTGCCATCCGCGTTCAGCCGTTCGACGAAGCCGGCGAGTTCGGCCGTCTCGGTATCGTTCAATCCCGCGGCAGGCTCATCCAGGATCAGCAACTCGGGCTCCAGTGCCAACGCGCGCGCAATCTCTAGATATTTGCGCCGGCCATAGGAAAGATTGGCCGCGAGTTGTCCGGAAAGTTCGGTAAGCCCGGTGCGTTCGAGTGCCGCCCAGGTGCCTTCGCTTACCGCTTCGGCGGCGCTGCGATCGCGCATGAGCGCCTTCCACATCGAATGGCCAGCGGTGCCGATCGCGCCGACCGAAACGTTGTCGAAAACCGTCATATTGGGAAAGATGCGCAGGTTCTGAAAAGTGCGTCCCACGCCCAAGCGTGCAATTTGAAACGATTTCATGCCGGACATCACGCGCGTGTTGAAGCGGATCTGTCCCGAGGATACCGGAGTAAAGCCCGAGATCAGGTTGAATAGGGTAGTTTTGCCGGCGCCGTTGGGGCCGATCAGCCCAACGCGCTCGCCGCGGCGCACGACGCCGGTAAAGCCGTCCACGGCGGTCAGACCGCCGAAGCGCCGGGTAACAGATTCGATCTCGAGTAGCGCGGTCATCGCCAGCCTACGCGACCGTCGCGCCGCCATGCTGCGCCGAACTCGCGGCGAACGAGGTCGAGTGTCGACACTTCGCCGAAAATACCTCGCGGCAGGAACAGGATCGACAGGAACATCACGCTGCCGACCACCATCATGCGGTAGTCACCGATAGGACGCAGCACCTCGGGCAGCACCAGCAGAAGTGTTGCTCCAACGATGGCACCGGGGATGCTGCCAAGTCCGCCGACCACGATCATCGCCAGGATCAGGAGCGATTCGCTGAATCGAAAATCGTTTGGCGAAATATAGCCGGTGGTATGTGCCCACAGCGCGCCCGCGACGCCGGCGAAGAAACAGGATACGGCGAACACTTCGATCTTCAGCCGGACGATATCGAGCCCCATGGTTTCCGCGCACTGATCGTCCTCGCGCAACGCACGCAGCGCATTGCCGTAGTACGAATGCGTGAGGCGGTGAATCACGAACACGGTTATAGCGACGATGATTGCGACTGCGAAATAGTTGCTCATATCCGTGGCCTTAAACAACCCTGGAATGGCGATAGTCGGAATTGCCGATATGCCCATCGGGCCGCGCGTGAAGTCAACCCAGTTGAGCAGCGTGACATGTATGATTTCGCCCAGTCCGAGTGTTGCCACGGCAAAGTAGATGCTAACCAGGCGCATCGTCGGCAACGCCAGCAGAATGCCGATCACGGCGGTTACCAATCCTGCGAATGGCAGGGTTATCCAGAAGGGCCAGCCGAATCCGTTGGCAGAGAGCGCCGCTGCATAGGCGCCGACCCCATAGAACGCCGCGTGGCCGAGCGAGAGCAAACCGGTCGTGCCGGTGATGAAATTGGCAGAAATGGTAAGAATGGCAAATACGCCGATCGTGGTCGCTACGCGAAACGCGTAGCCCGAACCGGAGACGTATAGCAAAAGCGGCACTGCGACGAACAGCGCGGCCAGCGCCAGCAGTGGAGCCAATTTCGGGAAGCTCTGACTAGGCCTGTCGCTCAACTTGAGCTTCCTCCGGCTTGGGGAAATTCAATGGAGGCCCGGCCTCCTTGTTCGGCGTGGTCCTAAATCCGCTCACGCGCTGTTCCAAACAAACCGGTGGGAAAGAACACCAGTGTGATTACCAGGAAGCTGTAGGCGATCAGGTCAGCCCATCCCTGCGAAATGAAATTGGTAGCTAGCGCCTCCGACACGCCAAGTAGAAGCGCGCAGGCGACTGCACCCACGATCGAATTGAGCCCGCCCATTACCATCGCGACAAATGCTTTGACGCCCGGGGTGAATCCCATCCCCGGAAAAATTGTGCCCTGATAGAGTCCGACCAGGATCCCGGCAACGGCACCCAGCATGGAGCCGATGACGAATGTGGCGATGATAGTGCGGTTCGTGTTGATACCGACATACATCGCGCCGATCGGGTTGTTCGCGACCGCGCGTATAGACAGGCCGATGCGCGTGCGATTCAACAGCCATTGCAGCGCCAGCAGGGACACAACCGACACGCCGAAGATCAGAAATTGTCCGCTGGCAAAGGTGAGCCGCCCGATCTGGATCGGCTGCAGCAACAGATACTGCTGCGGGATTGGCTGCATGTTGGAGCCCATTATGATCGCGACCGCCTCGCGCGCGATGATGGACATCGCGAGCGAGGACAGAAGCGTCGCCTCGCGCATGGCCTTCGATTTGAGCGACGCCTCGTCGCGAAAGCGCCGGAACGGCCGAAACGCGATGCGCTCCAGCCCGAAGCCGGTCAGAGCGCCCGCGGCCAGCGCAATCAGCACCACCACGAACAGCGGCGGTGCAAATGCGGTGATCGCCAGCAGCCCGGCGTAAGCGCCGATCATGTACACCTCGCCATGGGCGAAATTGACTACGTTCAGCACGCCGAAGATCAGGGTAAAGCCGATAGCCATCAGCGCGTATACCAAACCAACGGCAACGCCATTGACCAGTTGCTGAAAGAAGAAAATATCGAACACGATCAGGGCCCGCTAACCCCTCGCCTCGCCACCGCCCACCTCGTTCGGGGAGGAGGGCGGGCGGGTCTCGTTACTGGATTGCGACGAACTTCCCGTCGCGGATCTGCATATGTGTCAGCGTCTTCGACGGCTCGCGGGTTACGGGGTCGAAGGTGGTATTCCCGGTGATACCCGGAAAATTCTTGGTCGCCGCGAGCGCGTCGCGCACTTTCTGGCGCGTTGCGCTTACACCGCCGGCGCGCACAATGGCGTCAAGCATGATGTTGGTGGCATCAAACCCTTGCGCCGAAAACTGGTCAGGTTCCGATTTGTAACGCGCTTTGTACTCCTTGACATAAGCCTTTACGTTCGGCGAGTCGCTTTCTTTCACGAAAGTGCTCGATAGAAACAGTCCGTTTGCTGCCGGCCCGGCCAGTTCGATCAGTTTGGGCGAATACAAGGAAGAGGTGGCATATACCGGAGTCTTCAGGCCCATCTGAAGGCGTTGCTGCAGGAATGCCGCACCGTCTTCATAGAACATCGCCATGTACACCGCGTCCGGATGCGCGCGCGCGATTTTGGTCAGGATCGAGCGGAAGTCGCGCGTGCCGGGATTGAAAAACTCGGTTTCCACAACGTCGCCGCCCTTTGCCTTGACCCCTTCGACGAAGTTTTGCACCGCCGACTGGCCCCAGTCGTTCTGGATGCCGACAACCGCAAATTTCTTCAGCTTTGGATTGCTCGTGGCCCAGTTTGCCACGAACGGCCCCTCATAGGCCTGGGTAGTAATATTGCGGAACTGCCACTCGCTGATCTTGACGTAATCCGGATGCGACGCAGTTTGCGACAGCTGCGGCATCTTCGCTTCCTTGTAGACCTGCGCTGCGGCCATCGACACGGTCGAACTGAAATCGCCGATCACCCCGACGATCTGCTTGTCATCGACGAACTTCTTGGCAATATTCACGCCTTCTTTGGCGTCGCCCTTGCTGTCTTCGAATTTGAGGACAATGGTAACGCCCGGCAACTTGCCAGATTTGTTGAAATCCTCGACCGCCATCGTGGCCGAATTGCGAAACAGAATGCCGTACTGCGCGTATTCGCCAGTAAGCGGTGCCTGGTAGCCGATCGCGACAGTATTGTTCTGCGCAAATGCGGAGCCTTGTACTGCAATCGCCAAGACAACAGCGGCGCCCAGCGACAGCGATTTCAAATGCTTCATGGTGTCACCTCCTCGTTAGATCATGTACTCAGGTCTTGGCCGGGCTGACCTTCAGCAGACAGCAGCCGCTGTCGCCCGGCTTCCAGGTTTGCGACCGGATCGTAAATCCGGCCGATTCGAACGTACCGTTGTCCACAACGCCCGCGATGCGGCACATGTCTGCAACCTCAGCGTCGGTCAGGCCCTCCTCCTGCCAGACTTCTTTCAACGGACAGGTGTGGAACTTGATCTCAAGGCCGCCTTGGTCACCGTTTAGGCATTGGCGCACTTCGGGCTGAAACAAGCCACCGTGGTCGGGAACGAATTCAATGAAGGCGTCGCGCAGGCCTGTGAAATTGGCCGGCGCGAAGCGCTTGAACTGGTCACCGGCAGCAACCCCGCGCTGATAGATCGCGCGCTTCATCACCGCCTCCGCGCGCTCGGCGCCAAATTCGGCGGCCATCTCCCTATAAACCGCAAGATAGAACAGCGCGCGACTCTTTATCGCACCCCGCAATTGCTCTCGAAGATCATCGTCGCTCATGCTTTGGGATAGGACGTGTTTCGGATAGCGTATGTTACACGCGCCGCCCTGCCCGGACAATTGATTGCGCGCCGCGCGGGCAATACGATCGACACGGTTTATTGATCTGGCGCAATGGGACTTCATTTAATTGTTAGCCGAAACCAGTAGTGTCCGGTTAAAACTCGAATAGATTCAGCTGATTATGCAATACGATGTCGCTGTTCACCGGTGCGGTTTCTGCAACTGCCTGTTGCAACGGTAATTTTTCGAAGAGCGTCAACGACAAAATCTGTAGCAAGGTATGCAAGGACGAATCCAGTTTGAGTTGTTTCTTGATGATCGCCACCAGCACGTAGACGCTGATGGCGATCCAGATTTGTGTTCGCACAGCATTCTCCGAGGTGCCGTAGAAACGCTTGATTCGCAGATGCTGCTTGATCCATTTGAAGAACAACTCCACTTGCCATCGACATTTGTACAGCGCGCAGATTGTCAGAGCCGGCAGCGTGAACTGATTGGTGAGGAACACCAATACCTTGTCGGTCTCGGCATCGCGGAAGCGGATGCGCCGA
This sequence comes from Burkholderiales bacterium, assembly GCA_052172655.1. GTDB lineage: Bacteria > Pseudomonadota > Gammaproteobacteria > Burkholderiales > SG8-39 > 2-12-FULL-64-23. The sequence continues at coordinate 35,677 of JBQMQE010000013.1, forward strand.
AGGTGGGCAGGGTAGCGTTTGGCGGCGTAGTGACCGTTGAGCGCGATGGTCTGGTCGCTGATCAATCCGGTGCTGTGATCCACTGGCGCGGAGTACACACGGCGCGCATCGAGGTTTCGCTTGGCGCGTGTGACGAAGAAACCCCTGGCCTGATCCAGCGCGTAGAGCCGTTTGAAGTCCAGGTAGCCCCGATCCATGATGTAGAAGGCGCCCGCCTCGATGATGATCAGGTCCAGCACATTCACATCGTGCAGCTTCCCGTCGGAGATGTGGATGAAGGTCGGGATCGAGCCGCGCAGATCGAGCAGCGTGTGCAACTTCACTGCCGCCTTGGTAGAGCGAAACGGTGCCCATGGAAACATCGACAGACACAAATCGATGGTTGTGGCATCGAGCGCATACACGGTGTTGGTCAGTTCGACGCCGAAGTCGTCGCCCGCGTACAGCGCTCGCGCCTTGACGATCAGCCGCTGGGCGAATTCGAAGTAGATGTGCCAGTCGCGCAACTCGTTGGCATCGGCCAGCGTCGAGCGTGCCACCGGCTCGGAAATGCCCATGTGGTAAAGCTTGCCGGCTTGAGCCGCAAGGCAGACCTCGATATCGCGCAAGCTCTCCCGATAGGTAAGCTGCGCGAAGGCCATCACGCGAAACTGCTCCGCACAACTGAGGGTTCGTATGTGGTGATCGCCCCCGAAGCGAGCCACGATGCGGTGAAAGGTCTTCCACGACAGGAAGTCCATGACCTGCGCGAACAGCGTCTTGCCGAGATACATGCCGACTCCGGGTTGTCAAAACCCCGAACGCTACCGCAAAAGGCTGTTTCCGGTTCAAGTCGGAGACACCCCCAATCGCCCCGAAAGGCGCATCAGTATTGGCTTTCAAGCCGATACCCCCTAATTTAACCGGACAGTAGTGAGCCGAAACCAGTAGTGTCCGGTTAAAACTCCTCGGTGCCGGGGTAACGTCCGCTATTGGGGAAGTGCGTGCGGCCGCTCAGGTCGAACTGCAGTAGTTCGTCACGCTCTCGTGGGCATCGGCTTTATAGGTTGCTGCGGACGCTCATTTCGCTTGATTCAAGGGCGAGCCGGTGGCTGCACCTGGCCGAGAGCACCCGTCGGCATGGACAGGCGAGCCCGTTAAGTCCAATGCGCTTACATGTACCGCACCCGGGTTAGCGCGACTGCGGTGCAAACCTTTGCAGCGGCATCGGCCGGGCCGGCGCTGGCCCGTACTATCGGGCTGGCCATGCTCACCAGTCTTGCAGCGCGCAGTGACCCGTTCTTCCTCACCCCTAAGCGGGCAGAAGGACAGGCACTGTTGCAGGCGGTGCACTACGGTGCACTATACTATGCCGACCTGACGTCGATGGTGAACGCCTTGCCCTATCTGCCAGCCCGTCGGATCGGCGGGACCGGCGCCATGGTGGAACCCGCTCGCGACGTGCTTGAACCGCCCACTGCCTTGGACGACGCCCAATGAAGCTTGCGCTCCGCTGTTTCGGTTTGCTGCTGGCCGCCGTATTGCCCTGGGGCGCCGCCTCGGCAGGTGAGGTCGCGCCAGCCACGTCGGCTTGCCCGGTGGCCAGCGACGGATTGTATCCAGCGCTGCCCGCGCTGGCGCAGGATATCCCGTGGAACCGTTGGCTGCTCGACTGCGTGCCGCCGCTCCGGCATCAGCGCGGCGGGCGCTGGCCGCTGGTGTTTTGGCACGGCCCCCAGTGGGAGGGTGTCAGCGACGCAGACCTCAAGGCGTACGCGGCGCGGGGCATGGTTCCGACAGTGCGCCTGGTCACCGAGGATATCCCCCGCGCGCAGCGTCTGCAGCGCCTGGGCCTGCCGGTGATCGCACTCGAGGGAAAGGGGCGCGGCTGGCCCTATGACCAGGCTGGCGACGCCAAACTCTGGGCATTGGATTTACCCCCTGGGGCCGAGATTCCCGACTGGTGGCGGCGCGAGCCCGACCCACTGCGCTTGGACCTGTGGGCAAAGGCGGCCGACCATATCCGCAACGTATTGCGTGCCTATCAAGCCGCCGGGGTCACCCTGGACGCCGCCTGGCTCGACTACGAGGGCCATCCGAGTGTACAGGACTACGACGCCCTGCTCGCCGCGCCGAAGGCCCGCGCAAAGGTACCGCCTGCAGCGCTGGCGACCCCGCAGGCCTTCTTCGCCTATCGCCGCCAACTGTGGATCCAGTTGATGTCCGCCTACGTCGCCGGACCCATCCGCGAGTTCTACCCTTCGGCCTCGGTCGCTAATTGGATCCACCTGCTATCCTCGCCCGAGCACCCTGCCCAATCTTGGGACAACTGGCGCCATCCCGACCTGTCAGCCACCCTGTTCACAGCCACCAACCCGGTGGCCTACGGCGTCGACACCGCATTTCAGAACGCGTGGCCGCCCGGGCGGGAGCCGGAACAGGCGAGCGTGGATCGCGCCTATATGCACATCCTGCTGCGCCAGCCCTCGGTGGATGCCCAGAACCGCGCGCTCAAGGCGCCCTACCTGCACGCAGTGCCCTGGGTCGCGCGCTGGGTGCGTGACC
>JBQMQE010000014.1:0-13922 GCA_052172655.1 Burkholderiales bacterium
GGCGCTGCGGGCTTGGGGCTTGCTCATCGGGTGATTGTCGCGTTGGCTGGGGCGGGCTTGGTCGGGAGACGCGGGTTTTTAGAGGTTCCCTTCACTGTTCCATGTCCGTTATAGAGGAACTCCAGTGAGCAGCTCACCGAGCTCGATATGACGCACCTGGAGGCTACCAGCCGTTTCGAGCGGCGCGCGTGCGGCGCACAGGGCTAGCGAAAAATCCGGGATCGGTTTGCGCAAATCAATCGCCCATTCGTGTCCCTGGCCTGTCTCGGAGTCGAGAATTCGAAGCTCGCGCCCTTGCCGGAACTGGCCAAAGATCGGCAATTCCGGCAACCGCGCAGCAGACTCATCCGCTAGGTGGAAACGGAAACTGTTTAGCGGACGGAGCAGCCCGCAGCCGAGTGCTTTCAGGTAAGCTTCCTTGAGTGCCCACACACCGAAGAATCGCCCGCGCATCGGATGAGCGCCGCCAATCATCGTATACTCTTCAGAAGTAAAATGGCGCGCCGCGATAGCAGCCATATCACAGCGACGGCGGCTCGATTCGATGTCGACACCTACCGTTCGGCCATCGCTCACGGCGCAGACAATGACATCTTCGCTATGCGCTAGATTGAAACGCAAATCGGGTTGGCCTGCCGTGGGTTCGAGTTCCGGTTTGCCGTACTCCGCAATCCGAAAACGCCATGAATCCGGAGCGCAGCGCCAATGGCTAGAAAGCGCATGTCGCAGCATCACTCTTCCCAACAAATAATGCCGGCGCGCTTGATCGTTGCGGTAGCGGTCTGCCGCCAGCCGTTCGTCAAGACAGATGCTGCCGGAATCGAGCAATCGGCCCGCATCAACCGGCTCGTATCCGCCGGCGCGGCAATCCAGCAGCCACACGGTCACGGCGCCGAGCGCACCTGGCTGCAGCGTTTCGCCGACCGCGGCTTGCTGCGAGGGCGGTCCAGATCTCATGCGGAAGTTGCGGGCGACCCGGACGCGGTGGTGCGGGACTCATCAAACGCGTAGTCCGTCATCCGATGCAGCCAATACGCAGCACGGCGCTGCAGACCGGTAGTAAGTTGCGCTGCCAGCGGGAATTCGTTGTCCGCCAGACGATGCATTGCGTTTTCGGAAATTCGTTGCAGCAGCACGATCAATGTCGTGTCAACGATGATCGTGTTGGTCTGGCAGGCAGGGGAATGGTTCGCCAAATGCATGAGCAGATAATGGATCGTCGCAAATTGGTGTTCCGCCATGAAACCGCTTCCCCCGAGTAATTGCAGACATGCGGTCCGTAGGCGTTCCGCAAGCCGCCAGAACATGCAATAGAGCTGCGCCAATGTTGCACCATCTGTTTCCGAGGCGTTTAGCGCGCCATCGAGGCAGCTTCTCAGTAACTGCAGATCGAGATAATGCTCGGTATGGGCAAGACGTGTGTATTCGAACTCAACCAGCTTACGCCGGAACAGGGTGCGCTCGGCAGTGAATGTACGCGTGCACGCCAATCCGGCTTCCAGCAAACCGATCGCCAGCGCCATCGTGTCCAACATGTATTGTCGGCGGACCCAGCATGGCGGAGCCAAGGGCCGGCGCTTTTGGGTGAGGCGATTGCGAGTGAGCCGCAGTGGGTACAGGACTTTGTCGATACACCTGGCGGGCGCTATCGTGCCGAGGTCCTGAATCAGATAATAGCAATCGTCCGATGTTGCGAGAAGCAAGTCATCGATGGCCGCCGCCGGTACAGTGGTCTGGACTGTCCACGGCGAATCGACCGATGCCAACGGCGCGCACACCAGATAGGTCAGGCGCGCGGAGCCGCGCGCTGCTTCACCGCATGCGCCTGCCAGATTGATACGCGCCGTGGCAACGGCGAGGGATCCATCCAGCCGGGCCAGTCGATATAGCAGCCGGGCGTAGCCTCGCGTATCGAACAAGGTCTCGTCGCCATCAAGCAGTGCGCGTCCAATCTCGAACAAACCCATGTCCCGACATTGCGCGAGCCGCAGCCGCCATTGGGCATCGGGATTGTGGCCGACAATGCTATCGCGCTTGAGCAGTTGCTCAAGCTGACGGCAAATAAGGAATAGCGTTTCGTTGCTCGTGTGGTCATGACTCATTATGGACGCGCGCTTTGAAGGCGATTTGAAATACACACGAAGCAACAGAAACTGGATCAAGACACTTCAATCGCCCTGTCCTGACCGGCCGTTGCGGCGACGCTTTCGCGCACGCCAAGTTCCTCGGCCACTTCCTCTATCAATGCGACTGCGCGGTCCATTTGCACCTGGGTATGGTCGCTCATTAGCGACAGGCGCAGGCGTTCCATGCCTGGCGGCACCATTGGGTATTCCATGACATTGGCGAACAAGCCGCGCTGGTACAACGCCTTGTTGAAGTGGCCGGCGACCCCGTCCGGAAGGTAGAGCGGAATGATGCCGCTTTGTGTGCGCGTTATGCGGTAACCGCGTGCCTGCAGCGCATCTTCCAGGTAGCGGCGGTTGGCATGCAGCGCGCGGATACGCTCCGGTTCGCGCTCCAAGACATCGAGTGCGGCATGGATCGCGGCAATCGTAGGCTGTGCCAGCGCCGTGGTGAAGACATAGGGTTTGGCGTGCGAGCGGAGGTAGAAAATCGCCTCCCTGCTACCTGAAACGAATGCTCCCTGTGCGCCCAGCGCCTTGCTACAGGTGGACATGCGCATATCGGTCTTGCCTATCAGGTTCAGATGTTCGAGCGTCCCCTCGCCGTTTTTGCCGAGCACGCCTAGGCCATGTGCATCGTCGAGAATCACGAAGATTCCATGGCGCCGGCAGATTTCCAGATGTGCGGCGAGCTCGATGACGGAGCCGTCGATCGAGCGCACACCTTCGACGGTGGCGAAGAGCTGAACCCCGCTGCCGCGCTTCTCTTTAATCTGATCGATCAACGTTTCAAACGCGTCGAGATTGTCCGGGTCGTAGGGGAAAAACTGCACCCCGGTCATCTTTATTGCATTGAGCACACTGGCGTGGCTATGCTTGTCGTATAGCAGGATGTCATTGCGCGTCATTAGACCATTCACCCAGCACAGATTCGCCATGTAACCACTCGGCAGCAGCACTGCGTCCTCATGCCCCGCAAGTGCCGCCAGCCGCAATTCAAGATCGCGATGCTGCCTGGTGTAGCCGGAAAACGCCGGGGAGCCGCCCGTGCCGACACCGTAACGGTGTACTGCAGCGGTCACTTCTTCGATCACATGCGGATGCATCGAAAGATTCAGATAGCTGTTGGAGCCGAACATCAGCACGTCATTGAAGCCCTCGCCGTGCAGATCCTTGTAGCGCATTTCGGTACTCACCGGCGCGCAGCCCATGCGGCCTGTCATGTAGCCTTTTTCCAGTTCTTGCCGGTAGACGGCGTATTGCTCGGTCATGCGTTCGCGAAACGGTTTGCGCAGGAACTCGATATAGGCTTGTGAATCCATTCTTGATCTCCCTGTTGTAAGGATAGTGTCTTATGCGTGTTGCGGGAACAGAGCGGCCAACGCGCCTAGATCGGGATCGCGCATGGCAAACCGATTCGACAGCGCCGCAGCGCCAAAGCCTTGTGCCGGTATGAGGCAGATATGCGATTTGAAGCCGGGACCGCCGCCGGTGTGACCGTATGCAGCTTGCCCGTGAACGTGCATGCGGGTCCATCCGAGGCCGAATGCTTGGTTACCGCGTTGCCGCATTTGCAGGCGATAATCGCGCCCGAGGACGGCCTCGAATTCAGGACTGTTGAGATCGAGATGGAACGCAGCGAACCGTCCCAGATCCGCAATTGACCCAACCAGGCCACCGAAGCCTTGGCCATCGAGCTCGAATGGCCGCAGTTCCTTGTCGCCGAACCAGTCGTCGCGTGCGATCAGCGTATGTCTCAAGCTGCTTGGAAAAAGCCAGCGCATCATCCAATCCATCATGGACCAGCTGGCGAAATATCCGGCGGCGCGGTCTTCCTGCGGCAACTTCGCATAGCCGACACCGGTGCTTTTCATACCGAGTGGATCGAACAGCCGACGCGAGAGAAAGCTATGGAAACTTTGGCCCGATACCCGCTCGATTATGGCCGCCAGCAGCGCATAGTTGATATTCGAGTAGCGCGCGGGTCCCCCCGACTGGCTGGATAATTCCGTCGTGAGTATGCGCTCCAGGAATTGCGCGGTGGTTGGGCCCGGCTCGCCTGCCAGATGCACGCCGAGGCTGCGGGTTTCGCGCTCAAATCCGCTGCAATGGCTGAGCAGATGCTCAATCGTGATTGGCTTCAATTCGCTAAAGCGGTGGCGCAAAACTATATCGGGCAAGTAGATGCGAATGTCATCGGCAAGCTTGATCGCGCCGTCCTCCACCAGCCGCATGGTCGCCGTAGCGGTGACCACCTTGGTCAGCGAGTACCAGTGAAACAGGGTCTCGCTCGTGACCGGCCGCTGGTCACTCATGCTGGCCACGCCGCAGGCGCCGCGATACGCAAGATGGCCTTCGGACATGACCACTGCGGCGAAGCCGGGAATGTCTGCCAGCTTGGCGTAATGGGCGAAGAATGCCGCCAAGCGACCGTCCGGGTCTTGCTTCATGCTGAAGTCCTTGTCCTGTATGGTGCGTGGCGAGGCTGCGGCAGCGGCGTGCACGTTGCGCTCGCCGCCAACCAAGCCGAGCAGCCAAAATCCCACGGCTTGACACAATAGGCGGCGCTGCTCATTTGGCATCGTCCGCATGATTTCCCGTGTTTTCTTTGTCATCCAGTGTTTCCAGAAAAGCGAGATAGCGCTGAGCGATATCGCGCACGCTTACTTCGTTGAACAGATCGGAGCGATAGTTCCAGTAACAATAGAGCTTACCGCGCAGATCGATCACCGATAACGCAATCGCGAACGGTTCAATCGCATTCCATGAATACGGCGGCCAGTGGATCAGCTCGCTTTCGAAGTCTTCCGGAAAATTATCCAGCGCGAAGATTACGCGCCAATCCATGCCCGACGCCTTTTCATGCGGCAGCAGTTGCGCCACGTGCCATTCGTTCGGCAAGCGGTTATGCGCCAGTGCGGCGTCGATGGTGGACGCCACTTCATCGAGAAGCTGGTCGAATGGCGCACTGCTATCGCGAATTCGAATCGGAAGAATATTGATGAAGCACCCGAGAACCTGATCGGCATCCAGCATGTCCGCCGGGCGGCCCGCCACCGTATTGCCGATCATCAGTTCACGGCGGTTGGTCAATCCATGAAATACCGCGAAATACGCGGCCAGCAACACCTTGTGCAGCGTAACCTGGCGGCTCTTGGCGTAGGCTTTGACGCGAGTGGCGAGCTCCGGCGTCGTTTCGAGATGGAACGCGCAGCGTTCCAGTTCGCAGGAAATCCGGTCCGCCGGCAGGTCCACCAGCGGCAGGGGCGGGCGCAGGACTTGGTGCCAGTAGGCGCGCTCGTCTTGCGCTTGCGCGCTGGCCTGGCAGCGAGCGACATGCGCCACATAGTCGGCGAAGCCGGTGTGCGGCGCCGGCAGCCGTACCGGCAAGCCGCCAACTAGCGCGCGGTAGGCACTGCAGACTTGCAATACGAGATTGCTGAACGACCAGCCGTCCAATAACTGATGGAAAAAAGTGATCGCAAGGTAATGGCGGTGGCCGCTCGCGATGATTGATGCTCGCAGCAATGGAAAGCTGCCTGGGTCGAACGTAATCGCATGATCTTTATCCATCCAGATTCGCAGGTTGTTGTCCTGTCCCGCAGCGACTTCGAGCCTGACTATGCCCAGCTCGAATTGGTCGGCCACGGATTCCGGCAGCTCGTTATTTTGCAAGGAATCGGCACTCGACGCGAATACGGTGCGCAAGATGCCATGCCGTCGGATCACGGCGCGGAAAGCCTGTTCCAGCAGTTGCGGATCGAGTGTTTCGGTTTCGAAGACGAATTGAATATGGTACAGCCGAAGGCCGGGATGGCACTTGGCGAGTGCGAACATTTCCTGCTGCATCGGCGCTAATGGATAGCGTTCGGGCTTCTGCATCGGCATGTTTTCAACCGTGCGCTGGACCAGAAGACGGCGCCAGCCGGCGAGGGTATTGTCGGCCAGCAGATCGTCCAGGCGCTCGACGAAGTAACCGTCCTTTTGCACCAGCATCAGTGTGCGAAACAGCATCAACGAATCGCCGCCCGCATGGAAAAACGATAGTTCTTCATTGTCGACTATGCGGCCCAAGACGGATTGCCATGCGTGGCGCATCGGATCGTCGGCGTCTGCCGTATCGAGGTTTCGTTGCGCGGTGTGATAATCGGCATAGTGCGCTTGCGCCGCCATGCGATCGATTTTGTCGTTGGCGTTGAGCGGCAGAATTGGGAGTATGAGGATGTCGGCCGGCACCATGTAATCCGGAAGACGGGCTGACACGTGGCATCGCAGCATCCCGCTGGTGACCGTAGCGTCTGCCGCAACACAGGCGACAAGTTGCTGACCGAGAGGGGTTTGGTGCGCAAACGCGACACTGTGCGTCACTCCTGGCACGCTTAGCAGGCTCTGTTCGACTTCTTCCAATTCGATGCGTTTGCCGCGAATCTTGACCTGATGGTCGCGCCGACCTGCGAAAACGAGTTGCCCATCCGGTCGACGATACGCCAAGTCCCCCGAATCGTACAGACGCTCCCCGGTTCGGGCCGGATCGGCTATGAATGCACGTTCGGTCATCGCGCGGTCGCCGAGATAACCCAGCGATAGTTGCTTGCCGCCGATGTACAATCCGCCGATTTCACCGGGCGTGCAGGGGCACAATTGTTCGTCGAGCACTTCCAGCCGATTGCTGCCGAAAGCAGAGCCGATCGGGATACTGTTGCAATCTTCCGGCAAGATGCGATCGATGATATGGCCGCATACCAGTACCGTGGTTTCGGTGGGACCGTAGAAATTCATGAGCACCACCCGATCGCCCATGATCGCCTGCCATTTCTTGACCAGGATGGGAGCCAGCGTTTCTCCGGCGAACAGCACATGCTTCAGGGACGCCAATGCACGTTGTGCGCGCTGCCCGTGTGCTTGCAGATAATCGATCCAGGCGGCAAAGAAAGCTGGCGGCAGATAAGTCCAGGAAATCGCTTCCCGTTCGACGAATCGAATGAAACCGTCCGGCGTGCCCAACGCGTCGGCGGCCACGGTGACCAGCGTGGCCCCGCAGTAGAGTGGGGCCAGATGTTCCCAGATCGCAGCATCGAAAGTCAGCGCGGCGAGTTGGGCACAGTGGTCGTCGCGCCGCATGCGGATTGCCGGAACGCCGTCCACAATTGAATGGTAGAGCGCGCGATGGCTGATGCAGACGCCTTTGGGATTGCCGGTGCTGCCGGATGTATAAATTACATAGGCGGGATCGTCGATTTGGTGTTGTCGGGGCAGATCGGCGTGCGTAACCGCCATATCGTCGATCAATTCGCCCTGCTCGTTGAGCAGTAAGATGGGCCGATCCGACATTGCAAGTTTTGGTGCCAGCTGCAGCGCTTGCTCGGGCGCCGCCAGCAGCACCCGGAAGCCGCATGCCTGCTCAATCTGGGCTAAGCGCTGGGCCGGTTGACCGGCATCGAGCGGCACGAGCGCCGCGCCTGACTTCATCACCCCAAGCAGTCCGATTAACGCCGCCGCACCGCGTGGAAGCGCAACCGCGATATACGCGCCGCGTCCTATCCCCCGGCGATGCAGAGATTGGGCGACTTGATTCGAACGGTCCCAGACCTGCTGGTAGCTTAATGCCAGCCGATTGTCGCGCAGTGCGATCTTGTCCGGATCGAGCTTGCAACGCATGCCGATATGACCCAGAAGATCGCTCACCGTTGCATCGCCGTAAAATATGTCTCTCGTGTTCACGTTCATTCCTTTGCTATGCGTCTGCTTCAACCTGTCGATCGAACGGTGTCACTGATTCCTGCAGTTAGGTTGCCGCAGCTGCACTATCGACCGGCCGCATTTCGCTCCGAGCTTCGTGGCCCACTATGCGCATGGCCAAGGCCAGCAGCGACTCCGCGCTCAGCAGCACTGGGAGCTCAATGGCGATGCCGTAGCGCTGCGTCAATCGATCGGCAAGAATCACGGCCCGCAAAGAATCGCCGCCGTTGGCGGTGAAATCGAGATCCGGCCTTAGCGTTCCGGCATCCAAGGTGCTTGCGATCAGGTCCAGGCATGCGGCAAGAGCACGATTGTCGGCGGCCATGTCGACGCGCGGGCCGATGTCGTGGAATGCCAGCCCGGCGATCAGTGCCTGGTCATCGGGTTTCCCATGCGGCGTCAGCGGCATGCGTTCGACGCGGCGTAGTTGCGGTAAATCAGTGCCGGGCAGTTTTTCTGCGAACAGCCTCCGCACCGTATGCACGGTACGCTGGACGGTGTCGATGTAGCAGGCTACCGGTTCGCTGTCTGCGGGCGTCACGATATGCACGGTAGAGATGCCAGGCAAAGTCGCGAGCTGCGCTTCCAGCCTGTCCGCCGCCACTCGCTGACCGTGAATCTTGATGACCCGGTCGCGGCGCCCGAGCACCGTGATGCGCCGGAGTGCATCGACCTTGGCCAAGTCTCCGGTATGGAACCAGCGCCGCTCGCCGTGCACGAGTAGTCCCGACCCGCCATTCAGATAGCCGTCCATTAGGCAATCGCCAGTCAATACGATTTCCCCGATCTCGCCGGCAGCGCATGGTTCGTCGCTGGCATCGAGCACTTGCAATTCGGACGACAGCACACCGACCGGCGCATAGAGCGCGTCGCCTTCGATTTGGCCGTCGGCGAGATGCTCCGGCAGGGGGGCGATGAACGAATAAGCGGATACTGCAATCGCGGCCTCAGTTGGGCCGTAAACATTCAACAATGGAACTATTTTTCCCATGCCGATCGTGCCGGCCTGCCAGTGCCGTATCGCGGCAAGCGGCAGTGGCGCGCCGCCGACGGCGAGCAAGCGCAGATTGGCCGCCGCCCCCAGCACCTTGCCGTTGCGCGCATGCATCCATGCCGTGAAATAGGGTGAAGGCAAGGTCAACACCGACAGATGGTGGCGCACGATATCGTCTTCCAGGCTATGGAAGCCGCGCACCTCCAAGGTGGGAAGCGGGCAAACCGTGGCGCCCACCGCAAGCGCTGGCAGCCACTCCGAGAGTGCCGCATCGTGCGTCCACGGCAGCAATTGGCTGACACGGTCACCGGCTGCAATTCCACTGCTTTGAAGGTAGTGGTCGAGAAAATGCGCCAGCGCGCGTTGGCTGACCGGTACGCCCTTCGGTGCACCGGTGGAGCCGGACGTGAATAGAATGTACGCCAACCGCTGGTGGTCCGGAATCGGCAGACCGGAATCAGCCTGGCGCAACCCGTCCTGCGGCGGCCGCAGCAGGGTAAGCCCGCTGTCGATCGGCCATTGGCTGGACCGCTGCGTGATCACGATCCGCGCACCGCTGCGGTGGGCCAGCTCCAGGCAATCGGCGATGGGCGCTGCCGATGCACTTGGCACGAACGGCCGGCCCGCCTTGAGGCAGGCGACCATGGCGATGCCATACGTGCCGGCTTCCGACAGGTCGAGTAACACCGGCACGTCGAGACGCTCGCTGGCGACGGCGAGCTGGGCGGCGAGCACGTCGCTTTCCGCGTCCAGCGCTGCGTAGCTTACCGTGCGCTCGCCTTCAATCGCAGAATGCGCAGGATGCGCGGCGACCGCGGCGGAAAAAAGCTGCGCGAATAGCGCGAGCTTGCGCGACGGTGGTGCCGGCAAGCGGGAACATAGGCGAGCGGCGCGAAATTCGGCGAGACTCATATACTCTTTATCCAGCAGGGCTGCGAGCAGGTCGCGGTAGAGCAGGAACCAGCGTTCGACGGTGCTAGCGCCAAGCACGTCGTCGGCGTAAGCCAGTTTCATGTGAATGCCGTTCGGACCGTCGCCCGAATAGACAAGGGCAAAGTCGAGTTCCGTCATATGCCAGTTGTAGAATCCCACGCCCTGCATCCCGGCCGGCAGGCGGGCACCGGGATAAGTCTCGGAGGTGTACAGTGTCCGGATCAATGGCCCGCGCGCTTCGGCACGCTCGGCCCGGGCAAGCGTCACGATCTCGGTAAGCGGGAAATCCTCAAACTCGCGGCAGCGAGTCAATGTTTCTCGTACGCTGGCGATCTGCTGGCCAAGGCTCAGGTCGCGGTCGATTGTCAGCCGCACCGGGATCGTATTGAGGAACATGCCGGCGATCTGATTGCAGCCCGGGATTTCGGCGGGCCGCACCGACACGGAAAATCCCGCGATGAAATCGGTGGAATTGCTCAATGACGCGAGCAGCAGGCCGTATGCGGTGAACAACAGATCGCTTAAGGTGTAGCCAAGAGCGCGTGCCTTGGCGTGCAGACGTTGTTGCAATTCGTTGTCGAGCAAGCGCTCCTCAATTTGCGTCCGATAGTTGCGTGGATCGGTCGATTGGCGGTCCAGCGGAAGGTCAACTGCGGTGGCGCCGGTGAGCTCATTACGCCAGAACGCGCGGGCCGACGGATCGCTGCGTTGCCGCTCCTGGTAAGCGACGAATTCCCGGAAACGCCCCGTTGCGCAGTGCGCAGCCGGCATCGTTTCGTTGCGCGCTTTCGCGGCTTGCAATTCGCTGTAGGTTTCCATGATCCGTGTAAATACCATCGCGTTGCTCCAGCCGTCGAGCAGCAGATGATGGAAGAACTGGAGCAAGCGATATTCGTCCGGCCCGGTTTTCACGATCTGGATCGCCATGCTCGGCCGCTCAGCTAATACGGCGGTGCCGGTCGGTTGGGTTTCGAAAAATTGTTCGTCACTCGCGCCTTCCAGCAGCGCGATCTTGTACGCGACCCGCTCGAGTACGATCTGCACCGGCCGGCCGAAGCCCTGGCTGACGACCACGGTACGCAGAATGTCTTGTTCCTGCGCGACCCGGTTAAGCGCTTCTTCCAGCAGCGGCAGATCGAGCTGCATGCGCAGCGTGGCGGCGGCGCGCACGTGGTACATCGGCAGGGTGGGCCAGGTTCGGGTCGCGAGGTACATACCCTCTTGCATTGCGGTCAGTGGGTAGGCGTCTTGCACATTGTGCTGCAGTCGTTCCAACTGCTCCGCAGTGGGACGCAGCAACGGGAAATCTGCTGCGGTCTTGTGCGGAATTTCGATCGCAAGACAGAGCGCGAGCAAGGTGTCGAGACGGACGAACATCTCGTCGAGCAGCGTGTTCGGCAGTAGTGTTCCGGGAGCCGCATCGACCGTTACCTCCAACTGCCCGCCAGTGACGCGAACGGTGACTGAAAGCGCATGGCTGCGGCGATTCTCGCCGGCGCGGTCCGGCCAGGCAGGCGCAGCAAACTTCCATCCTGCGCCGAGTGCGAGGCGGTCGAGGTCGCCGAGAAAGTTGAACAGCACGTCTGTGCCGAGGCAATCGCCGGCCTGCGCCATGAAGAGTGGCGCGTTGCTGCCGATTTCACGCAAGCGGTCTTTTACTTCGATCAGTAAACGGTGCAGATTCATCGGGTCTGCGGCGTGCAGCGGCAGCGGGTAGATCGCGGTAAACCATCCGACCGTCCGCGACAAGTCCAGCGTCTCTTCACAGAGCGTGCGTCCGTGGTGCTCCAGATCGATTGTCACATCTGTGTTCCCGGTGAGATGCGCGATTGCGGAGTACAAGGCGGCAAGCAGAAGATCCTGCGGATTCGTCCCATAGGCGCGGTTGGCATCGCCCAGCAGCCGGCGGCTCGATTCCGGGTCGAGCCGCCGACTGGCGTTGACGGCGTCCAATTCCAGAATATGCTGGCAGTTGAAAAGTGGGACACGGGGAGTATCCAGATAGTCGTGCCACGGTGCGAGCGATTCGGCATCGTGCGGCAGCGCCGCCACATTGGCAGTCCATGCGGCAAAGCTCGCGGAGGGGGCCCGCAGATCGGCGTATGGGTCTTGGTAGAGCCGGTAGAGATCCTCAAGGAGAATGCGCCAGCTAACGCCATCGACCAGCGCATGATGCGCGGCCCAGATCAGTCGTTCGCGGCCGGTAGCGAGGCGGGCGACGCCCACCGCAAACAGGCGTTCGCCATCAAGCCGAATTGCGGTGCGCAGCGCCTGTGCAAACTCCGCGAGCCGTTCCATCTGCTCGACGGCGCCGAACCCGCTCAAGTCACAGGCCGCCACATCGACATCGGCGAAGGGAGGCTGCTGCTCGAAGGAAAATACGGCGCGGTCGGTCAAGCGCCAGCGTAGTGCATGGTGCTGGTTGGCGATTTTGGTCAATGCGGTCTGCAGCCGCGCGATATCGAGCGCTTCCGCGACATCGATTTCAATCGAAAGGTGCCAATAGTCCGGCGCTGCCAGGTTCATGCTTTGCATCCAGCGTTGAGCGGGCGCGCTGACCACCGGACCGTCGTTGATCACTAGTGCGGCGCCGCCTGCGGGAACTTCGGCGGCGCTGCGTTCACTGATGAGGGCTGCGAGCCGTGCAACGGTTGGATGGCGCAGCAGATCGGAGGGCCGGATCCTGATCCCGATTTCCGCGAGCGCGGCGGCCACTTGTAAGCTGAGGATGGAATCCCCGCCCAACGTGAAATAATCGTCGTGACGCCCCACTTTTTCCTGTTTCAATATGTCGATCCAGGTATTGGCCAGGCTGATTTCCAGTTCTCCAGTCGGCGCACAATAGGCGGCTACCGAGATTGTCTGACGCAGACCCGGCAGCAGCGCGGCAAGCCGCTTGCGGTCGATCTTGCCACTGCTGTTGAGCGGCACCGCATCGAGCGGTACGAACTGCGACGGCAGCATATAGTCGGGCAGTCGCGCTTTGAGGTGGCGCGCCAAGTCTTCTGGGCTGGTTTGCCGATCCACTGCAACATAGAAAGCAATCAGCCGGTTGTGGCCGTTTTCATTCAGCGCGATCACTGCGACCGCATCCAGCCCATCCATCAGGCCGAGTTGGTTTTCCACTTCACCCAGTTCGATGCGGAACCCGCGAACCTTCACCTGCATATCGAGGCGGCCAAGGATTTCAATTTGACCGCTGCCGCGCAACCGGCCGATGTCGCCGGTGCGGTAAATGATCGAACCGTCTACCTGGAAAGGGTCCGGCACAAAAGATGCGGCAGTCTTGTCCGGATCGTTGAAATAGCCGTTCGCCACGCCTTCGCCGGTGATGTAAAGCATGCCGATTTGATCGATGCAACAATGCTGCATGCCTTCGGTGAGCACGTAGTAGCCCTGGTTCGGCAGCGGGCGGCCGTAGGGTATGGATTTCCAGACCGGATTGATGTCCCCAATCGGGAAGTAGATCGACCAGATACTCCCTTCAGTTGCGCCGCCCAGGCTGAATAGGTCGGCGGCTGGGAAGATCCGGCGGATGTCGGATGGCAGGTTGAGGGGAATGAATTCTCCGCTCAGCATCACCAGCCGCAGACCGCCGGATTGCGGCGGCTGGTCGTACAGCAGCAAGCTGCGCACGAGCTGGTTCATGCCGGTCGGGACCGAATTCCATATCGTGACCCGATGCTGCTCGACCATCTGGTAAAGCCGGTCGCTATCCTGCACGTCCTCCTCGGAGGCTAATACCACGGTCGCGCCGCAGGCAAGACTGCCGAAAAGATCGTACACCGACAGATCAAAACAGAAGGAAGAGAAACAGAGAATCGTGTCCGCGCTGCCGACCGCAAACATTTCATTGATCGCATACAGTGTGTTGACCGCGCTGCGATGGCGAATCATCACACCCTTCGGCTTGCCGGTGGAGCCGGACGTATAAATGATGTACGCCAGCTCACACGGGCCGCTCTTTTCCGGCAGCGCCGCGTCGCTTTCAATCCGCCACAGATCGGCGTCGATGATGGTCGGCTGCGCTGCGCTCGCGCCCGGTGCGCGGGATCGGCACGAGGTGGTGGTGCAGGACGAAAACGCGCAGGTCGGCCGGGTGCGCGAACTGCTTGCGGATCCATCCGTAG
>JBQMQE010000014.1:13932-16972 GCA_052172655.1 Burkholderiales bacterium
ATCAAAACCACATAATCGAGGCCGGCAAACAAGTCCGGCTTTTCTTTCCACACTTTCGCTTCGGTGATGGCGATGCGGATTCCGGCATCGTGCACGATGTCGCGGATTCGGCCTTCAGGATAGCGCGGATCAAGCGGCACATAGGCGCCGCCGGCTTTCAGAATGCCGAGCATGCCGGTGAGCGCTTCGCAGCGGCGGGAAACGATCAGTGCCGCGAGCTGTGCCCGGCCCAAGCCGAGTTTCAGCAGCGCGCGTGCCAGTTGATTGCTGTCGCGCTCCAGCTGTCCGTAGCTGAGCGCCTGATCGCCGGCCTTGATGGCGACTGCATCCGGCGTGCGGGCGGCCTGCCGCGCGGTCAGCGCGTGCATCGTTAGCTGCAGCTCGTAGCTGCGCGCAGTCCGGTTGTATTCGGTGAGCATCGCCATATGCGACGGCGGCGCCAGCGGCATTTGGGACGCCGGCGTGTCAGGTGCGGCGGTCAGTGTAGCCAACAGATGTAGATACTGTTCCAGCCAACGCTCCACGGTCTCGCGGCGTAGCGCATCGGGTGCGAATTCGAACATCACGCGCAAGGTCTTGCCGCGTTTCACCAGGACCGCAGTGAGGTCGTAGTTTGTCATGTCGTAGCCGTCGACCAGCTCCAGTCCCAGTTCGCCGGCGGCATCGATCGGATAATTCTCGAACGCGTAAAGCTGTTGGAACAGGTCGCGGCCGGCCTGGCCGTCGCCGTGCGCCTGCACTGCGCGCACGATCTCTTTGAGCGGGAAAGTTTCGTAATCGCGCGAATCGGTAAGGAAGGTGTGCGCGGCCTGCACCAACTCGCGCAGCGTCACCGTATGCACATCGAAGTGGACGCGCGCGGGCAGCGTATTGAGGAAGCAGCCGAGCATCCTGGTGGCGCCCGGCATGTCACCGAAGCGGCTGGCATTGACCACGCCGGCCACGATATCCTCACCGCCGCACAAGGTATGCAGCAAATACCAATACACGGCAAGGCACACGGCGTTGACCGTGGTCGCCTGGTTGGCAGCAAAAGATTCCAGCGCTTCGACGGTTTCCGGGCTCGCGCTTCGCATGGCTTTTTCGCCGATGCAATTGCGCTGATCCGGCTT
This sequence comes from Burkholderiales bacterium, assembly GCA_052172655.1. Taxonomy (GTDB): domain Bacteria; phylum Pseudomonadota; class Gammaproteobacteria; order Burkholderiales; family SG8-39; genus 2-12-FULL-64-23. The sequence goes on from JBQMQE010000014.1 coordinate 15,045, forward strand.
GACGAAATCAAGCGGCAGTTCGTTGGTTGGAGCGAATGCCAGCGCATCGGCCCAGTAGGCCCGGGCTTCGGCATCGGCTGCCATTTTTTGCAGGCGGACGACATGATCCCGGAATCGGCTGCCGGGCGCGGGTGCGGCTATCGTGCCGCCGGCGGCGAGTGCGCTGTAGTTGTCAAACAGTTCCCTGATGAGATTGGCCTGGCTCCAGCCATCCAGCAGGATATGGTGAAACGAAAACACGAGGCGGCAATCGGCGCTGCCGGTAAACAGGCTGAGGCGAAACTGGGGCCATACGTCGGGAACGAAACGACCGCTCTGCCGTTCTTCGGCGAGAAAGCGCGTCACCGACTCTGGCTCGCTGCCGTCCAATTCGCCGACGACTGTGCCGGCCTGGTTCAACACGATCTGCAACGGCTGGGGGAACCCGGTGATGCAAAACACGGTGCGCAGCATCTCATGGCGCGCCACTAGTCGGTTCAATGCGGTTTCCAGCAGTGCGCGGTCGAGGCGCCCGTGATAGCGATAGACGGTCTGTTCATGGTAGAGCGCGGAATCCGGATTGCTGGCGGTATGGAAATACATCGCTTCCTGCATCGGTGTCATTGGATACACGTCTGCGGTGCCAGCCGGAAGCCGGTCAAGTGCCGCCGGGTCGAGTTGGACCAGCTCGAAATCGCTTGCGAGCGGACCTGAGTGGCGGATCGACGCGGCGGCTAATGCCTCGGCTTCGTTTTCGATGGCAGCGGCCAGGGCTTCAAGCTTTTCGGTTGCCATAAGTTCGGCGCTCGCCGACAGTTCGAAATGCAGGCAGCCGTTGCGCTGGTACGCCTGCACGACCAGCACATAAGGTGCATGATCGGCAGCGTTGAAATTTTGAACCTGCGACGGCAGCAACTGCCATCCTTGTCCGGCAGCGGGGCCGTCGAGCACTCCCAGGTAGTTGACGTTGACGTCGGGTGCACGGTAATCCGAAAAGGCATCCTGTACCGCGGCATCCGCTGAAAGATAGCGCAATACGCCGAAGCCTCGGCCTTCGTTCGGTATGCCAGCGCGCGCGCGCCTTACCTGGTCCAGCGTTGTCAGTGCGTTGTCCGCCGCGTCGGCCGCCACATGAAACGGGTAGAGCGCGGTGAACCAACCGACGGTGCGCGTGAGGTCGATCCCGGCACCCGGATCGAGACGCGCATGGCTCTCGAGATCGAACACGATATCGCTCCGGTTGAGCCAGCGCATCAGCGCGCGAGCGATCAATGCCAGGACGTTGTCGACCGGTTCGACGCGGCCGAGCGGTCGTTCCGCTCCCGCCAGCAGGGCCGTCTGCGAGGATGAGAGGACGACGTAGACTGTGCGGTAAGTGAAAAACGCCGCTGCCATGCGGGCTTCGGGCGTCGCCAGGGCGGTGCGCGGGGCACCTGGCAGCAGGTGACGCGACCAGTAGATATATTCTTCGGTCAAATCTGCGGCGCTTGCGGCGTTCTGTTCCAGTTGGTCGGCGAAACGCTGGTAGGAGGTGGTTTTCGCCACCGCGCGCGGCTCTTTTCCCTGACTCAACGCATGGTATGCATCCTCCAGATCACGCAGCAGGATCCGCCAGCTCACAGTATCCACCACCAAGTGGTGGATTACCCAGATCAGACGGTTGCTGCCGTCGAGCTGCACCAGCCCGGCCGCGTGGAGCGGTCCGGCAAGCGCGATGGCAGCCGCGAGTGCCGCACCGAGTTCGCGCACCGCGCGTTCGGGCTCGGTCGCGCCGCGCGCATCCACTACCTGCAGATCGACCTCGGGGCAGGTTTCCTGCACGAATTGCTGTACGCCCCCGCGCCGATGCCGGAAGCCGGCGCGCAATTGATCGTGGCGAGACACCACCGACACCAGCGCCCGCCGGAGCGCCGCCTGATCCACCGCGCCGGGCAACGCCACTTCAACCG
>JBQMQE010000014.1:16982-38202 GCA_052172655.1 Burkholderiales bacterium
ATTGATGCCAGTGCGCCGGATGCGCGTAATTCTGCTCGAAGAACCAAAGCTGGATCGGCGTGAGCGCGACCGTGCCGCTCACGCTTTGCGCCGCTTCCGGCTGCGCCTGGGCGGTGCTTCGCGTTCGGAGTAACGCGGCTTGCGCCGCCAGTGTCGGATGCGTGAAAATCTCTTTCGGCGTCATGCTATAGCCGTTTTCAGCGAGTTCCGAAACCAGTTCCAGCGCCAGGATAGAATCGCCGCCGCTGGTGAAAAAATTGGCGTCGGGTTCCGCCCTTTGGCGGCGAAGCACTTTTTCCCAGGCCGTTGTCAGTGCATTCAGGGTTTGATCCATGGACGACATATAAAGTGATGTGAGAGGGGATTCGTCGTGTGTTGCGCTGGCGGCTTCCAGTTCGCTGCAGCGCCGTTCCAGTGCGGGCCGGTCGACCTTGGAATTGTGCGATGTGGGGAGCTTGTCCAGCCGCTCGTAACGGGCGGGGATCATGTAAGCCGGCAGACGTTCCCGCAGTAACCTGCCAAGGGTCATATCGTCGGGCAATTCGTCGCCGCAGATGAATGCCACCAGCCGGTGTTGGCCGGGGCGGTATTCATGCGCCAGCGCGGCGGCCTCGCGCACGCCGGGCAGCGCGCCGAGCGCCATCTCCACCTCGCCGGTTTCGACCCGCTGTCCGTGTATCTTCACTTGCAGATCGCGCCGGCCGGCGATCCTGAGCACGCCGTCGATGCCGATCGTCCCGAGATCGCCGGTGCGATAGAAACGGTCGATACGGTTCGCTGCATACTCGACTTGCACGAAGCTCTCGCTCGTCCGCGCAGGGTCAGCGTGATAGCACGATGCCAGGCCACTGCCGCCGATCCAGATTTCACCCGAGACGCCGGGCGGGCAGAGGAAACCGGCATCATCCACCACGAGAATCCTCTTGCCCGGAAGCGGCCTGCCGACGGCGATATCCTGCACTAATTGCGGAACGGTCCAGCAGGTGGCGTGCACCGTGGTTTCGGTCGGGCCATAGGCGTTGATGAGCGTTACTGCATCGTCCAGCCGGCTACGGACTGCCGCGACCTGCGCCGGCAGCAGTGGCTCGCCGCCAAAAAGCAGACAACGCAGTGCCGGTAGCGCTTCTGCGGCGGCGTCGGGCCGGAACAATTGGAGCGCGTAACTGGGGGATATCGTGGCGACGGTGAACTGTTCTCGGCGGAAGATTTCCAGCACGGCGGCGGGCGCCAGCATGTTCAGCGGCGGCAGCGTGTACAGCGTTGCGCCGGCGGCGAGAGTCGGCAGCAGTTCGCCGACATACGCTTCGAATGCATACGACACCAGTTGCGGGATCTTGTCTCCGGCACGATAGATTCCGGCGTCGAGATACCAGTCGATCAAGTGACACACGCTGCGATGGCTATTGACGATGCCTTTCGGCGCACCGGTGGTGCCGGAGGTGAAATGCAGGTAGATCGGATCGTCGCCGCGTGCCAGGGATTCGATCTGCCATGGACGGCTGGGCTCCACGCATACCGCGCTGCGCGCGTCGCTGAGCAGCTTGGCTCCAAGCGGCGGCGTATCGCAGGCATCCAGGCAGACGATCGTCGTGAACCGTATTTCTGCAAGCTTTGCCAGTTCTTCCGCCACGGTGATAACGAGGTCGGCGCCAGCTGCTTCCGCCACGCGCCGAATGCGATCCGGCGGGTAGCTGGTGTCGCATGGCACATAACTGGCGCCCGCTAGCAACACGCCGAGCGTTGCGAGTCCGAGGTCGATCGATTTCGGCAGCAATACCAGGACGTGGCACCCCGGCCGCGCGCCGTTTTCACGCAGGTAGCCGGCGAGCCGTCCGGCTTGCTGCGCTAATTCTCGGTAGTTCATGCTGCGTTCGCCGTCGGCGAGCGCAATGCGGTCTGGGACGAGCCTGGCCTGCGCACTGAAATAATCGGTGGCACACATGCGATGCGGCGAGGTCCTTGCCGCATTCGTGAATGCGGCGTGCGCGACGCGATCCGCTTCGCCTGCCAGACGGGTGTGGCTGACCAGCGTATCGGCATGGCTCGCCATCAGATCCCACAGCGCGAGCAGCCGGGCGTGCCGGTCCGACGCCAGCGCGTGATCGATGCGGTTCGCGTCGTATTCCCAATAGAGCAGCCAACTGTCGGGACCGGTTTCGATATTCAGCAGCAAATCGATTTTCGCGGCCGAGCGGTAACGCTGCGGGTGCGTGAACGAGAGCGCCGTCTCTGCGGCAGCCGGCGTCGACCGCAAATGCGGCCCGGGCAGCATCGAAAAAGCAGCAGCGTAAGGCGGCCGGCCGCTGCCTTGGCTATCGAAAAATTCGGACAGCGGGAAATCCTGGTAGCGCAACAGTTCATCCATCTGTTGGCGTACGGCGTAACCGAGATCGCGCACGGTGCGCTGCTCGCGCGTGTCTACCCGCACCGCTAGCGTGTTGGCGAGATAGCCCGCCACATTGAGTGCGAGCACGTCGGAACGGCCCGAGACGGTGACGCCGATGGTCATGTCGGCCACGCCTGTTTCCTGCGCCAGCAGCAATAAATACCCGGTCAGTGCGAACTGATAGGGCGTTAATCCCCAGGCGCGGGCGGCACGCTGCAAACGCTCAAGCTGGGGCGTCGGCAACGGCTCGACCAACAGGCCCGCGTTTGGGTTTGTTTGCTGCGCCATGCCAGGGCGCCCAAGCTGGTACTGCGCAGCCGGTACCGCGAATAGGGATTGCCAGTACGCGGCTGCGGCGATGCCGCGTGCGCCCTGACGTTCGCGTTCCACCCATGCGTAATAATCGATCGGACGCAGGGTCTCTTCGGCGAACGGCGCGCCTGGCTGTTCGTAGGCGCTGAGCAGCACTTCCAGAAAAAGCCCGATGCCCCAGCCATCCATCGCGATGTGCGGAAACACGAAGCCGAAGGTGAATCGCGCCGGGCCATGCCGGTACAAGACGAAGCGGAAAGCGGGTTCGCCTTCAAGGTCGAAGCGGCGCTCCGCCAGCACGCGAAATGCCGCCGCCAAATCGGCGTCGGCATCGAGCGAAACCTGCGCGAGCTGCACCGGCAGTTCGGCCAGGATGAGCTGTTCGATCGCGCCGCCGGAATGGGATCGGAACCGCGTGCGCAGCGCGCTCGAGTGACTGACCGTCGTTTGCAAAGCGGCCTGGAATCGTGCGGTGTCGAGCGCTATCTGGATCTCGCAGGTATACGCCTCGTTGTAAGCGGACCCAGCATCCCAGTGATGCAGGAACCACAGGTCGCGTTGGCCGCGCGAAAGGGCATGCCGGTCGGCGGCGCTGCGTTGCGGAGGGGTATTGCTGTTGGCGCCGCCAGCGTCGAGATAGCCGGCAAGTTCCCGGATGCTCGGGTAGCTATACAGGTTTGCCAGCAGCAACGCCGCCCAGCGTTTATCACCTGTCGGTTCGTTTGCCTGCCGCTGCAGCAGCGCCAGCCATTCCGCCAGCCGCAACGAGTCGCCCGCCAGTTCCAGCCAGCCACTGGTGACGCTGACCGCTGCGGCTGGTACCCCGAGCCAGCCGGCGCAGGCAGCGGCGAGCATGGTTTCGGCCGGCGTGCCGGCGGGCGCGATCCGTGTGCGCGCATTGAGCTCGGATCGGATGCGCGCCGCAAGCCGGTCGAACTCGCCTGCGCCAAGGCGGGCCGCCAGTTCATGACGCTGCAGCTTGCCGCTGCTGGTTTTCGGCAGGCTCGGCAATGCGATCAAATCGGACACGCTGAAGCTCAGGCGTTGCCCGAGCAGGTGCTGCACATCGGCGAGACGATCCAGGATCGGTGCGTCCAGTTTGGCGGCGCGCACAAAGACTGCGATGCGCTCGCGCTCACCGTCTTCGCTGCGACAGGCGCATGCCGCCACTTCGCCAGTCGCGAAACCGCATGCTTCTTCGATCAGCGTTTCGATGTCATGCGCGTAGTAGTTGACACCGTTGACGAAAATCACATCCTTGTGCCGACCGGTGATGAACACATCGCCATTCAGCAAGAAGCCCAGATCGCCGCTGTCGATCCAGCCATCGGGCAGAATCCGCGCATCTTGCGTGCGGCCGAAATACCCGCCCGTGACGTTAGGGCCGTGTAACTGTAGCGCGCCGACCTTGCCGTCGGACAGCAGATTGCCCTGCTGGTCAACCGCTCGTATGCGCATGCCCGGCATCGCGGGACCGAGATTGACCAGTTCCTGCGCGTCGACGTCACCCGCCACGCTAGGCTCGACCCGGCCTGCGGCCAATGCGGTTCGGCTGGCGTGGATGGTTGGGCAGACCGAGCGATCCAGCGGGCTGCCCCACTGATGCTGGGTCGCGCATACACAGGCTTCGGCAATGCCGTAACCCGGTGAAATCGCATGCGGGTCGAGCCGCGCGACCGACAGGGTGGCTGTAAATTCGCGGCATAGCGCGGCGGAAATCGGCTCGGCGCCGTTGTAAATCAGGCGCAACGCCGACAAATCGAGTCCGCCCAAATCGGCGCCGCGCACGTGACGCAAAATATGGGCAAAACCGAAATTGGGTTGGCCGCTTATCGTGGCGCGATGGCGGTCCAGCGCGCGCAGATAGCCGAGCGGATCACGCATGAAGCTGAACGGACTCATCTTCACTTGATGAACCGCGGTGATGCAGTGCGCCACATGGAATAAAATCAGGCCCATGTCGTGGGTGTACGGCAGCCAGCTAAGCGATTTGTCGCCCGCGCCGATGGCCGAGCGCGTGGCGATCTGGCGGATATTGTGCAGCAGGTTGCCATGACTGAGGATGACTCCCTTGGCATCGCCGGTGCTGCCGGAGGAATACATCAACAGGGCCGGCAAGTCGCTGTTGGCTGCGAGCCGATCGGCAACCGGCGCATGGTCGCGCATGGTTTCGAACGTCGCGACCGGCGCCGTGCTTCCTTCCCGCGCGCTATAAGCGGCGAAATCGGCGCTGCGTTCGCCATCGATCAGCAGCGCGTACTTGCCGAGCTGCGCAGTGACCGCGCGCAGCTTGCGCAGGCCGGGGCTATGCGAATGGAAACTGTCCGGCAACGACAGCGGCACAGGCAGGAACCCGCCCAGCAAGCAGCCCCAGAATGCCTGCGCGAAATGAAGACCATGCTCGACTTGCAGTACGACTGCGTCACCCGGCACGAGGCCGAGATCGAGGAGGCCGCCATGCGCGCGGGCGGCGCCGTCTAGTAACTGGGCATAGGTCAGCGTGGTCTCGCTGCCATCGTCCGCGAGCCACGTCATGCCGATCTCCGGCCGGTCCTCGGCCGTGGCGCGGAAGGTGCGTCCTAGCGTCCAACCATGCTGGAGAGCGAAGTCGATACGCTGCAATTCGATAGACGGGATCATGGGCGTCGGTGTGGAGGTCATAGGGTTATTGGCAATCCGGTGCTGTTTACAGCAGTTCTGGCAGCGCTTCGTTGCGCATCGCTGAGAAAATGGGTTCGCACCAAGCAGCGGGCGGGTGGTGCAAAACCTGCTCCGCGCATTGCAGCGCTGCGATTGCGGCCATGCGTGGATAGGTCAGCCATTGCTTGTGCCATGCAGCCGGCACGCTGATGCCGCAATCGGGTTGTGCGGTGACTGCAGCCGCACAGGCCAGCGCATGCAACCATGCCCCGGCGTCGGCCAGCGGCAGCAGAATGGATTGGATCTGAGCGATGCCGGCAACTTCACGGGCGCTATGCAATAGCCGCCGATAGCGGAGCAGGAGTAGATCGATCCCGCTCGAATCGGCGGCACTGCCGGCGGACGGATAGTCAATGAAGCGGGTTAGCAGCACCGACATCGCATGCAGACTAATGACTTCGCTCGGGCCTTCCAGTATGCGAAATAGCGGCAGCTCGGCTAGCGCGCGTCGCACGCGACCTGGAAGTGGACGGCCAGCGGCGGCATAAGCATCACGCAGCGACTGCGCCAACGCGAGCGCCTCTGTGGTACACAAAGATTTGCACAGCGCGGTGGTAACGGCGTGATCGGCGGATCCGAGATCGCTCAAGCGGGCCGAGCAAGCGACCGTGGCCCGCAACAGCAGGATGCGGCGATCGAGTGCGTCCGCCGTGATGCCGCGCGGTATTCCCATTTGATCGGACCGCACCGCTTCGCAGGCGCTGGCTGCGATGCCGATGGCTGCAGCGGCAGTGCCCAGCCGTCCGCCGTCGACCACGGTATTGAAATGCTCGATGGCGCGCCCCGGTTCGCCAAACAGGTCATGCGGCGCCACGTGAATATTGTCGAAGTACAGGCTGACCGTGGCGCTGCCGTCGGCGGTAATCTTGGGCCAGGCGCGCGAGATCTGCAGCCCCGCGGCATCGCGCGCCAGCAATACGAACGTCGCCGCGCCGGGCCGCGGGCATAGATCCGGGCAGAGCGCCGTCACCACCAGGTGCCCGGCGTGCGGCACGTTGGTGATCCAATGCTTGGCGCCGTCGAGACGGTAGCCGCCCTCGGCAGTAGCGGTGAGCCTCGTGCGCAGGGCGGCGACATCGGAACCGTGGTCTTCGGTGAGGGCAAAGGCGATCAATTCCCGATTTGCGTCCACCCGCGGCAGCACGCGCTGCTGTATGTGCGGGGTGCCAAACAGCGCGATTGATCGCACGCCGTTGCAAAGATGGGGGACCGCAGTGATCGCGTATTGCGCTCCCAGCCGGCCGACCTCGAACATGGCGTGCGTGAAATTCAGATTGTCCGCACCCCCGCCTCCGAATGCATTTGGCACAGTGAGAGAAAACAGGCCTGCGTCGAACAGCTGATCAACTACCTCAGGCAACAAGTCTTCGCAGTCGTGAACTGCGGGGACTGCATGGATTGCACGCAAGGCGTCGGCCAGTGGCGTCGGCAGAGAGCCCAGGTTCGCCTGCGCACAGACGGCCAAGTCGGTCCAACAGCCGCTGATGAGCGGGCTGACGAGCTGTGCGCGTTGCATCAGACGGTCTCTTCGACCGGCAGAACCGACACGCGCGCCGGTGCGCCGATGCTAATCCACACGCCGGCCGGCGCAGGTCCGGTTCCCAGCAGTTGTCGCAACTGCGCGTGGCGGACCTTGCCATTGTCGGTGACGGGGATGGCGCCGCTACGCGTAAACAGGAAATGGTCAGGCGTATAGCCCGCGCGCTCCAGCGCGTTGGCACGCAAGCGGTTGGCAAGGCTGGAGAGCGCTTGCGGCGTGTCGAGCAGCGCGCGGCTCGTTTCGAGCACCGCGACGACTTCTTCCGCTTCGCGTTGAGGAAGCCGGACCGCCACCACGGCCGCTTGCCGGACATCGTCCTGCTCTAGCGCAAGGGCTTCGACATCGTGCGGTGAAAATTTCTCGCCGCCGCGAATAATCAAGTTTTTGCAGCGACCGATAACATACAGGTACCCGGCATTGTCGAGATATCCGACGTCGCCGGTGGCAATCCAGCCATCCGGCAAGGCAGTCGCGGCGACGGGGCACCCAAGATAGCCGCTCATTGCGGCTGGAGACCGTACCTGGATTTCCCCACTGCGATGTGGCAGGCCGGGCAGATCACTCTGTTCTTCGATGCGAATTTGAATTCCAGGCAGCGGCTTGCCGCACGCGACATGGTCAAGCTGGTCCACACGTAACGGTTCACCCGGCGCCGACAGCGTGGCGCACAATGTCAGTTCGGCCATGCCGTAAGCGGGTTTGACGCAGCCGGGCTTGCGGAACAGCTTTTCGAAGCGGCGAACCGTATCGGGATTGATCGGCTCGGAACCGCAAATCAACATGCGCAAGGAATCGAACGCATACTCCTCGGGCCGCTCCACCACGCGCGTCGTCAACTGCAGTAGCGTATTCGGGCCGCCGGTAATCGTTACCCGATACTGGCCGATACCTTCCAGCCAGCGATACAAGCTGAGCGCCTCCTGCCTGTAGAGCACCAGCGGCGTTCCGGTGTAGAGCGGCGCCAGGCCGAAACACACCAGGCCCATGTCGTGATACAGCGGCATCAATGAGGAAAATACGTCGTGCGCCGGATCGACCTGCATGACGGACGTAAAGGCGGCGATATTTACCAGCGCCGCACGATGCGAAATCAGGACTCCTTTTGAGTGTCCGATGGAACCGGAGGTGTACTGGATAAAGCAAGGCGCATCGGGCGCGGGAGGTTGTGTAAACGTGGCGCTCGGCATTGACCCAGGCGTATCAGCAACAACCATGAAAAGCGCGTGCTGCAGCCAGTCGCGATGGCGGCTACCGCCCCGGCTTTGCTCGAAGTCCGGCGCCACCATGATGGCTGCTGCAGCACAATCGGCAGCAATATACGCGAGCCGTTCCGGCGTCGATTTCGGTGAGATCGGCACCGGTATGCCACCGGCAAAAAGAACGCCGAAAAACGCGGCAAAGAAAGTCGGGCCGTTGTCGAGCATCAGAATAACCTGGCGCCCGGCGACCTCTCGCACCGAAAGGCAATCGCGGCAGACGCCGGCAAGGCGCACCAGTTCCTCGTAAGTGCAGGATTGTCCGTCATGCAGTAAGGCCACTTGTCCGGGCGTGCGTGCGGCGCGTTGCAGCAGGATTTCGTTCAGCGTGCTGTATTCCATGCCAATTGTTGCCGCATCAATCGCTTCATGCATGTCAGGCATCTCCAAGATGCAGGTTCTTCCGCACCAGGCATGCCGCGCAGGCGCCTTCGTGGCTGGCGTTGACGATCAGAATCTGGGCGCCCGGCGGCAGCGTGGGGTCGGTCAGTGCCGCCAGCAGGGCAAAGCCACCGTGCACCGAGCCCAGGTCCCCAAGTTGGGAAGCAACGTCGATGATCGACGAGCAGTGCAGGCCAAGATGTTCCGGATCAACCGCCCGGTTCTTGTACACGCGATCGATTTCAAGCAGCGCTTTATCACCGACCTGACTGCGCAGCCGGCGAAGACATTCCTGCACGCCCGCTGCCCGATCCGGACAATACAAGCCAGTGACAGCCTGCAATTCGGCCAGGATCGGTTGCCCGCGAGCCTTTGCGGCGGCGGCGCTTTCCAGCGCGAACAGCGCGACCCCTTCGGCCAGCGGAGCTGCCATATCACCGCGTGTGCGCTGCAACGATTGCATGAAAAGAGCGTAGGCAGGAGTTAGTTCTTCGGCGCCGCCGACCAGTGCCAGCTGCGTGCGGCCGTCTGCAATTTGACGTGCCGCCAGCGCAAGCGCATCGAGCGAAGATGTTTCGCCGTTGGTCAGCGTCAGGCAGCTACCCTTGATCGAGCGGCGAATAGCGGCGTAGCTCGCGGGTACGTTGAATACCGTGTTGGGGAACACACCGGGCTGCACGTACTGGGGCTCGTCGATGGTCTGCAGGTCGAATTCGAAAATGCTCTGCAGTGGACCGGTTGAGCCGACGATCAGGCTAACTGCCTCGTCCGCAACATGCGCGCGCCGCGCCTCCGTATCGGCGAAGTGTAACGCCTGATGCAGAAAATCCGTGGTCACCGAGAGGTGCACGGTAAGGCGATCGAGCGTGCGGATTCCGCGACTGGCGAGATAGGTCTTGGGATCGTAATCCGGGATTCGCGCGCTTGCGCCCTGCGTGCCGTAGGAAGAATCTGGCCGGGCGGCGGACATGAGCGGCGACTCGCCGGCGTGGAAATGTCGACTGAAGGCGGCGACTCCCATGCCGAATGGCGACAGTGTGCTGGCAGCGGTAATGGCAAGAGAGGTACGCATGGCCTAGTCCCGTGGGAAACGTTGGAAGACCACTGCGGCGTTATTGCCGCCGAATGCCGAGGCCGTTTTGAGGATGACGTTCAATACGCCGGGCCGGCCTGCATTGGGCACGCAATCGACCGGGCATTGCTCGTCGGGGCCGAGGTAATTCATGGTCGGCGTCAGAAATTGCTCCTGCATCGACATCATTGCGGCGACGCATTCGATCGCGCTGGCGGCACCCATTGCATGCCCGATCATCGACTTTACGGATGATAGCGGCGGAATGGCGTCGCCGAACACCTGACGCAAAGCGCGCGTTTCAACCATGTCGTTTGCCGGCGTGCCAGTGCCGTGGACGGATACATAGGAAACGGCTTGCGGCGTCAGTCCGGCACGTGCCAGCGCGGCATGCATGGCGCGCGCGATGCCGCCGTCGTCGGGCTGCGTAATGTGGTGCGCATCGCAGCTTTCGCCATAGCCGGTGACTTCCGCGTAAATGCGGGCGCCGCGAGCGAGCGAGCTGTCCAGGCTTTCCAGGAATAGCATGGCCGCACCTTCGCCGGGTACCATGCCTTGACGATTTACACTGAAAGGACGCGGAACGTCGGGCGCAATGGCCCCCAGCCTTGCGAAACCCGAATAGGCATAGCGTGAAAAAGCATCGGCACCGCCGGCGATCACTGCTTCGGCTTCGCCGCTGCAAATATAGTCGAGCGCTTGGCCTATCGCAAAATTGCCGGCGGCGCAGGCATTCGGGATCATCACGTTAGGGCCGTGCGCATGCAGATAACGGCCCACCGTTTGCGATATGCTGAACGGCGCGTAGTCGGCGAACGCGTCTATCGCATCGTCATCCAGATGGTTCGATGCGATCGCATCGGTGCAGGCCTCGAGCACTTTGGATTCGCCTTGCGTGGCGCCAATCGCCACACCGACCAGAAACGGCTTGGCCGCGATGTCGTAGCCGGCATCCTCCACGCATTGCTTGGCGGCGGCGAGCGCCATTTGCTTCGCCCGCCCCGCCCCGCGCAGCTTGTCGTCATACGGGAAAAAGTCGGCGATATCGAAATCATGGATTTCGGCACCGCGATCCACCGGGAATCGCGCGATATCCAGTCCCTCGACGCGACTGATCGCAACCCGTCCTTGCTTGATGTTGTTGAAGAAAATGTCAGGCCGATGGCCGTTGGCACTGACGACACCTAGTCCGGTGACCACTACCCGGCGAGCGTTTTGCGGATTCATGCGCGGACCTCCTTGTCGATGGATGTTGCGGCTGCGGCAGGTTGACTGCGCGACCGGGTGACTACCAGTTCGGATTTCGCAATCACGTTACCGTCGACTGTGACGGTACAGTCGAGAATGGTCAGTCGATCAAATTTCCTCATCACTTTCACCTCCGTGTTGAGCGTGTCGCCCGGGAGGGCCATTCGGCTGAACGTGCAGTGATTGATCCTGGCCAACACGTACAACGTGCGCGCGTCGGCGTCGCCGCGTGCCTTGTCTGTCCGGGCAATCAGGAAGCACGCCGTCTGCGCCATGTTTTCCAGGATATGGACGCCGGGCATGACTGGCATTTCTGGAAAGTGGCCGGCGAATACGGGGTCGGCGGGATCGACGTATTTTTGCGCGACGCAACGCACATCCGGTTCGTAGGCCAGGATGGAATCGATTAGGACAAAAGGATCGCGATGCAGGATCGTCGCGCGAATTTCTGCCGGCCCGAACAATGGAGCCTCAGCGATTGTGGCGGCACGCGGAAGTGTGCTGTTCATGCGGTCAGCCCTCCATCGACGACAAATACCTGGCCGGAGATATAGGCCGCATCGCCGGTGGTGAGGAAATGCACCAGCGCTGCCACATCGGCCGCTTCGCCGAAGCGCTTCATCGGAATGCTGGCCAGGGCCTCGGCCTTCTGCTTGTCATCCAGCGCGGCAGTCATGTCGGTATTGATAAATCCGGGCGCCACCGCATTTACGCGCACGTTGCGGCTGGCACACTCGCGCGCCAGCGCCCGAGTCATGCCGATCAATCCGGCCTTGGCCGCGCAGTAATTGGTCTGGCCCGGCACACCGATCAGGCCGGCGACCGAGGAGATGTTGACGATGCTGCCGGCACGCTGCCGCAGCATGGTGGAAAACACCGCCTTGGTGGCGAAGAAAGCACCGTTTAGATTGGCGTTCACCACTTCCAGCCATTCGGTCGCGTCAAGCATCAGCATCGGGCGGTCTCGCACCACGCCGGCGTTGTTGACCAGGATGTCGAGTTTTCCGAATTGCGTGAGCACCGTGCTCACGGCGTCGGTCACCGCTGCCGGGTCGCGGGCATCGGCATGGACGGCCTGGCAGGTGACCGCATACGTCTTTGTGATTTCCGCAGCAAGCATGTCGGCCCGATTGCGGTCGCTGACATAGGTAAAAGCGAGGTGCGTGCCGTCGGCCGCCAGGCGGCGCACGATTGCTTCACCGATGCCGCGCGAACCGCCGGTGACAAGCGCATGTCTTGCTGTTGGGTGGGTCATTGGATTGTTCGTATTGGTGGATTTTCGGGAAGTTCCGCGGAGCATCGATCGATAAAACCGTTCTCGCGATACCACGCGTAGCATTCGGCAATGGCGCCTGCGATCGGACCTGGCGAATAGCCGAGATCGTCAGCTGCTTTGCGGCTGCCAAAAAAATAATGTCCGCCGAAAACGCGCATGCGGTAGGCTTCAAGCGCCGTCGGGCCACGCGAACGCAGCCAGCCTTTTTCCTGCAACATGGCGCGCATCACCTGCCACCGGTAAGGTGAACGGTCGAGTGGCGCAACCACTGAACGACCGGCTGCCTGACCCATCATGCCAATCACCTCGCTAAGACCGAGATTGTGCCCGGCAAGAATATAGCGTTGTCCCGGCTGGCCTGAGGTGAGGGCCGCCACATGGGCCGCCGCCACGTCACGCGCCGCACAGAAGCTGCCGGAACCGGTCGGGATGAAAGGCACCTGGCCCGCCGCAGCGGCCAGCACCATGCGCCCCCATTGCAGATTATGGTCATACCGTCCGATCACCTCGGCTGGGTTGAGCACGATGGTCTCCAGATCTTCATTGTTGGCGGCAAGTACGAGATTTTCAGCCATGAGCTTGCTGCGGCCATACGGTGAGCCGGCGCGAAAGCCGTCGAGCCGGGCATTTTCCCCGGAACATGCTCGCCGGTCGTTTCTTGCGCCCACCGTGGAGGTGGTGCTGGTGTAGACCATGCGCCGAATGCCGGTGCGGCGGGCAGCCTCCAGCACACTAGCGGTGCTGGTCACATTGGCGGCGATCAGCGCGTCCCAGTCCTTGCCGTTGACACTCGTATTGCCGGCCGTGTGGATCACTGCATCGCAGCCGCGCATGGCGGTCTCCATCGTCTCGATATCGCCCAGCTCACCAATGTGGCAGTCAACCCTGAAGCGGTCGAGAAAGCGCCGTTTCGCAGCCGGCCGCACATAGGCGTGCACCTCGTGGCCGGCCGCGAGCAGCGCTTCGACAATATTGAGGCCGATGAAGCCGGTGGCTCCGGTGGCAAAGATTTTCAATTGTGGGTCTCCTGGAAGCGTGGTATCAGCCCGCCACCGAGGCACCGGCGTATTTCTCGGCGACACCTATTACCTTGTTGATAGTTTCGAATTCGCGCAGCTCGCGCTCCGGAATTTTCACTTTCAGATGGCGTTCCAACGCGGTGAGAATGTCCAGCGCTTTTAAAGAATCGATGTGGTCAAAGGAACGAAATTCGTCATCCAGGCCGATTTCGTTGGGTTCCATTTCGATGACTTCGAGACAGAGTTCAGTCACTTCTTTTCGCAGTGTGCTCATGCTTGTTTCTCCTTTTGATTGCTACTTATAGTTCGCGCCAAGTGGCGCGCTTGGTTCGTTCACTCGCGTTTCAGGCGACTGGCATGGCCCTCCCACTTGCTGTCATCGACGTCGTTAAGAAAACAGAATTCGCCGGAAAGGTTGGGAATTTCTCCGCCATCAATACGGATGATTTCCCCATTGATGAACTCGGCGTTCGGGCTGACCAGAAAGGTAGCCAGATCCGCCAGCTCCTCGACACGCCCGAGGCGGCCTAAGGGAATACGCCGAGTCGCGAATTGCTTTAAATCGACGCCCGGCAAAAGATCCTCGTGCAGCCGCAACTGCTGCATCGCGCCGTCGGTCGGGAATGGGCCCGGCGCGATGCCGACGCAGCGAATGCCGTAGCGCCCCCACTCGGCAGCCAAGGATTTGGTCAGGTTCTCCACGCCGGCCTTTGCGCAGGAGGATGGCACGACGAAGGCGGAACCGGTACTGGCATATGTGGTGAGAATATTGAGCACACTGCCGGGCTGGCCGCCAGCGATCCAGCGCTTTCCGAGCGCCAGCGTGCAGTTCACCGCACCCATCAGAACCGTATCGATGATCAGTTTGAACGCATTGGAGGACAGCAGTTTTGTCGGAAATACGAAATTGCCGGCGGCGTTGTTTACCAGGATGTCGATCTTGCCAAAGTGGGCAACGGCAAGGTCGATCGCATTCTCCACTTCATCTTGAAAGCGCACGTCGCACCCAATCGCGAGTGTGCAATCCATGCCGCCGGCCAGGGTTTCCGCCGTGTCGCGCAGGACCGCTTCGCGCCGTCCGACCAGCACCACCTTGGCGCCGTGCCGCACGTAATGAGTGGCAATTGCCTTGCCCAGTCCGGTGCCTCCTCCTGTGATGAAGGCGACGCGACCAGCTAACAGATCAGGTTTGAACATGATCGCGGCCTCAGGCGTCGGTCTCTGCCAGCGCGCCCTGGTCAGCGTGTGGCGAAAGGTGCCGCTCGAGCACCTGCACGGCATCTCCCAGTGTGTAGATATCGCGTTTGTCCAGGTCGGGGATCTTGATGTCGAAGCGCTTTTCCAGCGTGAACCATATTTCCAGCATCTCGATTGAATCCACCCCGAGATCGCCGCCGAGGAAGGTCGCGTCCGTCACGCCATCGGCACTGTAGCCAGTACGTTTGACTTGGTTGACTGCTTCGCAGATCGCCGGCAGCAGTGGATAGGGCTGGCTCATGGTCAATACCTTTCAACAGATCTGGGCTGATGGAACGATGTGCCGGGCAACGGTGCCGGCTTCACTTGAAGAGGCTTCGGCTGGCGCCAGGCCGCGCCGGTCACCGATGGAAAATAGTGTGCCTATCAGGGAGGAGAGGGTGGGCTGCGCCCCGTAATGACAAAAATGCCCTCCCGGCAATGTATAAAGCCGGGATGCTCCCGGCGCACCATAGCGCAGCCAGGACCGGGCATCGCCGTGGCTCACGAATGGATCATCGGCGCCCCGAATGGCAATGACCGGGCAGGCGAGCGCCCGCAAATCCGTCGGCCGATAGGTGTCGTAAGCATGTAAATCGGCGCGCAGCACTGGCAGCACCCACTCCATCAGGCCGGCGTTTCCAAGTAACTCGTCGGGAGTTCCTCCCAGCAGGCGCAGGCGTGCGAGCAAATTGGCATCGTTCAAACCATGCGTGGGTGTGCCGCGGCCGACTAGGTGGGGCGCCTTGGCGGCCAGGACGACGAGCGCCAGTGGCGGCCTCCCACGCCTGCTCAACGCGCGGGCAAGTTCAAATGCGACTAATGCGCCGAAGCTATAACCGAACAAGGCGAATGGCTGGTCGCCGCGCGCGAGAATGCTGGGCATAAAATCGTCAACCAGTTCGGTCACGTGGTTGCACAGCGGAGTCTCCCAGCGGCTACCGTGGCCCGGATATTCCGCCGCCAAAAAGGCAGCGTCGTCGGCGGGCGCGGCAAAACATCGACGCATGGCAGCCGCGCTGCCGCCGGCGTAGGGCAACACGTAAAGGCGTGCGGTAGGCCGGCGTTGCGCGGAGTGAAGTTCGAGCCAGAGTGGAGATTGCATGTCAGGTCTCCAGCATCGCGCGGGGCGAAGTACTGCAGTGTTCTTCCGCGTGCGCAATCGTCTGGCACATATCGAGTGCGGGCCACGCGGTTTGCGGGCGCTCGACCGCTTTGGCCGGAATTCCGGCTACTGTCGTGTGCGGCGGCACTGGTTTTAACACGACGCTGCCGGACGCAATTTTGGCCCCTTCGCCGATTTCCACATTGCCGAGGATCTTTGCTCCGGCGCCGATCAGCACGCCTTTGCGCACCTTTGGGTGCCGATCGCGCGCCTCCTTTCCTGTTCCGCCCAGCGTCACGCCATGCAGGACGGATACGTCATCGTCAATGACTGCCGTCTCGCCGATGACGATGCCGGTACCGTGATCGAGCATGACCCGACGCCCAATGCGCGCCGCAGGATGAATGTCGACGCTGAACGTTTCGACGATTCTGCTTTGCAGGCATAGCGCCAGGCCCGTGCGTTCCCGGTTCCACAGCCAGTGCGCCAGCCGATAGCATTGCAGCGCCCGGTACCCGCGGAAAAACAGAAACGGATAAAGCGGTGACACGACTGCTGCATCTCGCTCGACGATGGCGCCAAGGTCGTCAAGTGCAGTTTCCGCGATTTCGGGATTTCGCTCGTACGCGCGCATCGCGATGTCGCGTATACCACGTGCGTCAAGCCATGGATTGGCCAGGCTTTGCGCGGCTAGTTCGGCCAGCGCGCCCGCGATCGTGGCGTGGCACAGGATGTGCGTTTCGAGGCAATGCCGCAGCACGGCCTCGCGTTCCGACTCCACTGCTGCGAGCGCGCGCAGATGCTGCCAGCGGCATGGTGCAGCGTGATCAACGGGTTCCCGGGCGAATGGCGTGGCGCGCAGTTGGTGCATCGCGTGCTCCATCCTAGAAGTAGTGCCGCAGAGTCAGCCCTACTGCGCCGGATTTGGTCAAGCTGCCAAATTCGCTACGTGCTTTGCCTCTGGCGAGCGTGGCCGACACGGAAAACACGGTGGCCGGCAGGTTGTAACGCCATTCGAGCCAGGCGAAGGTGCTGCGATCGTAAGGATTGAAACGCACAACCGCTTGCAGGTCGCTTTGGCGAAAGGGGAATTGCGACCATTGCGCCATCATGAACCAACCGTCGCGCGTGGCCGGTTCCTGGCGCGACTGTGCCAAAGCGCGCACTTGCCAAAGCCTGTCCCAGGAAATGGGGTTTGCGCCGTCGCCGCGCAAGCGTTCCCATTCATCGCGCGGCAGCCCGGCGCCGTTGTATTGATATTCGAGCGTGACGCTGAGGCTGTGCTCGGTGGTGTAGGTGGCGCCGACTGCGGCTTGCTGGCGGAAGCGCGTGCCGGCGGTCGGCACGGACGTAAACAGCGCCGCCGCATCCAGGCGCGGGCGCTGGCCGCCGGTCCATTCGATATAGCTGACGGTCGAGCGGCCCAACGTGGTGGAAAGATTAATCCCGTAAAGCGGCTCTTCGGTTTCGCGCTTGTAAACCGACAGGTCGCCGTACACGCCGCCGGGCAGGCGAGGGGTTAACACGACTTGCCATTGTTGGGCGGCGTTTGTCTGATGCAGACGCGGCCCGTACCAGGCGTCGCTGTCGCTGCCGCCAATGCGCGGCGCCGCAAAGAGACTGAACGCGCCCACGGCGCTGCCATATTGCGCCTGCAGTCCGGTGGTTCCCAATCGGTTTTCGCGCAGGCGTGCCGGGTCCTCGGTGCGCCTGGTCGTCAAGGCGTCACGACGCAGATAGTCGGTCGGATTGAAGCCGACGCCGACGCCATTGCGGAGGTTGATGCGGCCTGCGTTCACGATGGCACCGCTTTCTGCTCGGTATTGAAGGTACAGCTCGCGCAGCGTGGTACTGAGGTTGTCGACGTTGAGGCCTTGGCCCTCGTGTCCATCGGCATCGAGTCGGCCCGAGAACACGCCCTCGTAATGCGCGCCAAGCGGTTTTTGCAGCCGCAAGTCCAGGCCGGTATTCCAGGAATGGCGAGACGCCGGTTCGCGATTGTCGGCGACAGCGTATCCGGCCTCCGCGAACCACTGCGTATCGGCACGATCGCGCGCCCGGCGCAAGCCGGTCGATTCGGCTGCGGCAGAGTCGGGCAGCCAGGCGGCCTCGTCATTCTGCGCATGTAGGGCGGTTGATCCACTCAAGCAAGCCATTGCAATCCATTCTTTCCAGAGCCGCACTGCGTACTAGTCCTTGAACGTGGACAGGGAATCCCGCTGAAGCCAGCTATCCGGGATCTCACGGTAGCGGTAGTCCGAATAGCGCATCATCGTGATCCAATTCGAATCCACGCCATCGATAATGATGATCTCGGTAGGGCGTTCGCGGCCCAGTTGATTCTCGAAACGGCGGTAGAACGCGGTCTTCAGCAGTCGTCCGGATACCGAATAAAAGCGTGCCTTGACCGGACGCGAAGTTCCCTTCTCCAGCCAATACTCGATGGTGTGGTAGGTGACATCCCCGGAGGTGCCGGTCAGCTTGAGGTGATAGGTGGTTCGGGGTTGTTTGTCGCCGTCGAGAATTGACTCCTCGCCGGCCAGTTCAGCCTTGTAGTCCTGCGCCAGATTGACAGTTACCACGTCGCCGTTGGAGGCCTGGCCAAGCAGGCGCTGCTGGGCCGAGAGCCGGATACTGGCCTTGCTGGCTGGATCGAACAGCCAAATTTCATTGCCGTTCTTTAGCAGCAGCTTGTTGCTGTCTCGTACCGGCTCGATGATGCGTACAAGACTATTGTATTGACCGCTTTTCGACGCCAGCTTGGCATACACGGCCAGCGTAGAGCTGTCGCGTTGCTCGCGAGCGCGATATTCGGTCAACCTGACCGACAGTTCAAATGGCTTGTCGGGGTTGCGGATCGCATCGGACTCGGCAAGTAGCTGCTGTGGCGTCGGGCCTCCCTGAGCGCTTGCAGGGGCATTCATCATTGTCGTTAGACTTGCCATGGCAAGAACACCAATGATATGGCGGGTAGCGTGATGCAACATGTTCGTCTCCCGTATCAGGTGTGCCGCAGCGAATCGACGACCGGCATCCGCGCCGCTCGCAACGCTGGCAGGAGGCCGGACAAGGCGGCGGCAACGGTCAGTCCGATACAGGTGCCGAGGATCATCAGGTAATCGCCCGCCAGGTGAATCACGAGCGGAATCGGTTCCACCTGACTGGGAGGTGTCCAGGTCAGACTGGCGCTATTCACACCAGCGGCAACGAGCATGGCCGCGAGGGTGCCGGCGCCGGCGCCGAGCAGGCCGATATACAGTCCTTCCATCAGAAATATCTGTGCCGTTCCGCGACGGCATAGGCCCATCGCGCGCAGCGTGCCGATTTCCACGGTGCGTTCCATCACGGCCATGCTCATGGTGTTGGCCACGCTGAACAGAATGATGGTGCTCATCAGTAGGGCAATGAAGAAGAAGATCGAACCGAACAGCCCGCGGATTTGGTCATACGTGGGGTTCAGGGTGGTGAAATCGATGGCCTCCAGCGGCAATCCGAGCCGGTCGAATATCGCGGTCAGGCGGGCCTTGGCGGCGCCGATCTGACCAGTATGTTTGAGTTGCACGACGATGGACGTGACCTGCGGCTCGTCGTTGCCATACACGAGCCGTTGCGCGAGTCCCAGCGGCATGGCGACGAACATGTCATCCATCTCCTTGATGCCCTGGTTTTCGGCGGCCACCACCTCCACGCTGGCAACGTTGGGCGTGCCTTGCGATGTGGCGGCAAGCAGCTCTATGCGCGGCGCATTCTGATTTTCAGTCGGCTGTTTCGAATCGGCTGCATGCTCGTCATCGGCCAGTGCGATGACATCGACCGGTGCGGCCTGTCCGGATTTCTTTTTGGCGGGAATCGCTGCCGGGGGACAATTAGGGACTTTTAACTCGTTGCACAGCCGCAGTGTGCGGGCGACGCCTTGTCCGATCACAACAGAATTTTCCTGGTTTTCAAGCAGGGCGATCGGGCGCGCCGAGCCTGGGAACTGATAGTCGTTCCAGCTGCGCATGCGGTTCTGATCGCTGGGCACCACGCCGACGCCGCTGACAGTTTTCGAAACGCCGGCCTCAAAATTGCCGGCGATTCCGAACAGATGCATGACCGGCGTCATCACGACGATCATGTCCTTCAGTTCGCTATCCCGCGCGATGTCGTCGATGATCCGCTTATAGTCCTTGATCCCGTACTCGGCGGGTGAGCCGTTACCGACCAGGAAATAGCCTTTGCGCTGGATTTGCAGATGCCCCATTTGCCGAACGAAACCGGTCTGCAGGCCTTGCGTGATCGAATTGGTATATCCGCCGAACAGCAGGATCGTCAACGCCCCGACCACGATCGCGGATAGGGTGATGATCGAGCGTCGGCCATTGCGCAAAATATTGCGAAACGGTAGTGTGAAAAAATGCATGATGATCTCCGCTACGCGCCGGCGAGATGCGTGATTTTTGCTGAATGTGTATCCGGGTACGCCATATGCGGTTGACTTTGCAGGCGCTGGATATCGACTACGCGGCCGTCGCGGATCATGATGGCGTCATCGGCTTCCGCCAGTATTTGGGGATCGTGCGACGAGAATACGAAACTGACGCGTCGCGAGATCTGCATGCGGCGCATCAGATCGATGACGCTGCGTCCGGTTGCACTGTCGAGATTGGCGGTAGGTTCGTCCGCCAGCACGATAGTGGGGTTCTTAATGAGCGCGCGGGCAATCGCTACGCGCTGGCGCTGGCCGCCGCTCAGTTGATTTGGACGTTTCCCGGCATGGTCGGCCAAGCCAACCTCTTCTAGCAATGTCCTTACACGCTGCTTGCGCTCCGTCGCACTCACGCCGGTGATAACGAGCTGGTATTCGACATTTTCAAACGCCGACAACACCGGGATCAGGTTGAAATTCTGAAAGATGAAGCCGATATGCTTGCGGCGGAGATCGGTCAGCTCGGTGTCATTGAAGTGCGCGATATTCTGGTCCTCGATTACGACGCTACCGCTGTCCGGCTGATCGATGCAGCCGATCAGATTGAGCAGTGTGGTCTTGCCGCTGCCCGATGGGCCGCTCAGTACAGTAAAACGTTCGCGGTAAATGTCAATATCCACGCCGTCGATTGCGTTGACGAATATTTCGCCGAGCCGATAGCGCTTGGTGACTTCGCGTAGTTGAGCGATGACTTGGTTCATGATTGACTCCATATAACGCGACAGCGCATGGCGGTCGCAACAGATGCCGGATGCCTCGTCTCTTCGCAGAGTTAACGGGATACTAGGTCCTTGGCCTTCAAATATCTGCTACATGAACATGTAGTTGATATCGCAGTGCGGCAGTGCAATGTGAAAGCGGGGACGGTCAACCGAACGGATAAACCGGCCAGCTGCGATCGGGCTTCGGGTGGAAAATGGAGAGATCGAACAGATTGATTGATGCTTCTGCGTATACGACTTTACTTGCGCAGCCTGCGCTGATAGGATGTGCAGTAATGAAACGCAGTTTCGCAGTGCAGAACTAGAAGGCTTTCGACCGAGACGGCGCGGGCGCCGTCGTCTTGCGTTGTCCGGACATGAAGCGCTAATCCTGCGGCAATGGGCTCGCGGCGATAAGCGGAAGATTTCAGGGTTTTGTCGCGTTAAGGATGCGAGGCTCAAGATTGATCGCATCGGACCCTGGTCAGAACGCGAGCGAGTAGAACTGAGACGCTGCGGA
>JBQMQE010000015.1:0-8261 GCA_052172655.1 Burkholderiales bacterium
CACGCCGGGATCTGTGCGGGGGGCAGCGGGTAACCGCTGTCCCTACCGCGATGATAAAAACAATCCGCGCGGGAGACGCGGTTATGCAGAAAAGCAAGGACGGCGCGGGGGTTTTATAAGAGATCGACGATCTGCGCGGACGGTTTCTCGTCCGCGCAACATCGCAACTGCGCTGCAACGGAAAGCGAATCGCCTTCCAGATACGCTTAGGATTTCTTCTGCCGCTTGCGCAAATTCGCGGCAATGCGCATGCGCAGCGCGTTCAGGCGGATGAAACCGGCTGCGTCCATCTGATCATAGGCGCCGCGGTCATCCTCGAACGTGGCGATGTTCGAGTCGAACAGGGAATCGGTTTTCGAATCGCGGCCGGCGACGATCACGTTGCCCTTGTACAGCTTGACCCGCACCCAGCCGTTCACGTTCGCCTGCGATGCGTCGATCATGGTCTGCAGCATGCGCCGCTCGGGGCTCCACCAGTAGCCGTTGTAGATTAGCGCGGCATAGCGCGGCATCAGGTCGTCCTTGAGGTGGGCGACCTCGCGGTCCAGGCACACCGATTCGATGGCGCGATGCGCGCGCAGCATGATGGTGCCGCCGGGGGTTTCGTAGCAGCCGCGCGACTTCATGCCGACGTAGCGGTTTTCCACCAAATCCAGGCGGCCGATGCCGTGCTTGCCGCCGAGTTTATTGAGGGTTTCGAGGACCGCCGCCGGCGACAGCTTCTTGTCGTTGATGGCGACGATATCGCCTTGCTTGTATTCCAGTTCGACGTACTCGGCGCGGTCCGGCGCCTCCTCGGGTGACACGGTCCAGCGCCACATGTCCTTTTCCGGTTCCTTGGCCGGATTTTCGAGGATGCGGCCTTCATAGGAAATGTGCAGCAGGTTGGCGTCGGTGCTGTAGGGCGAACCGGCTTTCTTCTTGCCTTCCACCGGGATGCCGTGCTTCTCGGCGTATTTGAGCAGCTTTTCGCGCGACACCAGATCCCATTCGCGCCACGGCGCGATCACGCGGATATTCGGCTCGAGCGCGTAATAGCCGAGTTCGAACCGTACCTGGTCGTTGCCCTTGCCGGTGGCGCCGTGCGAAACCGCGTCGGCGCCGGTCAGGCGCGCGATCTCGATCTGGCGCTTGGCGATGAGCGGACGCGCGATCGAGGTGCCGAGCAGGTATTCGCCTTCGTAGATGGCGTTGGCGCGGAACATGGGGAAGACGAAGTCGCGCACGAATTCCTCGCGCAGATCGTCGACGAAGATCTTCTTGACGCCGAACTGTTTCGCTTTTTTTCGCGCCGGCTCGAGTTCCTCGCCCTGGCCGATATCGGCGGTGAAGGTGATCACCTCGCAACCGTACTGGTCCTGCAGCCACTTGAGGATGACCGAGGTATCCAGCCCGCCGGAGTAGGCGAGCACGACTTTTCTAACTCCGCTGGTCTCGTTTGACATTTTGCGACTCAAAAAATGGTGAAATATCGTTGGCCGCGAGGCATGGAGCGCGCCACGCCGCTCACGCAACCTTGCCCAGCAGCAGGAATTCCATCAGCGCCTTCTGCGTATGCAGCCGGTTCTCGGCTTCGTCCCAGACCACGCTTTGCGGCCCGTCGATCACGTCCGCGGAGACCTCCTCGCCGCGATGCGCCGGCAGGCAGTGCATGAACAAGGCGTCGGGGCCGGCCAGCTTCATCATGTCGGTATCGACCTGCCAGTCGCTGAAGTCGCGCTTGCGTTCCTCGTTTTCCGCCTCGAATCCCATGCTGGTCCAGACGTCCGTCGTGACCAGATCAGCGCCGCGCGCCGCCTGCATCGGGTCGGCAAAATACGCGTGATGGCTCTTGCCGTAGATGCCGGCGCGCTCCGCTTCCACTTCGTAACCCGGCGGGGTGGAGACGTGCAGCTTGAAATCGAAAACCGCCGCCGCCTGCATCCAGGTGTTGCAGACGTTGTTGGAATCACCGATCCACGCGACCGTCTTGCCGCTGATCGGGCCGCGGTGTTCGATGAAGGTGAAGATGTCGCCCATCACCTGGCAAGGGTGATATTCGTTGGTAAGCCCGTTGATCACCGGCACGCGCGAGACCCCGGCAAAGCGCTCGAGCATCGACTGCTCGTAGGTGCGGATCATGACCATGTCGACCATGCGTGACACCACCTGCGCCATGTCCTCCACCGGCTCGCCGCGCCCGAGCTGGGTATCGCGGGTGCTGAGGAATATGGCCGAGCCGCCAAGCTGCTGCACGCCCGCCTCGAACGACAGGCGCGTGCGTGTGGACTGCTTCTCGAAAATCATCGCCAGCGTGCGGTCGACCAGGGGGTGATGGGGCTGGTATTGCTTGAACTGCGCCTTGATCCAGCGCGTGCGCTGCAGCAGATGTTCGTACTCCGCCCGGGAAAAATCGCTGAATTGCAGATAATGCCGCAGCTCCATGATCCGTCGCCGGCTTCAGTTCGCCGGCGCCGTCTGGCCGAGGAAGTCCAGAATCAGGACACAGAGGCGATCGACCAACTGCTGCGCTTCGTCCCGGTTCATGATGAGCGGCGGCAGCAGCCGTATGACCTTATCGGCGGTGACGTTGATCAGCAGCCCGGCATCCAGTGCGCGCTGGGTCAGCGCCGCGCACGGGCGGTCGAGCTCGATACCCAGCATCAGGCCGATGCCGCGGACTTCGACCACGCCTTTTGCGTTGGCCAGAGCGGCGCCAAGGCCGGCACGGATGAAATCGCCGACCTTGACCGCGTTTTCCAACAGCATTTCCTGCTCGATGGTTTCGAGGGTGGTGAGCGCGGCGGCGCAGGCGAAGGGATTGCCGCCGAAAGTGGAACCATGGTTGCCCGGCTTGAATGCCTCGGCTGCGGCACCCTTGGCCAGGCAGGCGCCGATGGGCACTCCGCCAGCAAGCCCTTTCGCCAGGGTAACCACGTCCGGAAGAAAGCCCACGTGCTGATAGAAGAACCATTTGCCGGTGCGGCCCAGGCCGCACTGGATCTCGTCGAGCATGAGCAGCCACTGGAATTGATCGCACAATTCGCGCAGGCCCCGCAGGTACTCGAAATGCGCGACGTTGATGCCGCCCTCGCCCTGGATCGGCTCGACCAGGACCGCGACCACGTTGCGGTTGTTCTGCGCCACCTGCCGCACCGCCTCCAGATCGTCGTAAGGTACGCGCACGAAACCTGACACTAGCGGCTCGAACCCGGCGTGCACTTTGCGGCTGCCCGTGGCCGAGAGCGTGGCCAGCGTGCGACCATGAAACGCATTCTCCATCACCACGATTGCGGGATTTTCCACTTCCCTGCCCTTGGCGTACAGCCGCGCGATCTTGATCGCGGCCTCGTTCGCCTCGCAGCCGGAATTGCAGAAGAAAACCTTGTCCATGCCGCTGATTGCAGCGAGCCTGTCGGCAAGATTTTCCTGTTCGGTGATTTGATAAATGTTGGAGGTGTGAATCAGCCTGCCGGCCTGCGCGGCCAGCGTTTGCACCAGCTTCGGGTGGGCGTGGCCGAGCGTGTTCACGGCGATGCCGCCGAGGGCGTCCAGGTAGCGCTTGCCCTGCGCATCCCACAGCCATACGCCCTGGCCGTGGGTGAATGCCACGGGCAGCCTGGAATAGGTGTTCATTACGTGAGACATCAGCATGCCTTAACAGGCGGTTGAAATTCGCTTCCCTGACGGAACATTATACGTAAAGATAAGACAACCTCAGAGGGAAACGAATTTCGGCAGCCGCTGAATTGGGGGATATGAAAGAGGGCGTACCCGCTTATTCAACACCCTGTTAAAACAAAACGCACACGGCGGCATTTTGCCGCCGTGTGCCCGACATTCATTTTCAATTATGTTAGCACACTGCCACGGTGATTGGCAGGGCACCGGCGTCGCGACTTAACCCGTCGAATTGCAGGTCTAGGCTAAACTTGCTGCAGCAAGCGCGGTACTCTTGCCGGGATTGTGCACCGTGCACTGCAAAATCCTGCAATGCTGATACATCTGGCGCAGCTTGCGCTCTGCGTCGCCTTCATCCCTGCCGTGTATCAAAAGTTTATCCACAATCAGCCCACTGCGCGTGCGTATACGGAACCCATATCTTACTATCGCCGGATGCGCCACATACCACCCCTCATTCAATAGCTTATGGGTTGAATAGCATACGCCTTCGATTAACTCAGCGCAACTTTATGTTCCAACTGTATTTTTTCAGTAACGGCACTCTTGCCGTCGTTTGGCGGATGCTTCAGAAATGCCGCAACGGCCCCTGATTTAGGCGAGCATGAGGGGCCGAGGAAAGGGCGGGGCCGTCCTCTCCAGCTCGAATTCCCTCATCTTGGGATGAGCTATTGATGTGCTCACGCAGCGCTCGGATTGCAGGCGCAGGCGGCAACGCAGAAAACGAAACGGCCGGCATTCAGCCGGCCGCATCGCACCCGCAGTTAGATCCTGAAGTCAGGCCATTGCCTTGATGGCCGCAGCCAGGCGGCTCTTGTGGCGCGCGGCCTTGTTCTTGTGGATGATTCTTTTGTCGGCGATGCGGTCGACGATGCCCGAAGAGCGGTTCAGCGCCTGCTTCGCAACGTCTTTGTCTCCAGCAGAGATCGCCTTGTTCACGTCCTTGATCGCCGAGCGCAGTGTCGAGCGCAGGCCGGAATTGTGCCGCCGCTGTTTGTCGGCTTGGCGGGAACGCTTGCGCGCCGAATTTGTGTTGGCCATGGTGAAACCCAATTAAGCAGCACGAAAGGGCGCAATGATACTGATTTAGTCCCTGTTATGCAAGTGCATTTTAGTTCCGGCACAACGCGCTTCACGCATTCGCCTGCACTGAAACTTTGTTTTCGTATAATCGGGGCCATGAATCTTCTGCGCGCGCTCGCCACGGTGAGCAGTATGACCCTGGTGTCCCGCATCCTCGGCTTCGTGCGCGACGCCGTGATCGCACGCCTGTTCGGCGCCGGGCTCGCCACGGACGCCTTCTTTGTCGCCTTCAAAATTCCCAATCTGCTGCGGCGCCTGTTCGCCGAGGGCGCATTTTCCCAGGCCTTCGTACCGGTACTGGCGGAATACAGGACCCGAAACGGAGAGGGGGAGACGCGGCTGCTGGTCGATCGCGTCGCCACCGCGCTCTCGCTCGCGGTTTTGCTGGTCAGCATCCTCGGCATTTTCGCGGCGCCGTGGATCATCTATGTCAGCGCGCCCGGATTCTCAGCCACCCCGGAGAAATTCGAGCTCACGGTGGCGATGCTGCGCATCACGTTTCCCTATCTCCTGTTCATTTCGCTGGTTTCACTTGCCGGCGGCATCCTCAACACCTGGAGCCGCTTCGCCGTGCCGGCATTCACGCCGACGCTGCTCAACATAAGCTTCATTGTATGTGCCTTATTCTTCGCGCCCTATTTCCGGCCGCCGGTGCTGGTGCTGGCCTGGGCGGTACTCGGAGGAGGCGTGCTGCAGCTCGCGTTGCAGCTGCCTTACTTGGCAAAAATCGGCATGCTGCCGCGCCTGCGTGCCGATTTCTGGGACCCGGGTGTCCAGCGCATCCTCAGGCTTATGGGGCCCGCGGTATTTGGCGTTTCCATCGCCCAGGTGTCGCTGCTGATCAACACCATTTTCGCTTCGTTTCTCGCCAACGGCAGCGTATCCTGGCTCTACTACGCAGACCGGCTGATGGAATTCCCCGCCGGCATGCTGGGGGTGGCGCTGGGCACCATTCTGCTGCCGAGTCTGTCCAAGTATTACTCGAGCGATGCCACCGAGCAGTACAGCCGCCTGCTCGATTGGGGGCTGCGCCTGACTTTGCTGCTGGCGCTGCCGGCCGCCGTGGCGCTGGCGCTGCTGGCCGTGCCGCTGATCAGCACGCTGTTTCACTACGGCCAATTCAGCGTCGAGGATGTGTGGATGACGCGCCGGGCGCTGGTTGCCTACAGCATCGGGCTTGTCGGCCTGATTCTGGTGAAAGTGCTGGCACCGGGTTTCTATGCGCGCCAGAATATCCGCACGCCGGTGAAAATCGCGGTCATCACACTGCTCGCGACGCAGCTGATGAACCTCGTCTTGATCGGGCCGCTCAAGCACGCGGGTCTCGCGCTGGCGATCGGCCTGGGCGCGTGCCTCAACGCCGGCCTGCTCTACTACAAGCTGCGCCAGCACCGCATCTACCAGCCGCAACCCGAGTGGGCGCAGTTCGCCTGCAAACTGGCGTTGGCGCTGCTGGTGATGGCCGCGGTGTTGTGGGGAGCGGCAGGCAACGAGGGCTGGTGGCTGGTTGCGGCCTGGCAGCAGCGCATTGCAGGTCTGCTTGGTATAGTGTGCCTGGGCGCCGCCGTCTACTTTGCCACACTGTGGCTGCTCGGCTTTCGTATTGCGGATTTTGCGCGGCGTGCTGCCGAATAGAACAAGCTGGCTGATGTAAGGTATGGAAACGCAATACCGCATGGAACAATTTTCCGAGCTGCTTTGCCGGGAAGATTTCGATCTCGCCGAGGCCTGCCTGCTGATCGCGCAGGACGCCTACCCCGATCTTGACGTTGCGCATTACCTGGCGCGCATCGATGCGCTTGCTGCGACGGTGAGGGGCCGTGTCGCCAGCGACGCGTTCGCGAAGCAGAAATTGGTGGCGCTGAACCGGTATCTGTTCAACGAGCTGGGTTTTTGCGGAAACGCGGGCGACTATTACGATCCGCGCAACAGCTACCTCAACCAGGTGCTGGAGCGGCGCACCGGCATCCCGATCACGCTGTCGATTCTGTACATGGAAATCGGCCGGCGCCTGGGCCTGCGTCTGCAAGGCGTGTCCTTTCCCGGCCATTTTCTGCTCAAGCTGCGCGTCAGCGAGGGGCAGCTGGTACTCGATCCCTTCTGCGGCGGCGAGGCGCAATCGGAATCCGACCTGCGCTCGCGCCTGGCTCTGGTGCTGCCGCAGCGCGAAGCCGACACGCTGCCGCTGACGCAGTTTTTGCAGGCGGCGCCGCCGCGGCAGATTCTGGCGCGTCTGCTGCGCAACCTCAAAGGCATTTACCTGCAGTCGGAGGAGGCGCAGAATACCCTGGAGGTGATGCAGCGCATGGTGATGGTGGCGCCGCATGCGGCCGAAGAGGTGCGCGACCGGGGCCTCGCCTATTACAGGCTTGACTGTTTTCGCGCGGCGCTCACCGACTTGCAGGACTATCTGGAGCGGCGCCCGGATGCGCCGGACGCGGACGAAATCAGGGACAAAGCTGCGGCGCTGCGGCTGGTGTGCGCGCGGCTGAACTGAAAGCGGGCGCCTTGAATCCAAGCGGTACGTAGAAATCTTGGCCTATTTCGTTTGCATGTCTTGCGGGCTTTGTTTTGAAATCATTCCTGGGCAGGAGGTAGAACATGAAACTCAGCAGCTCAAGCTTCGGCGATAATCAGCGCATTCCCGGCGCTTACGCATTCGCGGTGCCGCATGCTACCGATCACGTTGCCCTCTCTTCCAACCGCAATCCGCAGTTGAGTTGGAGCGGCGCGCCGGCGAGTACCAAATCCTTCGTGTTGATCTGCCACGATTGCGACGTGCCGAGCAAAGGCGACGACGTAAACAAGGAGGGACGCAGCGTTCCGGCCGGCCTGCCGCGCGTGGACTTCTATCACTGGCTCCTGCTGGACATTCCCGCGAGCATGAGCGCGATCGACGAAGCCGAGTTTTCCGAGGGCGTCAGCGCCCGCGGCAAAGCGGGACCGGAGGCGAAGTACGGCGCGCGCCAGGGGCTCAACGACTATACCGGCTGGTTTGCGGGTGACAAGGATATGGGCGGCGACTACTTCGGCTACGACGGGCCATGTCCGCCGTGGAACGACGAAATCCTGCACCACTACGTGTTCACGCTGTATGCGCTGGACTGCGCACGCTGTCCGGTGAGCAGCGCGTTCAAGGGCGGCGACGTGTTGCAGGCGATCGACGGGCACGTGCTGGCCAAGGCCAGCCTCACCGGCATCTACACGCTCAATCCAAAACTCGGCTGAGGCAGCTCCAACGGGGCGTTGAAAGCGGGGGTGCCCCTCCCTCTGCGCCTCTTAATTCATGCTTCATGCGATCGGGATAGAGGTCAAAAGGAAACGGCAGCAAGATGCAGATTGATTTGAAATCGAGACGGGTGTTTGCGGGTTTCGCGCTGGTTGCGCTCGCACTGCTAGCCGAGGCGATGGTCTTGCAGCACGTCAAAAATCAGGCGCCGTGCCCGCTGTGTGTCCTGCAGCGCGCGGGGTTTGTGCTGATCGCGCTGATTGCGCTGGTCGCGGCGATACACCAGCCG
>JBQMQE010000015.1:8271-37305 GCA_052172655.1 Burkholderiales bacterium
CCGCGGCGCCGCCGGTTATTGTGCAGCGCTGGCGTTGGCCGCGCTCGGTGGTCTGGGTGTCGCGATACGCCACGTGTGGGTGCTGTATCACCCGAAATTCGGCTGCGGCATCGATGTGCTGGAGCAGCTCGTCAACGACCTGCCCACGGCCAGGCTGTTGCCCTGGCTGTTTCACGC
Organism: Burkholderiales bacterium; assembly: GCA_052172655.1. Lineage (GTDB taxonomy): Bacteria > Pseudomonadota > Gammaproteobacteria > Burkholderiales > SG8-39 > 2-12-FULL-64-23. The sequence goes on from JBQMQE010000015.1 coordinate 8,449, forward strand.
GAGCGGCGAGTGCACCGCGCCGCACCCGCCGATCCTCGGGCTGCAGGTGCCGGAGTGGTCGCTCATCTGGTTTAGCTTGTTGTTCCTTGCTGCGCTTTTCTTCGCCTTCAAGTTCCGGTCTGCGGCGCGCGTCGGCGCGGCGGCCTGAGTTTCGCCGTCGGCGCGGCGCCGATTCGCATTCCGCAGGTGGTGGAAAGCCGCTATAATTCAGGATTTTAGCCTTTCAAAGCGAATTCTGAACATGCGGGTTTGCCGCAGCTTTTCCGAACGCAGCCGGTTGCCGACGGCGCTTACCATCGGCAACTTCGACGGTGTGCACCGCGGCCATCAGGCGATGCTCGCGCGTCTCCAGGACCGGGCTCGCGCGCTTGGCCTGAGAGCCTGCGTGCTCACCTTCGAACCCCATCCGCTCGAATTGTTCGCGCCGCAAACGGCGCCGACGCGGCTCACGTCGCTGCGGGAGAAGCTGGAATTGCTTGCGGCCCACGGCATCGAATGCGTGCATGTCAGCCGCTTCAACCGCGCCTACGCCAGCCGCTCGCCGCAGGACTTCATCGAGCACGTGCTGCTTGCGGGGTTGGGCATGCGCTGGCTACTGATCGGCGACGACTTCCGCTTCGGCGCCCGCCGCGCCGGCGATTTCGCGCTGCTGCAGGAGGCTTCCGGTAAACACGGTTTTGGCCTGGAAGCGATGCCCACGATAGCGCAGGAGGGCGTGCGCGTGTCGAGTTCGGCCGTGCGCGCGGCGCTCGCCGCGGGCCGGCTGGCGGAGGCCGAAGCGCTGCTCGGCCGCCCTTACAGCATCAGCGGCCGGGTGGTCCACGGCGACAAGCTCGGGCGGAGAATCGGTTATCCTACGGCCAACGTGCAGTTGCGGCACAACCGGCCGCCCTTGTCCGGGATCTTTGCCGTTCGCACCCTCGACGGGCAGGGGCACACGCGCTACGGTGCAGCGAGCCTGGGGCTGCGCCCGACGGTGGACAACAGCGGCCGGGCCAAGCTCGAGGTGCATCTGTTCGATTTCGCCGGCGATCTGTACGGCCAGCATTTGCGCATCGATTTTCTGCACAAGATACGCGACGAAGAAAAATTTCCGGACCTCGAGGCATTGAAGGCCCGCATCGCCCTGGATTGCGAAATAGCCAAAGATTTGCTCGCGGCGAGCGCTTGCGGGTGCGCGCCGCATCCCTTGAGCGGCTTTGTCCGCGACTGCGCGCCGTGATCCTAAATCGATCCACCAAAACTATTGAAATGCAACATGGCTGATTACAAGAACACGCTGAATCTTCCCGATACGTCCTTCCCCATGCGCGGCGACCTCGCCAAGCGCGAGCCGCACTGGGCGCAGCAATGGCAGGAGAACAAGATCTACGAAGCGATACGCGCCGCGTCGAAAGGCCGGCCGAAGTTCATCCTGCACGACGGCCCGCCGTATGCGAATGGCGATATCCATCTCGGCCACGCGATCAACAAGATTCTGAAGGATGTCATCGTCAAGTCTCGCAACATGGCCGGTTTCGACGCGGTATATGTGCCCGGCTGGGACTGCCACGGCATGCCGATCGAGCGCGAGATCGAGAAACAGCACGGCAAGAACCTGCCGGTGGAAAAGACGCAAAGCTTGTGCCGCGCCTATGCGGCGGAGCAGATCGAGCGGCAGAAAAAGGATTTTCAACGCCTGGGCGTGCTCGGAGACTGGGACCATCCCTACCAGACCATGGCTTACGGTAACGAAGCCGACGAGATCCGCACGCTAGGGAAGATATTGGAAAAGGGCTACGTCTACCGCGGCCTGAAGCCGGTGAACTGGTGCTTCGACTGCGCATCAGCCTTGGCCGAAGCCGAGGTCGAGTATGCGGACAGGAAGGACTACGCCATCGACGTCGGCTTTGGGTTCGCCGAGCCGGAAAAAATCGCCGCGGCGTTCGGCCTGGCCAAGCTGCCGGCTGACCAGGGCTGGATCGTCATCTGGACCACCACACCCTGGACCCTGCCCGGCAATCAGGCGCTGAACGCGCACCCGGAGCACGTCTACAACCTGGTTGCAACCGAGCGCGGGCTGCTGATTCTCGCCGCGGATCTGCAGGATGCCTGCCTCGCGCGCTATCGGCTTGCCGGCGAGACGCTCGCCTCGTGCAAGGGCAAAGCGCTGGAACTGATCGGTTTCCGGCATCCGTTCTACGAGCGGACGGCGCCGGTATATCTGGGCGAATACGTGACGCTCGATACCGGCACCGGCATCGTTCACAGCGCCCCCGCCTACGGCGTGGAGGACTTCGATTCCTGCCGCCGCTACGGCATGAAGGATGAGCAGATCCTCACGCCGGTGATGGCGGACGGGAAATTCGTGTCCTCGCTGCCGTTCTTCGGCGGCATGATGATCTGGAAGGCCAATCCCGAGATCGTCAAAAAAATCGCGGAAGTCGGTGCGCTGTTCCACTCCGAGGATTACGCACACAGCTACATGCACTGCTGGCGCCACAAGACGCCCATCATCTACCGCGCCAGCACCCAATGGTTCGCCGCCATGGACGAGCCGCCGGGCTTCAACGGCGTGAAACCGGCCGAGTCCTTGCGCGCGACCGCGCTGCGCGGCATAGCGAACACACGCTTCTACCCGGACTGGGGCCAGGCGCGCCTGCACGGCATGATCGCCAATCGCCCCGACTGGACGCTTTCGCGCCAGCGCCAGTGGGGCGTGCCCATGCCCTTTTTCATTCACAAGGAAACCAGCGAATTGCATCCGCGCACGCTCGAACTGCTGGAGCAGGTGGCAAAGCGTGTGGAGCAGGGCGGCATCGAAGCATGGCAGACCCTGGACCCGCAGGAACTGCTGGGTACGCAGGCCGAGCAATACGTCAAGATCAAGGATACGCTCGATGTATGGTTCGATTCCGGCTCCACGCATCAGACGGTTATGGGCGGACCAGAGGGCGAGATCGCTGGCGCCGGCTCGCACGGGATGGATCTGCAGTTCCCGGCCGACCTGTACCTCGAAGGTTCCGACCAGCATCGCGGCTGGTTCCACTCCTCCTTGCTCGTTTCCTGCATGCTCAACGGCGTGCCGCCTTACAAGGGTCTGCTCACGCACGGCTTTTTCGTCGACGGGCAAGGCCGCAAGATGTCGAAGTCGCTGGGCAACACCCTGGCGCCGCAGAAGGTCGCAGGTACCCTGGGCGCCGAAATCCTGCGATTGTGGGTAGCCGCCACCGACTATTCGGGCGAACTGTCGATCTCGGACGAAATCCTGAAACGCGTGGTCGAGAGCTATCGCCGCATCCGCAACACGCTGCGCTTCCTGCTCGCCAATACGGCCGACTTCGATGCGCAGGTGCACGCGCTGCCGGTCAACGACTGGCTGGAGATAGACCGCTACGCCCTGGCGCTCACGCAGTCGCTGCAGCAAGAGATGATACGCGACTACGAGAATTACGATTTCCATTTCGTGGCGCAGAAGCTGCAAGGCTTCTGCTCCGAGGATCTGGGCGGGTTTTACCTCGACATTCTCAAGGACCGGCTGTATACCGCCGGCAAGGATTCGAGGGCGCGGCGCTCGGCGCAGAATGCGCTGTACCAGATCCTGCAGCGCCTGCTGCGGCTGATGGCACCTATCCTTTCCTTTACCGCGGAAGAGATCTGGACGCTCGCCGGCAGCGGCAAGGATGAAACCGTGTTCACCCATACCTGGGACGAATTCCCGGCTGCGGGTTATTCGCAGGAGCTGCTCGATCGCTGGGGGAAAATCCGCAGCGTTCGCGCCGAGGTGCAAAAACAACTTGAGGAGGCGCGCAGCGCCGGGAATATCGGTTCCTCGCTGCAGGCCGAAGTCGAGATCCGCGCGAGCGGGAGCAAGCTGGCTCTGCTGCAATCGCTGCAGGACGATCTGCGCTTCGTGCTGATCACCTCGAGCGCAGTCGTAACGCCGGTCGCCGCGGCCGCCGATGAGGCGGTTATCGTGACCGCCAGCGTGCAAGCCAAATGCGAGCGCTGCTGGCACTATAGGGCCGACGTCGGTGCAGTTGCCGAACACCCCGGGCTGTGCGGCCGTTGCGTGTCCAACTTGTATGGCGCCGGCGAAGCGAGAGCGCATGCGTAAGCTCGCGCCCTGGTACGCTCTGGCGTTGCTGCTGGTGGCGCTGGACCAGCTTACCAAGTATTGGGTCAGCGCCAGCCTCGGTTACGGCGAAGTGCGCGCCTATACCGTCTTTTTCAATCTGGTGCTGACGCACAACCAGGGTGCGGCGTTCAGTTTTCTCGCCAGTGCCGGGGGCTGGCAGCGCGGATTTTTCATAGTCATCGCCCTGGTCGCGATCGTCGTTATCGGCGTGCTGCTGGCGCGCCATGCGGAAGATAAACTGTTTTGCTTCTCGCTCGCTCTGATTCTGGGCGGGGCGATAGGCAATGTCATCGATCGCATTGCGCTTGGCTACGTCGTCGATTTCCTCGATTTTCACACTGCCGGCTGGCACTGGCCGGCGTTCAACCTGGCCGATTCGACGATCACCGCGGGCGCAGTGCTGCTGGTCGCCGACAGCCTTCGTCCCGGCGCCAGACGGGCGCGGGCGGCGCGATGAACCCTCCCTTTGTTTTGGACTTGTCGCTGGCCCAAATGTCTACTGGAATACGATCATGGAAGTCCTGCTAGCCAATCCGCGCGGGTTCTGCGCCGGCGTCGAACGCGCTATCAGCATCGTCGAGCGCGCGCTGGAACTGTACGGCGCGCCGATCTACGTGCGCCACGAGGTGGTGCACAACAAGTTCGTGGTCGATGACCTGCGCGCAAAGGGCGCAGTGTTCGTCGACGAATTGGACCAGGTCCCCGCCGGCAGCACGCTGATATTCAGCGCCCACGGCGTATCGCAGGCGATCCGGCGCGAGGCCGAGGCGCGCGGCCTCAAGGTATTCGACGCCACTTGCCCGCTGGTGACCAAGGTGCACATTGAGGTTGCCAAGATGCGCGAGCAGGGCCGCGGCATAGTTATGATCGGCCATCGCGGGCACCCCGAGGTGGAGGGCACCATGGGGCAGGCGACGGGCGGCATGTACCTGGTGGAGACGGTCGCCGACGCCGAGCAGCTCGAGGTCGAGGAGCCGGGGCGGCTTGCCTACGTCACCCAGACCACGCTATCGGTGGATGACGCGGCGGTCATCGTCGAGGCCCTGAAACGACGATTTCCGGGCATCGTCGGACCGAAGAAGGACGACATTTGCTACGCCACGCAGAACCGCCAGGACGCGGTGAAATTCATGGCGCCGCAGTGCGACCTCGTGATCGTGGTCGGATCGCCCAACAGCTCGAACTCAAACCGCCTGCGCGAAGTGGCGCATACCCTGGGGGTGGAGGCGCACATGATAGACCATGCATCCGAGTTGCGTCCGGAGTGGCTGCAGGGCTGCCAGCGCGTCGGCGTCAGCGCCGGCGCCTCGGCGCCGGAAGTGCTGGTGCTGGAAGTCATCGCCAGGTTGCAGGCGCTGGGCGCGCAACGCGTGACCCAGCTAAAGGGAATGGAGGAAGGCGTGACCTTTCCGCTGCCCAAGGGGCTTGCCAACGGGGCTTCAGCGGATCATTGATCGTGCAAGAAACTGTTTCGCCGCGGAGGACGCGGCAAAGGATTCCCGCCGCACGCCTGGTCTCATTAGTCCTGCATCAGCTCAAGCCACGATATGCGGCCTGTCTGTCCGACGCCGGCGCCGACGGGCACATTGGTAGTCATCGCAGTGCCGTCGGACAGAAGGATTAGACAAAGTCCAGATTCCAATATATCATGCAAACATGAAGTTAGAAACGAGCACCAGAGAAAGCGTGGCGCAAATGCTGCGCCAGCACGGGGTTACGCCCACGCACCAGCGCATCGAGATTGCGCTTGTCTTGTTCGAGAAACGGTGGCACCCGTCCGCTGAGCAGATACTGGCGGCGGTCAACGTGCGCTACGCCGAGACCTCGAAGGCGACTGTCTATAACACGCTCAAGCTATTTCTCGACAAAGGACTGGTGCGCGAGTTGATTGTCGATCCGAACAAGGTTTTCTACGATTCCAACACCAGCGTCCACCATCACTTCTACGATGTGTCCTCGGGCGAGATCACCGACATTCCCGCCGAAGGCGTGCGTATCGATGGGCTGCCGCCACTGCCGGCGGGAATGGTCACCGCCGGCGTCGACATCATCGTGCGCACCCGTCCTGGGCATTGAGCTGCCGAGAACTGGGGCACGCCCCCGCCTTTTTTGCAAAGTCTGGCCGCGCGTTCCTTGTTTGCGCGCGCGTCGGCGCTTATAATCGTGGCCTTCCGCTGATTCTCCTGTTCGCATTGATGTAGCTCAGCCGGGTTAGCTCAGTTGGTAGAGCAGCGCATTCGTAATGCGAAGGTCGGAGGTTCGACTCCTCTACCCGGCACCAAATTGAACCGGGCGCAGCCGGTTCCGGCTGTGTAACTATTCGCCCGTTGCGGCAATGCCGGCGGGCCACCTGCGCTGCTGGGACTTTTTCTTGCAGGTACCGATACGAGAGAAAGGCAATGATGCGCGCAAATCATGGAAAGCAGGTGCTGGGCATCATCGGCGGCAGCGGTGTCTACGACATCGACGGCCTCGCCGGCAAGCGCTGGGAGAAGGTATCGTCGCCGTTCGGCGCGCCTTCGGACGAGTTGCTGTGCGGCGAGCTCGACGGCCAGGCTATGGTGTTTCTGCCGCGGCACGGGCGCGGCCACAGGATTCCGCCCTCGGAGATCAACTTTCGCGCCAACATCGACGCCCTGAAGCGCCTGGGCGTGACCGACGTCATTTCCGTCAGCGCCGTGGGGTCGCTGCGCGAGCATTTGCATCCGAGGATGTTCGTCATCGTCGATCAGTTCATCGACCGCACGTTTGCGCGCGCCAAGAGCTTTTTCGGGACCGGCGTGGTGGCGCATGTTTCCATGGCGCACCCCGTATGCAGCCGCCTGGGCGACCACCTCGAGGCGGCGATGCGCGAGAGTGGCATCGACACGGCGCGTGGAGGCACCTATCTGGTGATGGAGGGGCCGCAGTTCTCCAGCCTGGCCGAATCCGAGCTGTATCGGTCCTGGAACTGCGACGTCATCGGCATGACCAACATGCCCGAAGCCAAGCTCGCGCGCGAGGCCGAGATGTGTTACGCGAGCGTGGCCATGGTCACCGACTACGACTGTTGGCATCCCAATCACGACGACGTGACGGTGGAGGCGATTATCGAGGTGCTGCTCGCCAACGCGGAAAAGGCGCGCACGCTGGTGAAGAAAGTGGCGCCCAGGCTCAAGCACGACACGGGGGCGGCCGGCTGCAACTGCCGTCGCGCGCTCGAACACGCGCTGATCACCGCGCCCGAAGCGCGCGACGCGGAAATGGTGCGGCGGCTGGACGCAGTGGCTGGGCGCGTGTTGAAGCCGGAATAATGCTGTAGGGAGCAGAAAGTCATGCCGATCAAATCGCTCATCCGCACCGTTCCGCATTATCCCAAGCAGGGTGTCATGTTTCGCGACATCACCACCCTGCTCAAGGATCCGGTCGGATTTCGCGTCACCATCAACGAATTTGTGCACCGCTACACCGGAACGAAACTGGATAAGATCGCCGCCATCGAGTCGCGCGGCTTCATCATCGGCGCCGCGCTGGCGTTTCAGTTGGGCGTGGGTTTCGTGCCGATACGCAAGAAAGGCAAGCTGCCGGCCGCGACCGTGGGCCACGACTACGAGCTGGAGTACGGCTTCGACCGCGTCGAATTGCATGTCGATGCGATTGCCAAGGGCGAGCGCGTGTTGCTGGTGGACGACCTGATCGCAACCGGGGGCACGGCCGAGGCGGCGATCAAGCTGATCGAGAAAATGGGCGGCTCGGTCGTGGAAGTTTGCGCCGTGATCGATCTCCCCGACCTGGGCGGGCGCGCGCGCCTGCAAAAGCTCAAGCACAAGGTGTTCACCTTGTGCGAGTTCGAGGGAGACTGAGCTCGCCGCCCGCGCAAATGCGTGCAAAGCGCGCTGCCGGGCACCATGGCGGCCTGAGCGAAAATGACCGCCCGCGAATTCGCGACCGGCGTGGAATTCGACTACGCGCAACAGTCCTTGTTGCAACAGCCCTCGCTTAGGGGCTTCCTGGCGCGCACGAAGGCGCTCATGAATTTTCCGTCGACCTCGGAGGCGATCGCGTCCACGTCGATGCCCTGTCCGGCGAGAAACTGCCGCGCATCCTCGACCTGGTAGATACGGGTGGGTTCGAGTTCGATGTCCTCGAAACCGGCGTCGGCGAGCTTCGCCGTGTAGTCCGCGTCGCGCAGGGCGCCGGCGATGCAGCCGATCCACAGTTCGACCCGCTCGCGTATCGCGGCAGGAATTTCGCCGGTGACGACGACATCGGAGACAGCGAAGCGGCCGCCCGGCTTCAGCACCCGGAATGCCTCGCGCAGGACCTTGTCCTTGTCCTGCGACAGATTGATCACGCAATTGGAAATGATCACATCGACCGAATTGTCCGGTAGCGGGATGTGCTCGATCTCGCCTTTCAGGAACTCGACGTTCGCGACGCCGGCTTTCTTCTGGTTGGCGCGTGCCAGCGCCAGCATTTCGTCGGTCATGTCCAGACCGTAGGCCTTTCCCGTCGGGCCGACGCGCCTGGCCGAGAGCAGCACGTCGATGCCGCCGCCGGAGCCGAGGTCGAGCACGGTCTCGCCCGGGTTCAACTGCGCCAGCGCCGTCGGATTGCCGCAGCCCAGCGATGCCTGCATCGCCTGTTCCGGCACTTCGCCGCTTTGCTGCGTGCTGTACAGATTGGACGTGATCGGATCGCAGCCGCCGCCCACGGCAGGGCCGCTTGCGCAGCAGGATGAGCCCTCGCTCCGAACCCGCAGCGCGGCGAGCCCGTATTTCTGCTTCACCACTTCACGGATGTCTTCGGTACTCATTTGCACACTCCTCTTATGACTGGTTCAAACGACTGGGGCAAACCGGGTGGCTGCGGGAGAATCAGCGGGCGGTTGCGGCGCGCCGCCGCTTTGGCGCAGCGGCGGCCCTGGGCAGGCATTGCCCGCCCAGGCAACAGTTGTCGGTGAGATACGCCAGCAACTCGCTCATCGCGGCATAGTCGGCGGCGTAGAAAATGAAACGGCCGTCCTGCCGCCCGCGGATCAGCCCGACGCGGGAGAGGTGAGCAAGATGGAACGAGAGCGTTGCCGGCGCGAGCCCCAGCTTGTCGCAGATCAAGCCGGCGTTGACGCCCTCCGGCCCCGCCTGCACCAGCAGGCGAAAGATCGCAAGCCGCGTTGCGTGTCCCAGCGCCGCGAGGCTGCTGCTGGCGGATTCAATTTCCATGTTTCGAGTATTATCGAAATAATGCGCAATGTCAACTGCCTTCCTATTTGCGCCGGGTGTAGGGCATGGTTTGAGTTTTATCAATGGGCACTTCCACACGGGGCTCAAACTAAAGCCTGCGCGCATCGGCGTGGCGTTTCGTCAGTATTGGTCAAGAGCGATGCGCGCGATCGTTCAAACCCAGCGATACGAGGTGCTGAAATGGCAAGAAAATCCCTTCCCTTGTCCCGGGTCTATGGCCTGCTCGAGCCGGGACCGGTGGTGCTGGTCACGACCGCCCAAAAGGGGCGGGCGAACATCATGACCATGTCCTGGCACACGATGATGGAATTCGAACCGCCACTCGTGGGGTGCGTGATCAGTGACCGCAACCATAGCTTCAGCATGTTAAAGGCGACGAAGGAATGCGTGATCAACATCCCGACGGCCGAGCTTGCGGCACAGGTTGTGGGTTGCGGCAACACTTCCGGGCGTAAGCTGGACAAGTTCAAGGCCTTTGGTCTCACGCCGGCGGCCGCCTCACGCGTCCAGGCGCCGCTCATCGACGAATGCTATGCCGCTCTGGAATGCAAGCTGGTCGATGCGAAGCTGGTGACAAAATACTGTTTCTTTATTCTTGAGGTGTTGCAAGCGTGGCTCGACACGTCAAAGAAAGATCCGCGGACGATGCATCATCGCGGCAGAGGCGCCTTCATGGTTGCCGGCAGGACGATCAAGTTGCCGTCGAAAACGAAATAGCCTTTTGTTGGCCGAAAGCGACGACGCGCAGTATAGCGCGGGCCCGGACGCGGTTTCGTCCGCGGCGCGCGCCGGTGGCATAATGGGGCCGCGCTCGACCGAGCGCGAGCAATGGCCTGGTTCGGATCACTCAAGTGACGCTGCGCAGGAAATAATATGGCTATGAAAGCTACGCGAAAAATGGCCCTGCTTTCGATCGCCACGTCGATCGCGACGCTCGCGTTGAAGTTCGGCGCGTATTTCCTGACCGATTCGGTGAGCCTCTTGTCCGACGCGCTGGAGGCGCTGGTCAATCTCGCCGCAGGTCTGGTCGCACTGACCGCGATCACCATCGCCGAGCAGCCTGCGGATGATCGCCATACCTATGGCCATGACAAGGCCGAGTATTTTTCCATCGGCGTCGAAGGCACGCTGATCCTGTTTGCCGCCGCTTCCATCATCTACACCGGGTGGAACCGCTTTATGCATCCAGCCCCGCTGGAAAACCTCGGTTGGGGAATAAGCGTCGGGCTGCTTGCGGCGGCGATGAATTTCGCCACCGCCCGCCTCATGCTCCAGGTCGCCGCAAAGCATGACAGCGTAACCATCGAGGCGGACGCCAAGCACTTGCTCACCGACGTGTGGACTTCGGCAGGCGTGTTGGGCGGCCTGCTGGTCATCGTGTTCCTGCCAGGATGGCAAATACTCGATCCGCTGATTGCGGTCGCCGTCGGGCTGCACATCGTCGTCACCGGCGTCGATTTGCTGCGCCGCTCTATCGACGGCCTGATGGATACAGCCCTGTCGCCGCAGGAAATCGACAAAGCCGCGGAACTCATCCGGGCGGGGCTGCCCGCGGGGGCGAGCTTTCATGCGCTGCGCACGCGCAAAGCGGGTGCGACGCGCTTCGTCGAGTTTCATCTGACAGTGCCGGGGGAGACCAGCGTCAGCGAATCCCACGCTCTGTGCGACCGGCTGGAGTTATCGATCGCGAGCCATCTGGCAAAGGCATCGGTCACCATACACGTCGAACCGCTGGAGGCGCATGAAATCTCAGCGCGATCGACGTGACGCGGGACTCGCAATTGGGGAGTGAGTGATGAAATACAAGGATTACTACAAGATCCTCGGTATCGAACGCGACGCGGACATCGGCGCGATCAAGAAGGCCTACCGCAAACTCGCGCACAAGTATCATCCGGATGTTTCCAAGGATCCGGCCGGCGAGGAGAAATTCAAGGAAATCGCCGATGCCTACCAGACCCTCAAGGATCCGGAAAAGCGCGCCGCCTACGACCAGTTGGGGCGCTATCAGCCCGGGCAGGATTTCCAGCCGCCTCCGGACTGGGGCAAGCAGTTCGGGGATGCGTCGTTCTCGACTGACGACATCGACTTGTCCGAGTTGTTCGCCGGGCTCGCGGGCGGCAGGCGGCACGCGGGGCGGCAGGGCGGCACTTTTCAGATGCCCGGACAGGATTACGAAGTCACGGCGCACATCACCCTGGATGACGCCTGCCGCGGCACCACGGTGGACCTGAATCTCGCCGTGCCCGAATACGATGAGCACGGCCGGCTGCATCGCGTCGAGCGATCGTTCAAGGCGCGCATTCCCAAAGGCGCCACGGATGGACAGAGGCTGCGGCTGCGCGGCAAGGGCGGGAAGGGCATGGGTGGCGCGCCCGACGGCGACTTGTATCTCAACATCGCGCTGCATCCGCATGCGCTGTATCGCGTCAGCGGCCACGATCTGTACCTGGACCTGCCGTTGACGCCGTGGGAAGCAGCACTTGGCACCGTGATCGAGGTGCCTACGCTCGGCGGCTCGGTGCATCTCAAAGTGCCGCCGGGGACGCATGCCGGACAAAAATTGCGGCTTGCAAAGCGCGGATTGCCGAAACCGCACGAGGGAGAAGGCGACTTGTTCGCGATCGTCCAGATCGTCGTGCCTACCGTGCTGAGCGAACGCGAGCGGGCCTTGTTCAAGGAATTGGCGGATGGCTCGACTTTCAATCCGCGCGGACATTTCCAACAGGAGATCAGAAATGAAACTCGAACAAGCTGATGCAATGTGGCTGGATGCGCATTGCGAGTGTTCGTTTGCCGAACTGGTGCGGTTATCCGGCCTGTCGGAAATAGAGCTGCGCGAGCTTGTCGAATACGGCGCTCTGGTGCCGAACAACCCGCAGGAAGCCGAGTGGACATTTGGCGGCGATATCGTGGTAACGGTACGAGCAGCAGGCCGCTTGCGCGACGACCTGGAGCTTGACACGCAGACGCTTGCCCTGACGCTCACACTGATCAAGCGCATACGCGAGCTCGAGGCGCAAATCGGCAATTTGCGCGCGCAACTGCCGCGCCGGTCTTTCTAGAACAATGTCAAGCACGGCCGTAGGCATTGATTGCTTGGCGCTTTTGGTCACATGATGACGCCGCTCAAATTTTTCGCGAGACGCCGATGATCAGCCTGTTTGGCAGCAAGAAACCGGATCACCCGATGGCCGATGTCAAGGAGGCGCGGAAGCTGCTGGAGGAGTTGCCGGCCGGTGACGCCTTGAAGTGCGCGGACGAACTGACCCATTGGCTCGAGTCGGTCATGGCCGAGGAAGGCTTCAAGCCGGCATATCGCGCGCAACTGGTGCAACTGCTGGATGAGACGGCACAGACGCACCTGCGCAAGCTTGCGCGCGATTACATCGCATCGCCGCGCCTGGCGAAAGTCCAGGAAATTCGTCTGTGGAAGACGATATACGAATACTGGCGCCAAGCGGCGCTTGCCTACGCCGGCTGCATCGAACTCTACGCCAGCGGCGCCAAGGGCGCGGACGCGTTGAAGGGCGGCATGCCGCTGCTGCTCGCGCGCGCGCTGCGCGCGCTTGCCGCCCAGGTGAAGTGGATGTACGTGCGCTACGGGCCGATGGATCAGTCGGTGTGGGGCGTGATCGCCAAGGTCTATGCCCTGGCGGAAACGCGCAAGCTCGCACAATCCCCGGTGACGCTTTATCCCGGCACCGCGGGCGAATCCTCGCCGGAGCAGGAATTTCTGAAGGCGGTCATGCTTGCCGGGTCCTCGCCCGATTGCTTGCTGCCGCCGGAGATGGAATTGTGCGAGCGCCTGATCGCGCACTTTTGCGCCGCGTTCACCCTGCGTCTGGACCTGCAGCCCGACATCGCCTACTGGATCGATCTTGCCACCAGCCAGGCGCCGTTGCGCCTGGCGCGTCCGCCGCAGCATGCGCCGTCGCTGCGCTTTTTTGCCGCCGGCAGGGCGCTGGAGAGGCTGGAAACCCTGATCGACACCGTCAAGACCACAGGCAAGGTTCCATCGCAGGTGAATCTGGGTGACAGTTATCCGGCCGAAACCGTGCTCGACGTGCTCAACCATCTGGCACTGTACTGGTCGCCCAAGCCGCCGGAGCGCAAGCACCAGCGCCACCGGGTGAAATCGCGCCTCAATGTCGTCCACGGCTATGACGGGGTTGTGGACGTGCTCGGCGGTGCGCCAGGCGAGGAAGGCTCCGGCGCCGAAAGCTGGATAGTGGAGAACGTCAGCGCCGGGGGCTTCGGCGCCGGCATCCCGGAGGTCAAAGGCGATTGGCTGAAAATCGGCTGTCTGCTCGGACTGCAGCCTGAGGGTGGCGACAACTGGGTGTTAGGGGTTATACGCCGACTTCAGCGCGAAATTCCGCTGAAGGGTTCGGTCGGCATACAGACCATCGCCAAATCTGCGCGCTTGGTGCAACTGAGCGTGAACGGCGCTGCCGGCGGCGAAACCGGCATTCTCATGGGCGACGGCAGCGAGTCGCCCGGCGAGGCGCGCGTGCTGCTGCGGCCCGGCACGTTCGTCCCCGGGCAGAACATGGAATATCAGAAAGGGGAGGCGACCTGTCTGCTCATGCCGCAGGGCGTGGTCGAGAGCGGCGACGAGTACGAGGTGGTCAGGTTTCGCGAGCTGGTGCGCGACGCCAGCGAATAGGCATTGATTGGCGCATCAGCGGGCGTCTTGCCTAGGACCGACGGGGCCGGGGCGCGCGCAGGCGGATCGCGCTCGGTAGCCGACAGGGCGGGCAGCGCATGGAGCCCGCCGCTATAATGTCAACTCGTTCCCTTTGTCCAGCCCCATGTATCGACACTTTTTTGGCCTTGCCGAAGCGCCGTTCTCTATCGCGCCCGACCCGCGCTACCTTTACCTGAGCCAGCGCCACCAGGAGGCGCTGGCGCACTTGCTCTACGGCGTCGGCGGCGATGGCGGGTTCGTGCTGCTCACGGGTGAGGTGGGTGCGGGCAAGACCACGGTGTGCCGCTGTCTGCTGCAGCAGATTCCGGACTCCTGCGATGTGGCCTATATCTTCAATCCGAAGCTGACGGTGGAGGAGTTGCTCTCGACCATTTGCGTAGAATTCGGTATCGTCTACCCGTCGGGCAACGCCAGCGTCAAGGTGTTCGTCGATTGCATCAACGCTTACCTGCTCGAAGCTCATGCCAAGGGCAGGCACACGGTGCTGATCATTGACGAGGCGCAGAATCTCTCGGCCGAGGTGCTGGAGCAGATGCGCTTGCTCACCAATCTGGAAACCGACCAGCGCAAGCTGTTGCAGATCATCCTGCTGGGTCAGCCCGAGCTCGCGCTGATGCTGGAGCGGCCGGAGCTGCGCCAGCTCAGCCAGCGCATAGTCGCGCGCTATCACCTGGGGCCGCTGACCAAGCCGGAAGTCGCAGCCTATGTGCAGCACCGGCTGGAGATAGCGGGTGCACAGCGGCAACTGTTCCCCGCCCGGCTGATGGGGCGTCTGTACCGCTTGAGCGGCGGCGTTCCCCGGGTCATCAACGTTCTGTGCGACCGCGCGCTCCTTGGCGCATACACGCAGAGCAAGGAGCGGATCGATGGCGCGACGCTGGCGCAGGCTGCGCGCGAGGTGTTGCATCAGCCGTCGGCGCGGCGCGGCCTGCTGCGTGCGCTCGCGGCCGGCGTGATTCTGCTGGCTGGCGCGGCGCTCGCGCTCGCGCTGTATTGGAGGGAACAGGATGTGCCCAGGCTGGTTGCGCTGCAGCCAGGCGTCGCTGCGTCCGCGGCGGCAGCCGCGCACGCGGAGTCCAAGCCCGCCGCTGCGTCGCCGGACACCCTGGAATGGCCGGCGGAGCTGGCGCTGGCCGACAGCCGCGCGCTGGCATACGCCGCATTGTTCCGCGCCTGGGGCGCGGATTATCAAGGCGGAGATGCCTGCAGGCAGGCCGAAGGCCTGGGTTTGCGCTGTCACAGTGCCCGTGCCGGACTGGATGAACTGCGTGAATTGAACCGGCCGGCAGTGCTGCTGCTGCGCGACGGGCAGGGCCGCAGCTTCCACGCGACGTTGAGCGCGCTTGACGGCAAGACTGCCACATTCGCTTTGGGCGCGCAGACCAGGACGGTCGCTATCGGCGCGCTGGCGGCGCAATGGTCGGGGCAGTACAGCTTGCTCTGGCGCATGCCGCCGGATGCGCGCGAGAACATCCGCTCCGGTGAGCGCGGAGCGGCGGTGGCATGGCTTGCCCGACAGCTCGCACAGGCGCAGGGTCGTGCGGCGGAGCCTGGTGCAGACCCGCTGTTTGATCAGGTGCTGTTGGGCCAGGTGAAGCAGTTTCAACTCGCCGAGGGACTGATACCCGACGGTGTCGTCGGGCCGCGGACGCTGATGCGCCTCGCCAGCGTGGCGGATGAAACCGCACCGAAACTGTCGCGCAAGCAAGGGGAAAAATAACCATGTCGTATATCCTCGATGCTTTGCGCAAATCCGATCAGTTGCGCCAGCGCGGCGCGGCGCCTACGCTGCTGCTGGGGCAGGCGACGGCAACGGCGCCCAAGCAGCCGGCGCTGCTCGCATACGGTTTGCTTGCGCTGTTCCTGCTAGGCGTCGGCATTGCGATCGGCTGGTTGCGTCCGTGGCAGTCGGAGCCGGCGGCGCCTGCGCCGGCAGCCGTCGCCGCGAACCCGCCCAAGCCGGGGCAAAGCAAGCTGCCGGCGGTGCCGCCTGAGATGGCGCCAAAGCCGGAGCCCGAACTGCATGCGCAGAATTCGGCATCGGCCACGCAAGCCGTTCCTGCGCCCGCCCGCGCACCTGCGCTGGCGCAGCCGCATGGGACCGCTGGCGTCAAGATCGAGAGGCAGCGCCCGCCGCCCAAGGCGGTTGCGAAGGCGTCAAAGAAAGCGGCGGCACCGGTGCCGGACCGGGCCATGAGCACCAGTGGCGCCGCCGCGGGCGCCGCCCCGGTACCAACCGTGATGGCGATGGCGGAGCTGCCGCTCGCGATTCAGCAGGAGCTTCCGTCCATGTCGATTTCGGTGCATGCCTACTCAGGCAAGGCGGCGGAGCGTCTGGTCGACATCAACAACCGGCTGCTGCACGAAGGCGAGGACGTGGCGCCCGGCCTCAGGCTGGAGCAGATTACGCCCGAGGGCATGATACTCAGCTACAAGGGATACAGATTCCGCCACGGCGTGAAGTAACTAATTGATGAAAAGGCATTAATTAACCTAGCCTAGAAACTACCCCCGTTTTTACCAACGTTTAGGTTTGGCTTTTCACCCCGTGCCGCTCCCGTGGTGACATGGGATCAGATTGGCACGCCGAAACCGACAGCAATACGCGGCCCGCTGCCGGAGCGCAGCCAAGCGAGCACCGCCAGCCGGGCGCAGCCGCTAGTAACACTACGCGGTTGAGTGCCAGTTCGGCACGGTTGGGGTTGATTTGCCGCCATCATGGGCGCGTTGCACCTTCACCTGGCGCCGGCCAACCAGTAGCGTAAGGGTGTCCCCGTCGTGAACCCCCACCACGCGCCCAGGACACACCCGCCGCCCGCACGTGTAGCAGTTCTTCCGACAGTGAGCGGAAGCGATTGCAATCTCGCGCTCAATCGATCGCCACCCTACAACCAGCCGCGCCTCGTCCACCGTTTAAATACCCCCGAGCCTACGCCTCGCCGCCGCCAGCCAAGCGTGCTTTCGCGAGTCGCCCAATCATGCGGCCAATTGTACGCCAGCCGTGTTCCAGGGCTCGCGCTTGCGCTCCGGCAGCGACGCGCGGCACCGTCGCCGCAAAGCGAGTAGCATCTTGTAACGCAGCTAGGCCACATAGGGGAATGGCAATACTCGGCGGCCGGTAACATGAACGCAAACAAAAAGTACGCGACTCAAACTGCCAAGCGCCGCCTGGACAAACTTGAGCAGTCCCGCCTCGATCTGCATAAAGTGGCGCAGGACTTGCCGGTGCGCAAGTGGGAGCCATTAAAGGCGTGGCCCTTCAGTCCACACCGCAGGCAGGCCGACATGGACACTTACCGCAAGATGCCGAGCCAGTTTCAATGACCACATTGGTCCGTTACGAAGCAGTCCGCGCCTTGCAGCCTTCGCCTGGGCCTGTAACTGATAGAGCGGAGAATCCTTAGGCGCGTAGCGTTCATACACCCAGGCCATGCCGGCGCTGACCTGGTGCGCGCCAGCGTCCTTACCGGAGGATTCAACCTTGCCTGACTCTCCTTTGGCAGTTTGGCTATCTGGGCGCCCTTGTGTACCGGGATCGCGCCCTCGCGCACCGCCTCTTTCACCGCCTCCGTTCCTTTCGACTCGACAACTTTCGCATTGTTGATTGTTCTCTCTGATACGCCCGCCTCTCTCGCCATAACCGCCGAAGTCGGCGGCAGGTCTGCAACGGTTGCAGACCTTGACGTAACCCCGCTCTGGCGCCATTCTGAAAGCGTTACTTGCGCCATCGCCCGCTGGCTCTCGGTCATGTGGCGGCGATTATCGGCCCGTGGCAAAAACCCCCTTCTTCCAAATTCCTGCTTGGAGGATTGATCCATCGGCACCGAATACGGTGCCTCGCCCGTGTTGCAACCCGTTTCTGAATTCACCAACATACTTCTGGCCAATGGCCCACGTATAGGTGCCTTGCCCGTGGCGATTGTTGTCTTTGAATGTTGGCGCGCGATGAAAATTGACCATTTGAACGAGGTTCTGCGCGTTCAAAATTGACCAGGGTGTTCAGCCTATCCTGCCTAATTTATAGGCAGGGACAAAGGGGATGATCACCATGGAGAAATTGGGAAGATTTAGGCGGTTGTATTTCCGGGACGGCTTGACGCTGTCCGAGATTGCGCGCAAGACTGGGTTTGCGCGAAACACCGTGAAGACGTGGCTTAAGGCGGCCGAAGGTGTTGAGCCGAAATACCGGCGACGCAAAGGGCAAACCAAGATAACTTCTTTTGCGGCGCTGCTCACCAAGGCGTTGGAGACCGACGCGCGCAGGCCCAAGCGGGATCGGCGCAGCGCGCTCAAGCTGCACGCTGAACTGAAGGCGGCTGGCTTTCCTGGTGATTACAGCCGGGTCACCGAATTCGTCCGGCGCTGGCGCGCGAATGGGGGCGAGGCGCTCGTCAAAGCCTTTGTCCCGCTGAAGTTTGAACTGGGCGAAGCCTTCCAGTTCGACTGGAGCGAAGAGCATCTGGTCATCGGTGGCGTCTGGCGCAAGGTCATGGCTGCCCACCTGAAGCTGTGCGCCAGTCGCGCCTTTGTCCTGCAGGCGTACCCGACGCAGAGCCATGAGATGCTGTTCGATGCCCATACGCGGGCCTTTACCGCGCTGGGCGGGATTCCGCGACGCGGCATCTACGACAACATGAAGACCGCGGTGGACAAGGTCAAGAAGGGCAAGGCACGCATCGTCAACACGCGCTTTGCCGCCATGGCCTCGCACTACCTGTTTGATACCGACTTCTGCAACGTCGCCAGCGGCTGGGAGAAAGGCGTCGTCGAGAAGAACGTGCAGGACAGCCGGCGGCGCATCTGGCAGGAAGCCGGCAAGGAACGATTCGGCTCCTACGCTGAACTCAACCTCTGGTTGCTTGCGCGCTGCCGGGCGCTGTGGCAGGAATTGCGCCACGCCGAGTACGAGGATCTGACGATAGCCGATATGCTCGAACACGAGCAGCCCAGCCTGATGCCGATGGTCACCGCCTTTGACGGCTACGTCGAGACGATGGGCAAGGTATCGAGCACCTGCTTGGTCATCGAGGATCGCAACCGTTACTCGGTACCGTGTGAGCTGGTGGGCCAGATGGTGAGCATTCGCATCTACCCGGAGCGCATCGACTTCGCCGCCCACGACGCTGTAGTGGCGAGTCACCCACGCAGCTTCGAGCGCAACCATACCCACTACGACTGGCAGCATTACATCCCGCTGATCCAGCGAAAGCCAGGGGCGCTTCGAAGCGGCGCCCCGTTCGCCGATATGCCCGAGCCGCTACAGCGCCTGCGCGGTCTCTTGCTCCGGCACGAAGGGGGAGATCGCGTAATGGCCAAGGTGCTGGCCGCCGTGCCCCAATACGGGCTGGAAGCGGTCCTGGTTGCTGCGGAACTGGTGCTCGAATCAGGCAATCCGAGCGCCGAGCACATCGAGAACGTGCTCAACCGCTTGAAGGCGTCACCGCCGCCGGAACAGGTAGAAACCCACCTGACGGTATCGGAGCCGCCCATTGCCGATACAGACCGCTACGATAGCCTGCGCGAGGAGGTGAGCGATGCGTGACATTGCCGCAGAACTCAAGGCACTGCGCCTGTATGGAATGGTCAGCGCCTGGGAGGAGATCATTGGCCAGGGAACACAGGCCGCCGTCGAATCCTCCCGCTGGCTGATTGAGCATCTGCTCGAATCGGAGAATACCGACCGCGCCATGCGCTCAATCCGCTACCAGATGCACATCGCCAAGTTTCCGGTGCATCGGGACCTGGCCGGTTTCGACTTCACACAGTCTAAGGTTGATCGCAGCCTGATTACCGAACTGGCCGACCTCTCCTTCACCGAGGCGGCCCACAACGTCGTGTTCATCGGCGGCACCGGCACCGGCAAGACCCATCTGGCCACGGCGCTGGGGGTATCGGGCATCACCCGACACAGCAAACGGGTACGCTTTTACTCGACGGTGGATCTGGCCAATTTGCTGGAGCAGGAGAAAGCGGCCGGCAAGGCCGGACGGTTGGCGTTTGGCCTGATGCGCATGGATCTGGTCATCCTCGATGAGTTGGGTTATTTGCCCTTCAGCCAGACAGGCGGGGCGTTGCTGTTCCACTTGCTGTCCAAACTCTACGAGCATACCAGCGTGATGATCACGACCAACCTCACCTTCGCCGAATGGCCGAGCGTCTTCGGCGATGCCAAGATGACGACCGCGCTGCTCGATCGCCTGACGCATCACTGCCATATCGTGGAAACCGGCAACGAATCCTATCGGTTTCACCACAGCAGCGCGACGGCGAAATCGCGCATCAAGGCGCGGGAGCAGAGCAAGCGCAAGACAGCAGCGAAGGACGAGCCATTCTGAACGATCGCCGCGCGGGGAAATCCGCTTCGGGCTACGCCCTACGCGGCTTCCCCCGCGCGACCAGAACGATCATGGTCGCGTCAGAAGGGAAACAACAACTACGGGAGGACCTCGAAACCAGCGAATACGGTACACTTATCCACAGGCCAGCTCATGACGGGCAGGCAAAAGCCCCTGGTCAAAATTCAACGCGCAGAGCTGGTCAAATTTAAACGCGCGCCGACACCTTCAGCGTCATTTCGTTCTTTATCGACCCATAGACTATGACTCCGAGCGTACCGATAACGCTGCGGTACGCTTCGGCGAGATCATCAGGTACTGGCGCCGACGGCGTGAAGATTCCGGGAGCGATCTCTTTGTCGAATACGATGGCCTCGCCTGTGCGGTCTGGGAGACGCGACTGATAGCGAAATCCGCGGCAGCCGCTCACCAAGACCTTCGCCTCACTCATAGTGTCAGCTGGACGCTTCGTTGCGGGCCTTGATCGACCACCTCGCTTCGTTGCCATACGCGCGCCTTTCACGCCCCTTGATTGAGGAGCCGCGCCGGTCGGGCAAGGGATCCCGGTGTTCGCCCCGTCGGGCTAGGCGCGACGAATGCGAATCAGGCGCGCGCCTTGCCTACATTTGGAACCAGTGCCCGCATGACGGCCTTGTGATCCTTTGCAATGACGTTCAAGAGCACCAGCGCAGGCCCGGCCGGGGCGCGGTCGCCGCGCTCCCAATGCCGCAGCGTCGCCACGGAAAAGCCGAAACGTGCGGCGAATTGCTCTTGCGTCATGCCGACTTGCAGGCGCACCTCTCGCACGTCCACAAGGTGCGGCCGATATACGCGCACGCCCGCGCCGGCCTTTGTGCCCTTGGCGTGCGCTATCGCTTCCTTCAAACCGGCCTTGATGCTCTCGAATGCCTTGCCCATGATTCAATCTCCCAGCCAGTAATCCACCAGTGTTTCAACTAGGTCCGCAAGGTCATTGCGTTCCGCCTTTGTCAGGTTTGCGCGCTCGTTCTTGGCGAACACGGTCAGCAGATAAAGCGGCATCGCCTCGCTGTGAAAGTAATAAATAACCCGCACGCCACCACTCTTGCCCCGCCCAGCCCTTGCCCAGCGCAGTTTCCGCACGCCTCCGGTGCCCTGCATCAGGTCGCCGGCCTTCGGGTGCGCCGCCAGGTAATCCACCACGTCCCCGCGCTCGCCATCGGTCAGCAGCTTGTCGGCGCGGCGCAGGTATTCAGGGGTTTCGGCTACGGTCTGCATTTGCGGCTAATCCATTGGATTATACAAGCGCGTGCGGCTAGGTGCAGCGAATCTAATTCACATCGTCTTACCCCGGCAACACCCTCTCGCGAAGGCGCTGCCAGAATTGGCGCTAGTGCGCGGGCTCGTTGTTGGTCCCGGTGATTCACCAGGCCTTGCCGGCGCCGTTACGCCGCCTTCGCAGACTGCGCCTTGGAAAACATCGCTTTCGCCTCGTCGAGCAGTTCGTCGGCGTGCAACAGGCAGGCGGTCAGGCTGCCGGTTTTCAGGGTATCCAAGCTGCTGGCGACATTGAGCATCACCAGTACGTCTACGATGGCGTGCGCGGCTCCGAGCTTGAGGTGTGCCGCGTCGAACATCTCGTTACGGCTGCTCATGGCGTCACCTGCGCTTCTGCCTTGATGCCGGCCTTGGATTTGATCTTGTCGATCTCGTGCTGAGCATCCCTCGCCATCTCAACGGATATCTCAATCGAGTTGTTCAAAAGGTCCGCACTGTCCCCATCGATATACCGTTCGAGAAAGCCCATCACCAGGATGCTTTTCTCGATACGATCGTCGATCACAGCGAGATGGCATTCCAGGTCTAGGCGGCTCATTGTGATGTTATCCATGGCTCGCCTCCTCCCGCGCTTCAACGTCCGACCGGCCCTGTCCTGCCCATCTCTCCCATGATCCGCAAGCAGGAATATCCCCTAAGGCTACCGCGCAACGATCCGCGATAGTTCCCGCTTTCTCGCAAAGCGCCTCGATACTCGCTGCCTCCTCCGCGTCCATGTTTCTGGAAACGTGGAGCATCGAATAAATCAAGGAACTGACGCGGCCCACGTCCGAGCCGATTTGCTCTAGGTCATTTTGCGAGAACTTGGGCGCCGCTTTTGCTAATTCGGCTGCCTGCCGCTCGGCGTCTTTGGCCTTCCCATCCTCTACGGTCTGCAGTATCTTTTTTCCAATCTCTCTCAGTTCGACGTAATGCGCGTACTCCGCTGCCGGAATCGTTACGCTCTTGTTGCTGTTAGACTTCGCTTTAGCCATGATGCAGTTCTCCAAAAAGGTGCTGCGTTGTGGTCAGGGGCGCCGGCGGGTTTCAGCCGCTTGGTGCTCCGCTTCCAGGTGTGCCGAACCTGGGACGGTGAAAACTTATGCCGCGCGGTTGATCGCTGTTACCTTGCCGCCGGCCTGCTTCGGTGTTTCGCAGTGCTTCGCCCAATCCAACATCAGGCGACGGCGTTTCTCGAAGAGATCGCCGCGACGATAGGCAGCTTCGACTTGATCGCCTACGGAATGCGCCAGCGCCATTTCGCACACTTGGGGCGGGTAGCTTGTGCGCTCGGATGCCCAATCGCGGAAGGTTGATCGAAAGCCGTGTATGGTTATATCGCCGCTCTCCATCCGTCTTAGAACTTGCAACATAGCCCAGTTGGATAACGGCCTGCCTTGCTTTCCACCGGGGAAAACAAACTCCCCTTGATGCGTTTTTTCAAGCTCGCGGATGATCGCCACGGTCCTAGGCGATAACGGGACGCGGTGTTCCTTCTCGGCCTTCATACGCTCGGCGGGAATCGTCCACATTGCCGCGTCAAGATCAATTTCACTACGCCTTGCGCCGATCGCTTCCCCGGTGCGCGTTGCCGTCAGGATAAGGAATTCAAGCGCCCTTGCTGCAATGCCCTGCTGAGTACGCAAGGACGCTATGAATTGGCCCATTTGGTCATAGGGCAGGGCAGGGTGATGCTTTACCCGGCGCCGCTTGCTAATGGCGGGTAGCAGGTTATCTATGTGGCCGCGCCAGCGTGCCGGATTGTCGCCGGTGCGGTAACCCCGTGACGTCGCCCAATCTAGGACAGACTCAATGCGTCCGCGTAACCGGGTTGCTGTTTCGTTTTTTGCGGTCCAGATCGGCTCAAGCACCTTTAGCACTAGGCCAGTATCTACACCCTGAACAGGTAGCGCCCCAAATACCGGACCACAGTAGGTTTCAATGGTGTTCGTCCATTGGTCTGCGTGCTTGCCATTCCTCCATCCGGCCCGGTGCGCGTTGATATATGCCGTCGCGCATTCGTTGAAGGTAATAGACCGCGCCGCATCAAGCGCCTTGCCTGCCCGCTTCGCTTTGCGTGCCTCTATCGGATCAATCTTGGCGAGTAGCAGCTTGCGGGATTCAACGGCATCGGCACGCGCATCGGCAAGCGTAACGGTATGGAACGGCCCTAACCCCATCTGCCGTTCTTTGCCATTCAGGACGAAGCGAAACAGCCAGGACTTGCTGCCCGATTCGCTCACCTGAAGATATAGCCCGCCACCGTCCGGGTAGTACCCCGGTTTCTTCTTGTTGACCACTTCTTTTTGGGAAAGCCTGAGTAATTGACGTTTCATATCCACCCCCATCTCTACCCACGTTTAATATTTAGATGGTAGTGGACGGTATTGGAAGTGTCAAGACAAGAAGTGTAATTCTCCCTCTATGAAACGCGAGTCAATTGGATTTTGTTGGATTAAGCCGGACACTGTTCTGGCGGATACAGATTCCGCCACGGCGTGCACTAGCAGTGTGTTGAAAAAGGGGGCGATGCTCCCTTTTAGATCCCCCAAGTCAGGGCTATTGAAAAACGCTCCCCTCTGAAAGGGCATCATGATGCGGTGCACTTTCGTGTCAGGGAAGCGTTTTACAACAGCCTGCTAGTCTTCCATCCACGGCGTTCGGTGCAACTCCCGCAAGAAAAAGCCCCGCTTGCGCAGGGCTTTTCAAAGGGTTGCGGAAGCCTACCTTGCGCGGGTTCCCACCACCTCGATTTCGACGCGGCGGTTCCTGGCGCGGCCTTCTCGGGTCTTGTTGTCGGCGACCGGCTGCGTCTCGCTCTTGCCTTCGGTATGGATGCGGTTGGCTTCGACGCCTTTGCTCACCAGGTAAGCCTTGACCGAGTTGGCGCGGCGCTCAGACAGCTTCTGGTTGTACGCCTTGCTGCCGATGCTGTCGGTATGGCCGATAGCGATCACGACTTCCAGGTTCACCGCCTTCAGTTTGCCCACCAGGTCGTCGAGCCTGGCTTTGCCTTCGGGCTTGAGCGCGGACTTGTCGAAGTCGAAGTGCGCGTCGGCGGCCATGGTCACTTTGTCAACCATGGGCTTGGGCGCGGGTTTCGCTGCCGGTGCGGGCGCGGGCGCGGGGGCAGGAGGCGCGGCCATCGGAGCGGGCACAGGCGCCGCCATGGGTTTCTTCGGTACCAGGTCCGGATCGCATTCCATGGTCGCCATCGCGGGCGTCCAGTAGCCCGTGCGCCAGCACAGGCCGAACGGATTCTTGACCACGACATTATCGGAGACCGGGGCCATGACATAGCCATGATCCTGTGCGTAGGCGCCGGTCACGCCCATGCCGAGCGCAAGCGCGGCGGAAAGGACTAACGCGAATTGTCTAGGTGTCTTGTTCATGTTTGCCTCTCGATAATATTTTATTACCCTTTTGCCGGATGGATACGGGTGAAGTCGGCGCTGGCGGTGCTCTCGGCGACTAGCGACCACTGTCGATATTTGATCAGACCTAAGGCGCGCATGGTTTGACTAAAATCATAGATGTGGCGCGGCCGCATGCATTTGCACGCGGAGTCGGGCAGATTAGCCCGACTTATTTACAACCTCGTTACGGAATAGCGCGGGATATGTCGTCTCAAGCTCCCCCGATTCAGAGGCCGTTTCGGTAATCCTGAAGCGGCCTCGTCACTTGAGTATCAACTCGAAGCGACCTGCGCCGCGCTCTACGGCGATCATGCGCAGCAGCGGCGCGAGCTGTTGCTGCTGCTGTGGCGCTACGCGCGCGTTGCCCTGGAACACCGGGTTGCGCCCGCTCGTCCAGGAACCCTGGCCGTCGAGTTGAAGCGGTCCCTGCAGCGTGCGCAGCGACGCACGCACCGCAGCGCCGTCGCCTTCGAGGCGCAGCTCGTAGTCACCCAGAGGCGAGATCGGCGTGAACGCCGATCCGGCGTCGCGCCATTGCAGCGTGGCGTTGCCCTGGACCGAGCCGCGCCCGAACGCAAGCCGGGCAATGTGCAGCAGCATGTCGCCGGTGAGCCCGAGCGGGGCCAGCTTGGGCGCGCCCAGGCCCAGTGCCGCGGCCGGCAGGTTGATGTCAGCATCCACCACTTCAATCCGCGTCGGGGAAATCGCCACCGGGAAATGCCTGGCTGCATGATCCAGCGTGACTTCGTAGAGGAGTTTTCCGCGCAGAAGATAGGCGGGGCGAATACGCCAGGCTATGTTTTTTGCAATTCCGCCGTGGCGGTTCGCATCGCGGATCTCGATCTGTCCTGTTCCCGACCATAGCGTGCCGCGGGCTTCGGCCAGGCGCAGCCCGCCTGCACTCACCTGCGCCAGGCGCGCATCGATCAAAGTGGCCGGCGCAGTGGCAATTAGTCCGAGCGCATAGGCGGCGAGCCCAAGGCCGGTCAGGCGCCAACGACTCACTGCGATTTGGCGCGGGTGAAGGTGGCCGTTACGCTCACCAGTCCGGGCGTGCTCAGGGCTTCGATGCGGCCGGTGTCAAGTCGGATGCGCTGCGCCTGCAGGGTAGCGACCCAGGCGAGCCAGTCGGCGAACGCGACGGAGCCGAATACCACTTGCACCTGATCCGGGTTCTTGGCATCAATGCGCAGCAACGCGCTCGCGAGTCCGGCAGCGCCGGCCTGGGCCTGCACCTGCGTGCGCAGATCGGTCTGGGGCGCCGGGGCTGCAGGCGCAGCGCGCGCGCGTGCGAGTTCGTTTGCGTTCGCGTCCAGACGCAGCGCCTGCGCGCGCAGTACGGACACCGACGAGCCGAGCTGGGTGCGCGCGCGATACGCCGACTGCACCAGCGACAGGTACAGCGCGACGCCGACGACCGCGGCCAGCGCGGCGATAATCACCCGATCCCGCGGTGAGCGCGATTCCCACAGTTTGCGCAGCCGCGCCTTCATGACGAGCGCACTGTGATGACTGCGCTGCCGCCGCCGGAACGGGCTGCGCCGGGTGCGGCTGTGGCACCCTTGTCGACCAGTAGCCCGGACTGGAGCAGGCGCGCGACTATGCGGCGTATGCCCGCGTCGTCGATTCCGGCGAGTTCGAGCGTCATGCGCCCGCTCTCGTAGGACGCCACGCGCAGTCCGCCCGGCGGCACTAGCTTCAGCGCGGCCGCCACGTTCGTCAGCATCGGCAGGAAGTCGCCGCTATCGGGCTGGCCGGCGGCATGGCGCGCTTCGGCCAGCTTGCGCCGCATCTGCAGCGCCGGGTCGGCCACCGCGACCGCTTCGGGAAAGGCGACGCGGAAACGCGATTCCATGCGCGCGCGCAGGCTGCGCTGCTCGCTCGCGAGCCGCGTCCAGTCGACGACCAGCGCCAGAGCATGCACGGCCAGGGCGGCGCCCACAATCCAGGCCGCCGGCCGCAGGCGTGCCAAGGTGTCAGGGGGCAGGCGCCATCGCGTGCGCGCCTGCGCCAGGCTGATGCCGGCGTCTGGCGGCGCCGTGCGCCAGTCCCAGGTCTCGGCTCGGCGCAGCGCCACGCCGAGCGCGCGTTGCCATGCCTCGATTTCAAGCGGCGAGTCCGGCCCGCTCGCGTACACTGCGATTGACGCTGGCGCCTCGCCGCGCGTTTTCGCCTCGTCGAGCATCAGGCGCAGCGACAACGGCGGGGAATCCGGTTCGCCGCAATCAGTCGCCGTGCCTTCCAATTCAGAGGTGCGCACGAAGCCCTCGCGCCCGTTCCAGGCGAGGCTCCACTCTCCCGCCATCCACGGCAACATCAGAGTTTCGCAATGCACCTCATAGCCGCGGATGCCGGCTGCATCGAGCGCGTCGCGCCAGGCTTTGAGCCCTTGCCGGTCCGCAACGGCGAGCACATCGGCGTCCGCGGCCGAACCGAGCCAACTCACCTGGCTCGCATCGGGGTCGCCCACCGTTTCGTCCTCCACGGCATAGGCGAGTACCGATCCGGCGTGGCGCCGTGCCGATTGCGGCAGGTGCGCGCGCGTGATCAGGACTTCCGCGGCGGGCAGCACCAACTGCACGCGCTCGGCGCGCTGTGGCAACTGCGCCAGCGGGCCTGCGCCGACGACCGGTTCGCGGCCGTCGCCGATCAGCGCCCACTGACACCGTTGCGGCGTGTCGCTCAAGGAACAGTAAATTCGAAGCAAGCTCATGGTGTCGCTCTAGTTAAGGTGTTCATCTGATTGCAGCCCCTTTCTGCCCGTCCGCTGCCGGCTAATGCGGACGCGTCATAGATACTTGCGCCATACGATCTCGGGCCAGCCGGAGCCCCCTCGTGCGAGCAGGGCCTTGCCGCGCGCCTGCGCCCCGCCGATGGTCACGCGCAATGTCGCCATGAAATAATCGCTGCTCACGCCGATGTCGCCCGCGGCCGCCTCCACTCCCCGCGGAAGGCGTCTGAGGAAGTCGTCGCTGTTGCGATAATAGGCCCGGTCCCGCTGCGCCACCAGCAATTGGGCGCCGCCCAGGTCCAGTCCCTCGACCACCGCGGCCAGCACTTCCGCCGGCGCTGTATTCACATTTACCGCGGTGAACGTGGGCAGCGCGGCAACGTAGGGGCGCAGGCGCGCGCGCACGTTGTCGTCGAAGCCGCGCACCAGCGCGAGTTCGGCCACGTCGATCAGCGGCCGGTTCGCGCTGAGGTAGGGCGGATCCAAAGCGAGATAGTATGCGTCCTCGGCCCCATCCCGCGGCTGCGGCTGGCTGTCCGCGTCGATCCAGTCCGCGAGCGCGTCAGCGAGTTCATCGGGCAAGCCCAGAGTCGCCAGCAGGCTGCGCAAATGCGCGAGTTGCGCCACGTTGATCTTCCCTTGCGTTACCAGGTTGTTGAGATTGAATTTGCCCTGCTGATCCTCGATCTGGCCCACGAGTTCGCCGTTTTCAACCGGCAATGGCGGCAATTTCAACGCCCAGGGCTCACCCAGATGATCGACATTGCTCAAGCGGCGGTCATCGGCGAGCAGGGCGCGCGCCCAATCCGCGCCGGCGAGGAGCACAGCCCTCGCCTGGATGTGATCGGTGGTGAGTTCGACCTGGCGCGCCCAGGTGCTTTGCGACACCATGATTGCCGCGGCGGCCATGGCGGCAAGTGCGACCACGCCCATGGCGAGCACAATGGCGACGCCGCACTGTTTCTTAGAGGCTATTTCAGGATTGCTGAAATCGCCACTGCTATAGGGGAGCATGAGGGGATATATCCC
>JBQMQE010000016.1:0-37162 GCA_052172655.1 Burkholderiales bacterium
GGCTGGCGCGCTTCGGTAATCCCTATCAGCTTTCGGCCTACGATCATGAGGGCCAGGTCGGCATCGATTACGGCGTATACGGCGTGCCGGAAACCTATGTCATCGACAAGGCCGGCGTGATCCGTTACAAGCGCATCGGCATCGTCACCCCGGAGATCGTGCGCGACAAGATACTGCCGCTGGTAAAGGAGTTGAATGGAAATGGGTAAACTGCTCGCCCTGCTGCTCGGGCTCGTGCTTGCCGGCTCGGTGCTCGCCCGGGAAGCGCCGACAGTCGCAGCCGATCCGCTGCTGGAAAAGCGCGCCATGGCGCTGGCGGAGGAACTGCGCTGTCTGGTGTGCCAGAACCAGACTATCGCCGATTCGCACGCCGAACTTGCGATCGACCTTAAGAACCAGATCCGGGAGAAGCTGAAGGCAGGCATGAGCGAAGCGCAGATTATCGACTACATGGTGGCGCGCTATGGCGACTTCGTACTTTACCGGCCACCGGTGAAGGCGACCACGGTGCCGCTGTGGTTCGGGCCGTTTGCGCTGCTGCTCGTGGCCCTGGCGGGCTTGTTTTATTACATTGTGCGGCGGCGGCATTCTGTGCCGACTCAGGCGTTGAGCGAGGAGGAACAGGCGCGCGTGCGTTCCCTGCTCGATGCCCCCGAGGAGCGCCCATGACCATGTTCTGGGTGTATGCGGCGCTGCTGACGGCAGTGGCGCTCGCGATCCTGATCACGCCGCTCCTGCGCGGGCGCAGCAGGTCGGGCGCAGCGGTATCGCGCGAGGCGTCCAATCTGACGGTATTCCGCGATCAGCTCACCGAACTCGACGCCGACCTGGCAGCAGGCACCATCGAGCGCGAGCAGTGGGAGGCGGCGCGCGCCGACCTGCAGCGCGGCTTGCTGGAGGATGCCGGCGCCGGCGCCGCGGTCAGGGTGGCCGCACCGGTCACGCGTTCCAAGGTCGCGCCTATCGCCGTATTGGTCGCGGTGCCGCTGGTCGCGATAGCGGCCTACATGGTCCTGGGCAACCCGCAGGGGCTGGATGCGGCAAAGGCGAGCGTGGCGCAGGGTGCGCCGCACGGACTGAGCCAGGAGCAGATCGAATCCATGGTTGCGCGCCTGGCCAAGCACCTGGAAGACAACCCGGACGATGCCCAGGGCTGGGTCATGCTCGCGCGCACCTACACAGCCCTGACGCGCTTTGACGAGGCGGTAGGCGCCTACGCCAAGGCCACGGCAAGATTTCCGCAGAATGCGCAATTGCTGGCTGACTATGCGGATAGTCTTGCCATGACCCAGGGGCAGACCCTGACGGGCAAGCCGGAAGAACTGATACAGCGCGCTTTGCAGGCGGACGGCAACAACCTCAAGGCGCTGGCTTTGGCCGGAACGGCGGAATTCGAAAAGCAGGATTTCGCCAAGGCGGTCGATTACTGGAGGCGGATGTTGCCGCTGCTGCCGGCGGATTCCCCAATGGAGAATTCGATCCGCGCCAGCATCAAGGAAGCCGAGGGCAAGCTGGGCGGTGCTGCCGGTTCATCGACAGCGATAGCGCAGGCAAGCCAGGCAGGCCAGGCGAAGCCGGCGACTGCGTCAGCGAATGCCGCCGCCAAGGATGTGCGCCTTAGCGGCACCATCAAGCTGGCGCCGGCACTCGCCGCGCGCGCTGCGCCCGAAGACACAGTGTTCGTGCTGGCAAGACCGGCAAAGGGCTCGCGCATGCCGCTCGCTGCGGTGCGGGTCAAGGTGAAGGATCTGCCGCTTGCGTTTTCGTTCGACGACTCGATGGCGATGAGTCCGGCGAACAAGCTCTCCGATTTCGCCGAGGTGGTGGTGGCGGCGCGCGTGTCCAAGTCCGGCAACGTAATGCCGCAGCCGGGCGACATGGAGGGCGTGAGCAAGCCGGTGCACCCTGGAACGGCCGGCATGAGCGTCGAGATCGCGACCGAAGTTCAGTGAGGCCTTGCGTGCAACCGGAATGGTCGTGACGATGCGGCCGTATGCGGCGCTCTAAGCACTGCCGTTGTCCCTGTTCAGACCGCCTTCGACGCGCCCTAGCGCCGTTCCATGCCGATGAGGTGCAGCGAGTCTTCCCGGCTCTGGTTGCGCTTGTGCAGCTTGATCACCGCCAACATAGTAAGACACACGAACGTGCCGAACATCACGATGATGGTATTGATGCCAAAATTGGCGCGGATCATCAGCGCATACAGCGCCAGCATCAGCAGGATATTCAGGTTTTCGTTGAAGTTCTGCACCGCGATCGAATGCCCGGCGGACAGCAGCACATGACCGCGGTGCTGCAATAGCGCGTTCATCGGAACCACAAAAAAGCCGGCCAGCGCCCCCACCAGGATGAGCAGGAAATAGACCAGCGGCATCCAGGTGACGAAAATCAGGGACATCACGGCAAAACCCATTGCCACGCCGACCGGCAGTACCTGCAAAGACTTTTTCAGCGGCACCAGACGCCCGGCGAGCACCGCCCCCAGCGCGACGCCCAGGGCGACGATGCCTTGCAGGATAGCGCCCTCGCTCAGCGGCATTTCCAGTCTGCGTTCGGCCCACCTGAGCACGATGAACTGCAGCGTCGCGCCCGCGCCCCAGAATAAGGTGGTGACGGCGAGCGAGATCTGCCCCAGCTTGTCGCGCCACAGGGTAATGAAGCATTCGACGAAATCCTTGACCATGACGACCGGGTTGCGCGGCTGCCGGTGGTAGCGCGCGCCGGTATCGGGAATGCGCAGGTTGAATGCCGCTGCGATCAGATAGAACACCGAGATCACCAGGATCGCGGCCTCGGGCGGGGTGTCTATGCCGGTATCGATTCGCGGCAGATCGATCGACAGCAACAAGCTGGAGACCCTGGAGTTGATGAGGGCGCCGCCGAGCATGGTGCCGATGATGATGGAGGCGACCGTCAGGCCCTCGATCCAGCCATTGGCGATCACCAGTTGCCGTGGCGGCAGCATCTCGGTCAAAATGCCGTACTTGGCCGGCGAGTAGGCCGCCGCTCCCAGGCCGACTACCGCGTAGGAGGCGAGTACCATCTCGTGCGGGTCGATTCCGAGCAGCGCAAAATAATCGTAAAAGAACATGAGCGCGCAGCCGACAATCTTGACCGTGTTGGTGACGAACATCACCTTGCCCTTGGGCATGGAGTCGGCGAAGGCGCCGACGAAGGCCGCGAGCACCACGTAGGACACGGTGAAGAAGAATTTCAGCAACGGCGTCATCCACGCCGGGCCCTGCAGTTCCATCAGCAGCTCTATCGCCGCGATGAGCAAGGCATTGTCCGCCAGCGACGAAAAAAACTGCGCCGCCATGACGGTGTAGAAACCGCGGTTCATCTATGGGAAATGGTTGAATCAGTAGTTGTGGTCGGAAGCAGGCCGTTTTATATCACGTCGCCGCCTGGAATCGCGAAAAATGGCCATCAGCTGTTCTTGTGAGACGATTTATGATTCAATAAGCTGGGATAATACAGGAAACAATTGATAAGGCGGGTGGGGATATGGCGGACAGAAGGTTGCAGGTCTTTCATGCAGTGGCCAAGCAGAGCAGCTTCACCAAGGCCGCCGAGACGTTGTTCATGACGCAGCCGGCGGTGACGTTCCAGATCAAGCAGTTGGAGGAGCATTTCAACACCCGTTTGTTCGACCGTGGACACGGCAAGATTTCGCTTACCGCCGCAGGCGACGTGGTGCTGGAGTACGCGGAGAAAATCCTCTCGCTTTCGGCCGAACTCGATACCCGCATCAGCGAGTTGACCGGCGAGATCCAGGGCCTGCTGTTGATCGGCGCGAGCATGACCATTGCCGAGTTCATGTTGCCGCGGGTGCTGGGAGAGTTCAAGGTCGCCTACCCCGGGGTCAAGGCGCGGCTGACGGTGGCGAACTCCGAGACTGTCGAACACGGCGTCGCGGCGCACAGTCTCGATTTGGGCTTGATCGAAGCGCCTTCGCATCTACCCAGCCTCTCCACCGAGGACTGCTGCGAGGACGAACTGCAGGTCGTGTGCGCGCCGGCGCACCCGCTGGCAAAGCTCAAGGCAGTGACGCCGAAGCAACTGCTGCAGCATCCGTATATCAGCCGCGAGCCCGGCTCGGGTACGCGCGAAGTGACGGACAGCTATTTCCGCAATGCCGGATTTTCCGCGGAACAGATGAACACCGTGATGGAACTGGGCAGCCCGGACGCGATCAAGGGCGTGGTCGAAACCGGCCTGGGCTTTGCCATCATGTCCAAGGTGATCGTGGCCAAGGAAAGGCAGCTTGGCGTGCTGGTGTCGCTGCCGCTCGCGCCCAGGCTCACGCGCACGCTCTCGCTGGTCTATCCGAAGGAGAAATTTCGCTCGCGCCTGGTCGCCAGCTTTGTCGAGTTTTCCAAAGGCAAGCTGAAGACTTCCATCAAGGGCTGAGCGGGTGACCCGCTTTCCCGGTCGCCCGGCGAAATAGATGCCACGCCCGATTCGTGCCAGTTTCAGGCTGTCCGCCTTGCGGCACAACCTCGGCGTCGCGCGCCGCCGCGCGCCCAAATCCAGGATCTGGGCGGTGGTGAAAGCCAATGCCTATGGCCACAGTCTCCAGCGTGTCGCGCAAGCCCTGGCCGATGCGGACGGCTATGCGCTGCTGGATCTGAACGAGGCGGTGCGCCTGCGCGAAGCGGGCAGCACCAAACCCATTTTGTTGCTGGAGGGGATTTTCCACGCGGCTGATTTGGAGATCGTCGATCGCTACGGGCTTACCGTGGCCGTGCACGATTTCGAGCAGATACTGATGCTGGAGTGCGCACGGCTCGCGACGCAAATCTCCGTCTACCTGAAGATCAACACCGGCATGAACCGGCTGGGGTTCACGGGGTCCGGGGTGCGCGCCGCCTACAGCCGGCTCCGGGCCGGAGGAAAGGCTGGGGCTTTCGGGTTGATGACTCATTTTGCCGACGCGGACGGCAGCGCCGGCGTTGCCGCGCAATTGGCGCGCTTTTCTGAATGGACTGCCGGCTTGCAAGGCGAGGTGACACTGGCCAATTCGGCCGCGATTCTGCGCTACCCCGAGACGCACTCCGATTGGGTGCGGCCCGGCATCATGCTCTACGGCTGTTCGCCGTTTGCCGATGTGAGCGCGCAAGCACTGGGCCTGCAGCCGGTGATGACGCTCGCGAGCGAGATCATCGCGGTGCAGGAACTCAAGCCTGGCGACCGGGTCGGCTATGGCGGCACGTTCGAGGCGCAGCAGCCGATGCGCGTCGGTGTGGTCGCCTGCGGCTACGCTGACGGCTATCCTCGCCATGCGCCCGGGTTCAACCACAGCAACACCCCCGTCATGGTTGCGGGCGCGCGCACGCACACCGTGGGCCGCGTATCCATGGACATGCTTTGCGTGGACCTGAGTGCCATTCCGGAATCCCGCGTCGGCAGCCCGGTCGTCCTGTGGGGCGAAGGGCTGCCGGCGGACGAAGTCGCCGCCAGCGCCGGCACGCTCAGCTACGAGTTGTTGTGCGCGCTCGCTGCACGCGTGCCTCAAGCGGAGGTCGAATAATCTTGGCCAAGGTAAAGTCCGTCTACACCTGCACCGAGTGCGGCGGCAGTACGCCGAAATGGCAGGGCCAATGTCCCAGCTGCGCCGCCTGGAACACGCTGATCGAAACCGCGATCGAGGCGGCATCGGCGCATCGCTACAAGAGTGTTGCGGCCGCGTCCAAATTGCAGAAACTGGCGGAGGTAAGCGCGCGCGAAGCGCCGCGCCTGCCCAGCGGCGTGACCGAGTTCGACCGCGTGCTCGGCGGCGGGCTGGTTGCCGGGCAGGTGGTGCTGATCGGCGGCGATCCGGGCATCGGCAAGTCTACGCTGCTGCTGCAGGCGCTTGCCGCCATGAGCGCGGAGCACCTGGCGGTCTATGTCAGCGGGGAGGAGTCGGCCGCACAAGTTGCGCTGCGCGCTACCCGTCTCGGGCTGGACTGCGGCGGCATGCAACTGCTGGCCGAAATCAATCTCGAGAGAATCCAGACCGTGCTGGCCGAGGCTAAACCGGAAATCGTGGTCATCGATTCCATCCAGACGCTTTATTCCGATGCGCTTTCCTCGGCGCCGGGATCGGTGGCGCAGGTCCGGGAATGCGCGGCGCAGTTGACGCGCCTGGCCAAACAGACCGGCACGACCATCGTGTTCATCGGGCATGTGACCAAGGAAGGCGCGCTCGCCGGGCCGCGGGTGCTGGAGCATATCGTCGATACCGTGCTCTACTTCGAGGGCGATACGCAGCAGAGCTTTCGCCTGGTGCGCGCGTTCAAGAATCGCTTTGGCGCAGTGAACGAGCTCGGCGTGTTCGCCATGACCGATAAGGGACTGAAAGGCGTGTCCAACCCCTCGGCACTGTTCCTGTCGCGGCACGACGACCAGGTGCCGGGTTCCTGCGTGCTGGTGACGCAGGAAGGCACGCGTCCCCTGCTGGTCGAAATCCAGGCGCTGGTGGATGAGGCGCACGCGCCCAATCCGCGCCGTCTCTCGGTCGGTCTGGAGCAGAACCGGCTGGCGATGCTGCTCGCGGTGCTGCACCGGCATGCGGGCATCGCCTGTTTCGACCAGGATGTGTTTGTCAACGCGGTAGGCGGCGTGAAAATCAGCGAGCCGGCCGCCGACCTCGCCGTGCTGCTCGCGATCGTGTCGTCGCTGCGCGCGAAGCCGCTGCCGCAAAAATTGGTGGTGTTCGGGGAAGTGGGCCTGGCGGGGGAGATCCGCCCGGCGCCGCGCGGACAGGAACGGTTGCGCGAAGCGGCCAAGCTTGGATTTACCCAGGCCATCATCCCCAAGGCCAATGTGCCGAGGCAGGCGATTGGCGGTTTGGAAATCATCGCCTGCGACCGGGTCGAGGACGCCGTCGCGCGCTTGCGTTAGCGCCGGCTTTCGTGCACGAGTCGCGCGGCGAGCAGGCCGCTGCGCACGGCCGACTCCAGCGTGGCCGGATAGTCGCTGGCGGTGTAGTCGCCCGCCAGGTAAAGATGGTCGACCGCAGTCCGGTTCGGCGGCCGCGCAAGGCCGGGGCGGCAGGAGAAAGTGGCGCGCCTTTCCGCGATCACGCGCGACCATAGGGGAGCGGGCAGGCCGGGCACGAAAGCGGCCAGTTCGCGGCGTATGGCGCTTGCCAGCGCGTCGTGGGAAGCGTTCTGGTGCATGCCACGCGCGCTGATCACCGCTGCCAGCAATCCCGATATTCCGTTCAGCCGGCCGCGGTCGAATATCCACTGAATGTTGCCGCCGTCGAAGCCCGTCATTGCCCGCGGCATCGACACCTCCTGCGGATACTGCAGATAGCAGGTGTAAATCGGCTCGTACTCCAGAGCGGCGACGCTCTGGCGTGTCGCTGCGAGCGCCGCGAACCGGTCTAGAAGGCCGTCGATCTGATGCGGCCCTACGGCGAGAATGGCATGGCTGTAGCGCTCCAGACCCGCGTTGAGGACGAAGCCGTCCGCGGTTTTGTCCAGCGTTCGTACTGGCGTTCCCAGCCGTATCGAGCCGCCGTTGGCGCGCACGAAGGCGGCCGCAGGCTCGGGAAAGAGTTTGCCCAGATCCGTGCGCGGGATGAGAAAGTCGCTGTTTTCGCGCTCGCCGTCGAGCGCATCGCGAAACAGGTTGAGAAAGACCTGCGCCGAAGCCGCGGCGGCTGGGGTGTTGAGCGCCGACACGCACAGGGGTTCCCACAAATAGCGCGCGAGCGCTCCGGTCTGGCGGTGCAGTGCGAGCAGCCCGGCCACCGGCATGTCGGTGGCGATGCGATAGGCCTTGCGGCGCATCGCCGTCATGAAGCGCATGGCGGCCATGCGTTCGCTAACGGTGAGCCCGCCGGCAGTAAGCAGCCCGGCGAGCAGATGCAGCGGCGCGGGCAGGCGCGGCGCGCGCAGGCTGAACTTGCCCGGGTATTCGATGGCGAGCGGCTGGCGCGCGAGCAACCGGTCGGGATCGGCGCCGACGGCGCGCATCAGGCGCAGGGTTTCGCGGTAGGCGCCGATCAGGATGTGCTGTCCGTTGTCGAGTGCCATGCCCTCGATCTCGACCGAGCGCGCGCGGCCGCCCAGATGCCGCGCCGCTTCAAATACGCTGACGCGGGTCTTTGCCGCGGCCAGCGCCACCGCCGCGGCCATGCCGGCCCAGCCGGCGCCGATGATGGCGACGTTCACGCCGTGATCCAGGTCTTCCATGCAATCCACAGTTTGCGTACGGGGGTCAAGGCCGTGCGCTGGCTGAGTACCTTGCAGCCGTCCTCTGCAATCTCCCTGAGCAGGGTGCGGTAGATCGCCGCCATGATCAGGCCCGGGCGCTGCGCTTTGCGGTCCAGTTGCGGCAATTGTTCGAACGCCAGGCTGTAATAGTGTTCGGCGCGCTCGATCTGAAACGCCATCAGGCGCACGAAGTCGTCCGTCTGGCGCGCGTGCAGGATGTCGGCCGCGCTTACCTTGAATTGCTGCAATTCGCTCAGCGGAAGGTAGATGCGCCCTTTGCGGCTGTCCTCGCCGACGTCGCGGATGATGTTGGTTAGCTGAAACGCGAGGCCGAGGGTGTGCGCATAGGCGAGCGTGCGCTCGTCGCGGTAGCCGAAGATGGAGGCGGCGAGCAGGCCGACGACGCCGGCGACGCGGTGGCAGTACTGCTCCAACGCGGCGAAATCGGGATAACGGTTCTGCGTCAAGTCCATTTCCATGCCGGCGATGATCTCGACCAGGTATTCGTGCTTGATGCCGAAGGGCTCGATCGCGGGGGCGAGCGCGCGCGCCACCGGATGCTGCGGCTCGCCGGCGTATAGCCGGGCGAGTTCCTGCCGCCACCAGGCGA
Source organism: Burkholderiales bacterium (assembly GCA_052172655.1). Lineage (GTDB taxonomy): Bacteria > Pseudomonadota > Gammaproteobacteria > Burkholderiales > SG8-39 > 2-12-FULL-64-23. The sequence continues at coordinate 8,821 of JBQMQE010000016.1, forward strand.
GCTTCGCTTGCGCAACCGCGGTATCCGTGCACTCATCGACGACGTCGTCCACCTCGCGGCAGAAGGCGTACAGCGCAGTGATGGCGCGACGGCGCGGCGGCGGCAGGAACAGGAAGGAGTAATAGAAGCTCGATCCGCTTTGCGCCGCCTTTTGTTGACAGTATTCGTCGGGATTCACGGACATTCCGGGCTTTGGAGTCTCAATTGACCGCGGTGAAGAATCGGCGGCATGCCGTCAGTCTGTCAGGGCCCTGAACAGCAGCAAGGGCCAGTCGTAAGTTCTCAACACTGGACGGTGATGGTAGACGTCGCCTTCGGCCTTGTCTATTTTTTCCAGGATGCGCAGACCGCCCTGGACGATGGTGCGGATTTCCAGGCCGATGCGCCCCGGCAGCGTGCGGCCCAGGGGTGCGCCCGATTTGATCAACGCGCGCGCGCGCTCGACCTGAAACCGCATCAGGGCCTGCCATGGTTCCGACGCGTCGCCGTTTGCGATCAGGCGTTCAGTCACGCCAAAACGCCGCATCTCGTCTTGCGGCAGGTAGATGCGGTCTTTGCGCCAGTCGATTTCCACGTCCTGCCAGAAATTGATCAACTGCAGGCTGCTGCAAATGGCATCCGACTGCTCGAAATTGCGTTCGCTGGCGGCGTTGAACAAATGCAGCAGCAGGCGGCCTACAGGGTCGGCCGAACGGCGGCAGTAGTCCATTAGTTCGGCGTAGTCCGCATAGCGCTTCTTCACCACGTCCTGAGCAAACGCGTCGAGCAGGTCGTGAAACAGCTGCAACGGCAGGCGGTATTCACGTACGATTTTTGCGAGTTCAGAAAAGAGGGCATCTTCCGGTGCAATTCCAAGCTCCAGTCGCTTGAGTCCTTGGCGATAATCATCCAGTTGCGCCAAGCGCTGGCTCGCCGGCAGGTCGCCTTCGTCGGCGAAATCGTCCGCCGAGCGGGCGAAGCGGTAGATCACGGCGACCGGGTAGCGCAGTGGGGCCGGCAGGAGCACCGAGGCAACCGGGAAATTCTCGTAGTGGCCTACGGACATTCGCTTGAAATTCTTGAGGAATTGGCGAAACTTGGGCTGACAGTATAGGGTGAAATCGCGTAAAATTGCACCTGCGCGAAGGTGGTGGAATTGATGGATGCACTGGATTTAGGTCCTGAATGCGTTGATTTCTTCGCCAATATCGCGCCGGCGCAGCGCCCAGGTGGCGGAATTGGTAGACGCAGCAGGTTTAGGTCCTGCCGCCGCAAGGTGTGGGGGTTCGAGTCCCTTCCTGGGCACCATGCCATGCTGTTTCAGGAGTGGGTGACGACAAGGGCGGCGGTTCCTTACGATCACCCCGGTTTAGTTGCAGACTTTAAGGGAATTTGATGCAAACAAGTTTGGAGAATCTAGGCTCACTTGAGCGCCGCCTGAACATGGCTGTGGCGGTCGACGAAATCGAGAAGCAGGTGGACCAACGGCTGAAAAAACTCTCGCGCACCCTGCGCTTGGCGGGTTTTCGTCCGGGTAAGGTGCCGTTGAAGCTCGTCGCCCAGCAGTATGGTCCGCAGGTGCGCTCCGAGGTCATTGGCGACGCGGTGCAAAAAGCGTTCGGCGACGCGGTGCGCGAGCAGAACCTCAAGGTGGCCGGTTACCCGCGCATCGAGCCCAAGGCGGGCGAGGCGGGCGCAAAAAACATCGAATTCAGCGCCACTTTCGAGATCTACCCGGAAGTGGTGTTGGGCGACATTGGCGCGAGCAGGATCGAGCGCGCCGCGCCCACGGTGGGCGAGGCCGAGGTCGACAAGACGCTGGAAATCTTGCGCAAGCAGCGCCAGCATTTCCACAGTGTTGAGCGGCCGGCGGCGGTGGGCGATCGCGTGACGGCGGATTTCCTGGGCAAAATCGACGGCGTCGAGTTTGCCGGCGGCAAGGCCAGTGATTTTGTCTTTGTGCTGGGCGAGAAGCAGATGCTGCCCGAGTTCGAAGCCAACGCGCTCGGGCTCGCGGCCGGCGCGAGCAAGACGTTCGAGGTGACCTTCCCCGCCGATTATCACGGTAAGGACGTCGCGGGCAAGCGCGCAGGTTTCGAGCTGACGCTCAAGCTGGTCGAGGAGCCGCACCTGCCGGAGCTGGACGCCGAATTCGCGCGCTCGCTCGGCGTGGCCGATGGCGACCTCGCCAAGATGCGCGCGGAGGTCAAGGCCAATATCGAGCGCGAGGTGAAGAAGCGCGCAGAGGCCGATATCAAGAACAAAGTCATGCAGGTGCTGCTCGACGCGACCAAGATCGATCTGCCCAAGGCGTTGATCGAGATGGAAACGCAGCGCCTGGTGCAGGCTGCGCGCTCCGACCTGGAGGCGCGCGGCATGAAAATGGAGCAGTTGCCGATCAATCCCGAGATGTTCGAGCAGCAGGCCCGGCGCCGCGTGTCGCTGGGCTTGATCATCGCCGAACTGGTGAAGGCACATGGTCTTGCGGCCAAGCCGGAGCAGGTACGCGCACTGGTGGCGGAGCAGGCCGAGAGCTACGAGCAACCCGATGAGGTGGTAAAATGGATTTATTCGCAGCCGCAGCGCCTGTCCGAGATGGAAAGCCTAGCGCTGGAAGACAATGTCGTCGCCTGGGTGCTGGCGCAAGCGAAAGTCGAGGACAAGCTTGTGAACTTCGATGAATTTATGGGTAAATCAGCATGATCGAGGAGGCGAGGGCATGATGCAGCCGGGCTGGAAGCCGCGCGCGGCGGGATGGATGCAGCCGCAGGCCGATTTCGAGGGTCCGCAGAGCCTGGGCTTGATTCCCATGGTCATCGAGCAGAGCGGCCGCGGCGAGCGCGCCTACGACATCTACTCGCGCCTGCTGAAGGAGCGGGTGGTGTTCCTGGTGGGCGTGGTGAACGAGATGACGGCCAACCTGATCGTCGCCCAGTTGCTGTTTCTCGAGTCGGAAAACCCCGACAAGGACATCTCTTTCTATATCAATTCACCGGGTGGTTCGGTCTCCGCCGGGCTCGCCGTCTATGACACGATGCAATTCGTCAAGCCCGACGTGAGCACCCTGTGCGTCGGCCAGGCCGCGAGCATGGGGTCCTTCCTGCTCGCAGCAGGCGCCAAGGGCAAGCGTTTCTGCCTGCCGAATTCGCGCGTCATGATCCATCAGCCGATGGGCGGTTTTCAGGGGCAGGCGTCGGACATCGAAATCCACGCCAAGGAAATTCTGTACCTGCGCGGGCGGCTGAATGAAATGCTGGCTCTGCATACCGGACAGAGCGTGGAGACCATCGCGCGCGATACCGACCGCGACAATTTCATGTCCGCGGAAGAAGCGGTGAACTACGGCCTGGTAGATAATGTGCTGAGCAATCGCGCCGACGCCAAGAAATGAGATCCAAATGACTGAAAAAAATATTGGTGAAAAGCTCCTGTACTGCTCCTTCTGCGGCAAGAGCCAGCACGAGGTGAGGAAGCTCATCGCCGGGCCCTCGGTATTCATCTGCGACGAATGCATCGAGCTGTGCAACGACATCATTCGCGAGGAGACCGGCACCGACAAGTCGGGCAAGACGGCCAGGGCCGATCTGCCGACACCGAAGGAGATCTGCGACATTCTCGACGAATACGTGATCGGCCAGAAAATTGCGAAGCGCATCCTGTCGGTAGCAGTGTACAACCATTACAAGCGGTTGAAGCACCTGTCGAAGAACGATGAGATCGAGCTGGCGAAGTCGAACATCCTGTTGATCGGGCCCACCGGCTCCGGCAAGACCCTGCTCGCGCAGACGTTGGCGCGGCTGCTGAACGTGCCCTTCGTCATTGCCGACGCCACCACCCTGACCGAGGCGGGCTATGTCGGCGAGGACGTCGAGAACATCATTCAGAAGCTGCTGCAGAACTGCGACTACGACGTGGACAAGGCCAAGCGCGGCATCGTTTACATCGACGAGATCGACAAGATTTCGAGGAAGTCGGACAACCCGTCCATCACCCGCGACGTCTCGGGCGAGGGCGTGCAGCAAGCGCTGCTGAAGCTGATCGAGGGTACCATCGCCTCGGTGCCGCCGCAGGGGGGGCGCAAGCACCCGAACCAGGACTTCGTGCAGGTGGACACGACCAACATCCTGTTCGTCTGCGGTGGCGCTTTCGACGGCCTGGAGAAGATCATTCGCAACCGTTCGGAAAAGAGCGGCATCGGCTTCGGCGCGGAAGTGCGCAGCCTCAAGGACAGCAAGGACATCACCGCGGTGCTGCGCGCAGTGGAGCCCGAGGACCTGATCAAATACGGCCTGATCCCGGAGTTCGTCGGGCGCATGCCGGTGATCGCCACGCTGGAAGAGCTGGACGAAGCCGCGTTGATTCAGATCCTCACCATGCCCAAGAACGCGCTGCTCAAGCAGTACCAGCGCTTGTTCAGCATGGAAGGAGCGGATCTGGAAATACGTCCGCCGGCGCTGTCGGCCATTGCGCACAAAGCGCTCGCGCGCAAGACCGGCGCGCGCGGTTTGCGCTCCATCCTCGAGCAGGTGCTGCTCGACACCATGTACGAACTGCCGACCATGGAGAATGTGAGCAAAGTGGTCATCGACGAGCCGACTGTCGCCGGCGAAGGCAAGCCGCTCCTGATCTACTCCGACCCGCCCAAGGTCGCAGGTTCTCTTTCCTGAGAGCGCCGACGGGGTTGAACTAATGTCCCCCGCCCCCATCTATCAATGAATGTCCTGCCGAGGTATAGCCATGTCCGCTACTGAATATTCCCCTGATCTGACCCAGTTTCCGCTGCTGCCGCTGCGCGACGTAGTGGTCTTCCCGCACATGGTGATTCCACTGTTTGTTGGCCGTCCCAAATCGATCAAGGCGATGGAAATCGCCATGGAAGCGGGCAAGAGCATCATGCTGGCGGCGCAGAAATCCGCGGCCAAGGACGAGCCTGTCGCCGAGGACATGTACCGCATCGGCTGCATCGCCAACATATTGCAGATGCTGAAGCTGCCCGACGGCACGGTGAAGGTGCTGGTCGAAGGCAGCCAACGCGCGGTGATCAAGGAAATCGAGGACCAGCGCAGCCATTATGTTGCCTTGGCGCGGGCCGTACCCGCGGACGCGAGCGACAACAACGAGGTCGAGGCGATGCGCCGGGCGCTGGTGACACAGTTCGACCAGTATGTGAAATTGAACAAGAAGATCCCGCCCGAGATTCTGACCTCGCTCGGCGGCATCGAAGAGGCCGGACGTCTGGCGGACACCGTCGCCGCACATCTGCCGCTGAAACTCGAACAAAAGCAGCAGGTGCTGGAGATGTTCGACGTCAAGGCGCGCCTGGAGCACCTGCTCGGGCAGCTCGAGACCGAGATTGACATCCTGCAGGTGGAAAAGCGTATCCGTGGCCGCGTCAAGCGCCAGATGGAAAAAAGCCAGCGCGAGTATTACCTGAATGAACAGGTGAAGGCGATCCAGAAGGAGCTGGGCGAGGGCGAGGACGGCGCCGACCTGGACGAGATGGAGAAGAAGATCAAGGCTGCGCGCATGCCCAAGGACGCACGCGTCAAGGCCGAGGCCGAGCTGAAGAAGCTGCGCCTGATGTCGCCGATGTCGGCGGAAGCCACTGTGGTGCGCAATTACGTCGACATACTGGTGGGGCTGCCGTGGAAAAAGCGCAGCAAGATTTCCAAGGACATCGCCGCCGCGGAGAAAAGCCTCGACTCCGATCACTACGGGCTGCAGAAGGTCAAGGAGCGCATCGTCGAGTACCTGGCGGTGCAAAGCCGCGTGGACAAGGTGAAGGCTCCCATCCTGTGTCTGGTGGGCGCGCCCGGCGTGGGTAAAACGTCGCTGGGCCAATCGATTGCGAAGGCGACCAACCGCAAGTTCGTGCGCATGTCTCTTGGCGGCGTGCGCGACGAGGCGGAGATACGCGGCCACCGCCGTACCTACATCGGCTCCATGCCGGGCAAGATTCTGCAGAACATGACCAAGGTCGGCGTGCGCAATCCGCTGTTCCTGCTGGACGAAGTGGACAAGCTGGGCATGGATTTTCGCGGCGATCCGTCTTCGGCGCTGCTCGAAGTGCTGGATCCGGAGCAGAACCATACTTTCGTGGATCACTACGTCGAGGTCGAGTACGACCTGTCGGAGGTGATGTTCGTCGCCACCGCGAACACGCTCAACATCCCGCCGGCGCTGCTCGATCGCATGGAGGTGATCCGGCTCTCGGGGTATACCGAGGACGAGAAGATACACATCGCCACGCGCTACCTGTTGCCCAAGCAGCTCAAGAACAACGGGCTCAAGCTCAATGAGGTTTCGATCGCCGAATCGGCGATACGCGACGTCATCCGCTACTACAGCCGGGAGGCGGGCGTGCGCAGCCTGGAGCGCGAAATTTCCAAGATCTGCCGCAAGGTGGTAAAGACCCTGGTGACCAAGAGCCGCGACAGCAAGATCGTCGTTACGGCGAAGAACCTGGACAAATTCCTCGGCGTGCGCAAGTACACCTTCGGCATCGCGGAAAAGAAGAACCAGGTTGGACAGGTGACCGGTCTCGCCTGGACCGAGGTCGGCGGCGAGCTGCTGACCATCGAAGCCGTGGTAATGCCGGGCAAGGGCAAGAGCATCACCACCGGCAAGCTGGGCGAGGTGATGCAGGAATCGATCCAGGCCGCGCTCACCGTGGTGCGCAGCCGCTCGGCCAGGCTCGGCGTGCCAGAGGATTTCTACCAGAAGATCGATCTGCACATTCACCTGCCCGAGGGCGCGACGCCCAAGGACGGGCCCAGCGCCGGCATCGGCATCTGCACCGCGATGGTATCGATACTCACCGGCATTCCGGTGCGCGCCGACGTGGCCATGACCGGCGAAATCACGCTGCGCGGGGAGGTGCTGCCGATAGGCGGACTGAAGGAAAAGCTGCTTGCGGCTCACCGCGGCGGCATCAAGACGGTGCTGATTCCGGAGGAAAATGTGAAGGATCTCACCGAGATTGCGGAAAACGTCAAGAATCGCCTCGAGATCGTGCCGGTCAAATGGATCGACCAGGTGCTCGAACTGGCGCTGGAGCGCAGGCCCGAGGCCCTGAGCAAGAAGGACATCGTCGCCTCTATTGCGCCGGCCGCCGAAGGCCAGCCGGTGAGCGGCGTCTTCACGCACTGAGCGCGCATCGACCGCTGCGCAAAAGCGCTTGACACGCGTAATTGGCGCTTGCTATAAAGGTTCCATGGCGGTCGTCGATCGCCACAAGGCGTCCGTCACGCTCTCACCCTACAGCGCATCAACTTCAAACATTGTTTTTCCAAAGCCAAATTCAATAAGGGAACAGGGGGTTCAACATGAATAAAACCGAAATGATCGATCAAATTGCCAAGTCGGCGGACGTCTCCAAGGCGGCTGCCGGACGCGCCTTGGACGCGACCGTAACGGCGATCAAGACCACCATGAAAAAAGGCGGCATGGTGACGCTGGTTGGATTTGGCACTTTCTACGTCGGCAAGCGCGCAGCACGCAACGGGCGTAATCCGCGCACCGGCGCAAGCATCAAGATCAAGGCCGCGCGGGTTCCGAAATTCCGCGCTGGCAAAGCACTGAAAGATGCGTTAAACTGACGCGCTTTTTGGACCAGAGCGCCCCGCGTTTCAATCAGTCCAAGAGGGTGCTTAGCTCAGTTGGTAGAGCGTCGCCTTTACACGGCGAATGTCGGGAGTTCGAGCCTCTCAGCACCCACCAGGGTGTTTTGCGTATAGCTGGAGTGGTAGTTCAGTTGGTTAGAATGCTGCCCTGTCACGGCAGAGGTCGCGGGTTCGAGTCCCGTCCACTCCGCCAACAACGAAAGGCGAACCCAGACAGGGGTTCGCTTTTTTACTTGAAAGCATAACTTCATGTTCGATCTAGTCCATAAGCACAAGTTGCTGGTGCAGTTGCTGCTGGCTCTGATAATTCTTCCGTTCGCATTCTGGGGCATCGACTCCTATCAACGCGGCACGAGTACGGTGCAGGATCTGGCCGAGGTCGCCGGGCAGAAAATCACTATGCAGGAATTCAGCCAGGCGCAGCGCGACCAGCAGGAGCGTCTGCGCGCGATCCTCGGCAGCAAGTTCGACGCCTCGCTGCTGGATACGCCGGAGCAGCGTGCCGAGCTTCTCGACCAGATGATACAACAGCGCCTGCTTGCGCTGCACGCAGCCAAGAGCAACCTGGTGGTGACCGACGAGCAGTTGCGCGAGATAATCACCGGCCTGCCGGCGTTCCAGGAAGACGGCCGCTTCTCCAAGTCGCGTTACGATGCGTTGTTGCGTGCGCAAGGCCTGAACGACGTGGTATTCGAAGCCCGGTTGCGCCGGGACGTCGAACTGCAGCAACTCAATAGCGCGGTGGCAGACTCCAGTCTGACAAGCAAGGCGCAGGCTGCGCGGATGCTCGCGATTCAGAGGCAGCAAAGGGAAATCTCCGAAGCGGTGCTGTCGTTCGAGCAGTTTGCGGGCGAAGTCAAGCTTGCGCCAGACGCGGTCAACGCCTATTACGACAGCCATCCAGGCGAGTTCGTGGTGCCGGAACAGGTGCGCGCCGAGTACGCGGTGCTCAATGCGGATGCGCTGGCCGCGCTGGAGTCGGTGAGCGAGGCGGAAATGCGCAGTTGGTACGATAAAAACGTGGGCCCCAAGTTCGAGGAGCGGGCTGCGGCGAAGAAGAAAGCCGAGGAACTGCTGGCGCAATTGCGCGCCGCGCCGGAAAAATTTCCCGAGCTGGCCAAGCAGTATTCGCAGGACCCGGGCTCCAAGGACAATGGCGGCGACCTGGGCTACTTCGCGCGCGGGGCGATGGTCAAGCCGTTCGAGGACGCGGTATTCAAGCTGAAGCAAGGGCAGCTGAGCGGCATCGTCGAGTCCAGCTTCGGCTTGCATATCATCAAGCTGACCGGGATCAAACCGGCCAAGGACGGCGAGCCCGAGCAGCGCCAGGCCAGCCATATCCTGATCGCTGCGCCGGCGGCCAAAGATTTCCAGGCGATGCGTGCCGATATCGAAAAGGAGCTGAAGAAGCAGCGCCTGGGCAAGAAATTCGCCGAGGCCGCGGAAACCTTCAGCAATCTCGCCTATGAGCAACCCGACACCCTGCAGCCGATAGCCGACAAGTTCAAGCTCAAGCTGCAGCAGTCCGGATGGCTCACGCGCGAGCCCAACGCTGCGGCCGGCGTGCTCAACAACCAGAAGATACTGGATGCGCTGTTCTCGCCCGATTCGATCAAGAACAAGCACAACACGGAGATGGTGGATGCCGGTCACGACACGCTGCTGGTGGCGCGCGTGATCGAGCACAAACCCGCGGCGCCCAGAGCGCTGGATGAAGTCAAGGCCGAGATTACGAAAAAGCTGATCGAGCAGGACGCCATGGCATTGGCGATCAAGCGCGGCGCGGCAAAATACGCCGAACTGCAGCAGGGTAAGGACGCAGGCCTCGCCTGGAGCGCGGCCAAGATCGTCAGCCGCCAGGGCAAGCCCGCAGTGCACCCGGATGCGATGAAGGCGATTTTCCAGGCCGATACCAGCAAACTGCCTGTCTACCTGGGAGTGAAACTGCGCGACCGCGGCTACGGCATCTACCGGATTTCGCGCGTGATCGAAGCGCCGCCGGTCGACGTCGCGCGCCAGAAAGAGATGCAGGAGCAGCTCGCGCAGCAAGCCGCGCAGGCGGACTCCGCCGCCTTTATCGCCGGCCTCAGGGCCGCGGCCAAGATAGAAATCAACCGGGCGAACCTGGAGAAGAAGGGCGGGTAGCGCGGCGAAGGCGCAAAACGCGCCAGCCGTTCTATGCTTCCGTTGTGCCCAGCGCGGTAGTGCTGAAGCCGCCGTCGACGTAAGTCACCTCGCCGGTGATGCCGCTGGCCAGGTCGCTGCACAGGAACGCGGCGGCGTTTCCGACTTCGTCTATAGTGACATTGCGCCGCAGCGGCGCATGCTTGGCATTGTAGGCTAGCAGTTTGCCGAAGCTGGCGATGCCGGCAGCCGCCAGCGTCTTGATCGGCCCCGCGGAAACTGCGTTGACGCGGATGCCCTTCGGGCCCAGGCTCGCCGCCATGTAGCGCACCGCGGCTTCCAGACTCGCCTTCGCCAGACCCATCACGTTGTAGTTCGGCATGGTGCGCACCGCGCCCAGATAGGTGAGCGTGAGCAGCGCGGCGCGCCGGTCCTGCATCAGCGGCAGCGCCGCCTTGGCCAGCGCGGCGAAGCTGTAGCTCGATACCTCGTGCGCGATGCGGAAGGCCTCGCGCGAGATGCCTTCGAGGAAATCGCCGTCGATCGCCTCGCGCGGAGCATAGGCGATGGAATGCACCAGGCCGTCCAGGCCGTCCCAGCTCTTGCCGAGTTCGACGAACAGGTTGGCGATCTCCTCGTCGCTCGCCACGTCGCAGGGAAATACCAGATTGCTGCCGAAATCGGCCGCCATCTTGGTGACGCGTTCCTTGAAGCGCTCGTTTTGATAGGTGAACGCGAGTTCGGCGCCTTCGCGATGACAGGCTCTGGCGACGCCATAGGCGATGGAGCGGTTGCTGAGCAAGCCGGTGATGAGAATGCGCTTACCTGAGAGAAAGCCCATGGTGACTCCAGAATATTCGATGGAAGAATTATACCGGCGTGACGCCCTCTGCGGGTTCGGCTAAACTCAGGCGATGCGTTTCCCCATTGCGCTCGCTTGTTTGCTCCTGCTCGCCGGCTGCGGCAGGGTCTGGAACGATCCCTACCCGGCGAGCGAGTCGGGCAAGAACATCCTCTACAGTTCGTTTTCCGAGCGCCCCAAGCATCTGGACCCGGCGCAATCGTATACCTCCGACGAGTACGATTTCATCTCGCAGGTGTATGAGCCGCCGCTGCAGTACCACTATCTGAAGCGACCTTACACACTGATTCCGGCGACGGCGGCGGCCATACCCAAGCCGCGCTTTTTCAACAGCGCGGGCGTCGAACTGCGCGCGGACCCGGGGGAGGCCGCCTACAGCGTGTACGAGGTGCACATCAAGCCCGGCATTTTCTACCAGCCGCATCCGGCTTTCGCACAGGATGCAGCCGGGCGCAGTCTCTACCTCGATCTTAAGCCGGAGGATCTGCGCGACAAGTACAGGCTCGCCGATTTCGCCAAGAGCGGCAGCCGCGAGCTGGTGGCGGCGGACTACGTCTACCAAATCAAACGCCTCGCGCATCCGCGCATCCACTCGCCCATCCTCGGGCACATGAGCGACTATATCGTCGGTCTCAAGGAATACGCGGCGCTGATCGACGCGGACGACAAGGCGCTGCAGGCGGCGCGGCCAGAGACAACGCCGCAGGTCTGGACCAGCCTCGCGCGGCACGAGATCGCCGGCGTCCAGATCGTCGACCGCTATACCTATCGCATCAAGGTACGCGGCAAGTATCCACAGTTCATCTACTGGCTGGCGATGCCGTTTTTCGCCCCGGTGCCGCCCGAGGCCGAGCGTTTCTATTCCCAGGCCGGCATGGCCGAGAAGAACTTCAACCTCGACTGGTACCCGGTCGGCACCGGTCCGTACATGCTCACCGAAAACAATCCGAACGCGCGCATGGTGCTTGCACGCAATCCCAATTTCCGCGGCGAGGCTTATCCTTCCGCGGGCGCGCCTGGGGACGCTGCGGACGGGCTGCTCGCCGATGCAGGCAAGAGCGCGCCGTTCATCGACAGCGTCGTGTTCACGCGCGAGAAGGAGAGCATCCCCTACTGGAACAAATTCATGCAGGGCTACTACGACCAGTCCGGCATCAGTAACGACAATTTCGACAGCGCCGTGCGCGTCGGTATAGAGGGGGACGCGGCGCTTTCGCCCGAGATGGAAAGCCGCGGCATCCGGCTCAAGACCTCGGTCGCGACCTCGGTCTATTACCTTGCGTTCAACTGGCTCGACCCGGTGGTGGGCGGGCAGGGCGATGCGGCGCAGCAGGAGCGCGCGCGCAAGCTGCGCCAGGCAATTTCGATTGCGATCGACAACGAGGAGTTCATTTCCATATTCGCCAACGGTCGCGGCGTTCCGGGACAGGGCCCGATCCCGCCGGGGATTATGGGCTACCGCGAGGGCGACGACGGCTACAATCCGGTGGTCTATGAGAACACCGGCGGCGCCTGGCACCGACGATCGATAGCGCAGGCGAAGAAGCTGATGGCCGAGGCCGGCTACCCGAACGGGCGCGAGGCCGGCAGCGGCGCGCCGCTGGTGCTGTATCTGGATACCACCGGCGGCGGTCCCGGCGGCAAGGCGCGGCTGGACTGGTACCGCAAGCAGTTTCAGAAAATCGACGTCCAGCTCGAATTCCGCACCAGCGACTGGAACCGCTTCCAGGAGAAAATCCGCAAGGGCAACACGCAAATGTTCTTCCTCGGCTGGAACGCCGACTATCCGGACCCGGAGAACTTCATGTTCCTGCTGCATGGGCCGCAGGGCGCGGTAAAGGAGGGCGGAGAGAACAAGGCGAATTATTCCAATGCCGAATTCGACCGCCTGTTCGAGCAGATGAAGAACATGGAGAACGGGCCGGAGCGCCAGGCGATCATCGATCGCATGGTAGCGCTGCTGCGCCAGGATGCGCCCTGGGTCTGGAGCTACCATCCCAAAGACTACAGCCTGTATCACGCCTGGCTCGCCAACGTGAAACCGAACCTGATGGCGAGGAACGGCCTCAAGTTCTATCGCCTGGATCCGGCGCTGCGCGCGGCGAAGCGCGCCGAGTGGAACCGGCCCGTGGTCTGGCCGCTGCTGCTGATCCTCGCGCTGCTGATTCTGGGCACGCTGCCGGCGCTGCGCAGCTGGCGCGCGCGCGAGCTGGCGCGAGCCTAAAGAACGCCATGTACGCCTACATCGTCCGCCGCGCGATCTACGCTGTTTTCATCCTCATCGGCGTCAACCTGATCACCTTCGCGCTGTTCTTCAAGGTGAACACGCCGGACGATATCGCGCGCCTGCAGCTCGGCGTCAAGTACGTCACGCCCGAGGCGATCGCCAAGTGGAAGGCCGAGCGCGGTTACGACAAGCCGCTGCTGTACAACGCGGCGGCCGCCGGCAGCCACAAGTTCACCGACACCATCTATTTCCAGAAATCGGTGGAAATGTTCCGTTTCAACTTCGGCCGCGCCGACGACGGGCGCGACATCGCCTATGAAATCAGCACGCGCATGTGGCCCAGCCTGGCGCTGGCGGTGCCGGTGTTCCTGGTCGGCATGTTGCTGCAGATCACCTTCGCCCTGATGATGGCTTTTTTCCGCGCCACGTATCTCGACTTCTGGGGCGTGGTGCTGTGTGTGATCATGATGTCGATCTCCGGCCTGTTCTACATCATCGGTGGCCAGTACCTGATCTCCAAGCTATGGAACCTGGTGCCGATTTCGGGCTATGCCACGGGCTTCGACGCGTTTAAATTCCTGATGCTGCCGGTGGCGGTGGGCGTGATCGGCGGCATCGGCAGCGGCGCGCGCTGGTACCGCACCATTTTCCTCGAGGAAGTCGGCAAGGACTATGTCAGGACCGCGCGCGCCAAGGGTCTGTCCGAAGTCGTGGTATTTTTCCGCCACGTGCTCAGGAACGCGATGATTCCGATCCTGACCGGCGCGGTGGTGGCGATCCCGCTCCTGTTCATGGGCAGCCTCGTTTCGGAGTCGTTCTTCGGCATTCCGGGTCTGGGCAGCTATACCATCGAGGCGATCCAGGCGCAGGATTTCGCCGTGGTGCGCTCGATGGTGTTCATCGGCTCGGTGCTCTATATCCTGGGCCTCCTGCTCACCGACATTTCGTACACGCTGGTGGATCCGCGCGTGAGGTTCGAGTAGTGCCGCTCGCGCCCGTCATCCTCTGGACCGACGCGCTGATCTACCTGCTGCTGGTGGTGGTGGCGGGTTTCGTCTGGTATGTGCGCCGCCACGCGCATCTGCGCGCACCCTGGTGGCGTGTAGCGCAGACGCCGGCGGCGATGAGCGCCCTGGTGGTGCTCGCGCTGTTCGTACTCGTCGGCCTGCTCGATTCCGTGCATTTCCGCCTGGCGCTGCCGGCGGCGCCGGGAACGCAGGCCGACCGTGCTGCGCCGCAGGATGTTGCCTATGCCGTGGACGTGAAAAGCGCCCTCGATGTTGTGCTCTCTTCGATCGCGAACCGGCCGGAGCGCACCTATTCCGCGCCGCTTGCTACCCATGCTTACGCCAAGGAAACGGTCGAACTGCGGGACAAGGACGGAAAACCCGGAAAACAGGTGCGCGACTATCCGCGCCTGCAGTACGGCGGCGCGCATTTGCGCGATCCCGAGCGCGACTGGCGCGCCGACGTGCTGCTCACCGGCTTTCGCGGCGCGGCGCTTGCCCTGCCGCTGTGGCTGCTTGCATCGCTCGCGCTGGTCGCGGCCTGTACCTCCACTGAGCGGGTCGCATCGCGCGCTTTCTGGCACGCCGTATGGCGCGGCAAAACCGAGGTGCCATGGCGCGCCATCCTGATTACGCTCGCGCTGCTGCTGCTGTTCGCCGTTCCGCTGATCCTGCTGTCGGCCAACTACCACGTGCTTGGCACGGACAAGGTCGGCTTGGATGTGCTTTATCTATCGCTGAAGAGCGTGCGCACGGCGCTGGTGATCGGCACGCTGACCACGCTGGTGATGCTGCCTTTTTCGGTCATGCTCGGCATCATGGCAGGGTACCTGCGCGGCCTCACGGACGATCTGATCCAGTATTTCTACACTACGCTGAACTCGATCCCGGGGGTGCTGCTGATTGCAGCCGGGGTGCTGGTGCTGCAGGTGTATATCGAAACCCATCCCGACCTATTCCCGACCTCGGCCCAGCGCGCGGATTTCCGACTGTTGTGGTTGTGCATCATCCTCGGCATCACCAGTTGGACCGGGTTGTGCCGTCTGCTGCGCGGCGAGGCGCTGAAGCTGCGCGAGCTCGAATACGTGCAGGCGGCGCAAGCCTTCGGCGTGTCGCAGTGGCGCATCATGCTGCGCCATATCCTGCCCAACGTGATGCACATCGTGCTGATCTCGGTGGTGATGGATTTCTCCGGGCTGGTGCTGGCGGAGGCGGTGCTGTCCTATGTCGGCGTCGGCGTTGATCCTTCGATGATCAGTTTCGGCACCATGATCAACGCGGCACGCCTGGAAATGGGGCGCGAGCCGATGGTGTGGTGGTCGCTCGCGAGCGCGTTCGCATTCATGCTGGCCCTGGTGCTGGCGGCGAACCTGTTCGCCGACGCGGTGCGCGACGCTTTCGATCCGCGCGTGCGCGTCGGTGTCAGGAAGCTGCGGTTTGCAAGGGCGTCGGCATGAGCGGGGAGCAGGGGCCCCGCTGCGCGGGGATGCGACCGGCCGCGATTGCCGCGGCCCGCCGACAGTGCCTGCGGTCGAACTGCCGCAATGTAACGGAGGCGGGGGAGGCATGAGCCCGGCGGGCCGCCGCGAGGGCCGCATCTTCGATACGGCCTTGTCGCCTAGCAACAAGGTAATCCAATGAGCGCGCTGCTGGACATCAAGGACCTGAAAACCTGGCTCGACAGCTCCGGCGGGACGGTGCGCGCCATAGACGGTATCAGCCTCGAGGTGGCGCGCGGCGAGACTTTTGCCATCGTCGGCGAGTCCGGCTGCGGCAAATCCATGACCGCGCTGTCGGTGCTGCGCCTGCTGCCTGAAGCCGGGCAGATCGTGGCCGGTTCGGTGCTGCTGGGCGGAGAAGATCTGCTGTGCCTGCCGGAGGCGGCGATGCGCGCGGTGCGCGGCCGGCGCATCGCCATGATTTTCCAGGAGCCTGCCACCAGCCTGAATCCGGTGCTGACGGTCGGGCGCCAGATCGCCGAAGTGCTGGAGCGGCACACGGCGCTGCGCGGGCAGTCCGTGCGCAAGCGCATGCTGGAACTGCTGCAGGCCGTGGGCATTCCGGATCCCGCGCGGCGCCTGGGCGAGTACGCGTTCCAGCTTTCCGGCGGAATGAAACAGCGCGTCATGATCGCGGTCGCGCTGGCGGCCGAACCCGACCTGTTGATAGCGGATGAGCCGACGACCGCGCTCGACGTCACGATCCAGGCGCAGGTGCTCGATCTGCTCTCCGGGCTGCAGCGCGCGAGCGGCATGGCGATCCTGCTGATTACCCACGACCTGGGCGTGGTGGCGCAAATGGCGCACAAGGTGGCGGTGATGTACGCCGGCCAGATCATCGAGGTGGCGAAGCGCGAGGAGTTCTTCCGTGCGCCGCTGCATCCCTACTCGCGCAAGTTGTTCCAGGCCTTGCCGGGCAGCGAGCGCCGCGGCGGCGAACTGGCGGTGATCCGGGGGCAGGTGCCGCCCCTGACCACCGAGTTCCGCGGCTGTCGCTTCGCCGAACGCTGCGACCTGGCCTGGGAACGCTGCCATGCCGAAGTGCCAGGACTGACTGTGGACGGTGACGGACATAGCGTTCGCTGCCATTTGTATGACGGCGCGGAAGCGGGAAGGAGACAGGCGGAAATCTACGCGGCCAAGCCGGCTGCGCCTGCTGCCGCCGACGCCGTCGAACGCGTGCAATCCGGCTCGGCCTTGTTGGGCGTGAGCGGCTTGAAAGTGCATTTTGCCATCCACAAGGGGCTGTTCAAGCGCACGGTGGGATGGGTGAAGGCGGTCGATGGCATGTCGTTCGACATCGCTTCGGCCAGGACGCTGGCGCTGGTGGGCGAATCCGGCTGCGGCAAGACCACCGCAGGCAAAGCGATCCTGCAGCTCATCCGTCCGAGCGCAGGCAGCGTGCGCTTCGACGGCCGCGAGCTTACCCGCTTGCGCGGTGGCGCCTTGCGCAAGCGACGCGCAGATTTTCAGCTTATTTTCCAGGACCCCTATGCCTCGCTCAATCCGCGCATGCGCGTCGCCGACATCCTCGACGAAGGCATGCAGGCGCTGGCGGTGGCCGATACGGCCGCGGCGCGCGCGGCGCGCATGGACCGGATGCTGGCGCAGGTGGGTTTGAATGCGGAGGCCAAGTTGCGCTATCCGCATGAATTCTCCGGCGGGCAGCGCCAGCGCATCGCCATCGCGCGCGCGCTGGCAGTAAAGCCCAAGCTGATCGTCTGCGACGAGCCCACCAGCGCGCTCGACGTTTCGGTGCAGGCGCAGATACTCAATCTGCTGAAACAACTGCAACGCGACCTCGGTCTGGCCTACCTGTTCATCACGCACAACATCGCCGTGGTCGAATATCTCGCGCACGAAGTCGCGGTAATGTATTTGGGCAGGATAGTCGAGCGCGGCACGGTGGACGCGGTGTTGCGCACGCCCAAGCATCCCTATACCCAGGCGCTGCTGTCGGCGGTGCCGACGCTGGATCCGGCGGGCGGGCGCAAGATCATACGCTTGCGCGGCGAACTGCCTTCGCCGGCCGATCCGCCCCCGGGTTGCCATTTCCATCCGCGCTGCCCGCAGGCGATGGCCGAATGCAAGCTGGGCTATCCCGATGCCATCCGCCTGGGCGAAAAGCACGAAGTGAACTGTTTCTTATACGCGGCGACTTGAATCGCATTGTTGCGCAGTTGCTGCTGCTGCGCGGACGAGAAGCCGTCCGCGCGGATATGCACGGATGTCCTCTTATGCGTACATAAAACGTAGTTGGCGCGCGCAGCGCGCAAGTTCGCCGCAAAACCAATGAACGGCCCGGCTGCCCGAGTTTGGCCCGAGCTTATTTTTTTCTCTTGGCAGAGCGCTTCTTCTTGGCCGACTTCGCGTTCTTTGCCGGGGTCGCCTGGCGCGCCTCGATCACCAGGTGCTGGCCGGCCATCAGGCGCCCGATTTTGTTCCATCTGCGCAGATCGTTAATGCTGACGTGATAGCGCTGGGCGATTTCGGATAGCGTGTCACCACGCTTCACTGTATAGCGCAGCTTGTTCACCGCAATGCCGGCTCCAGACGCAGGCGGCGGCCGGAACATGGCCGGCAAGGGCTCAAGCAACGCGCCTTTCATCGGCAACAGCAGTTGATAGCCCGGCACCACCCGGGTGCGCCGGCCTATGCCGTTTATCTGCTTGAGACGGGCCAGCGAGATGCCGTGCTTGGACGCGAGCTGTGCCAGCTTGTCGCCGCGCTTGAGGGTATACCTTTGCCAGGAAACCAGCGGCTCGTCGCGTTCTTCCAGATTGGCGAGGAAGATTTTCGCCTTGTCCGCCGGCAGCACCAGTGCCGGGGTGCCATTGGCGACGATCACCGGGCGGTTATGCCCCGGATTGAGCGCGAGAAACTCCGCCAGCGGCATGTCCGCCAGCTTGGCGGCAAGGCGCAGGTCGATGTCGCGGGTTTTTTCCACCGTGACGAAATACGGCGTGTTGGGCACAGGCTCCAGGTCGACGCCGAAGGCGTGCGGATTCGCAATGATGTTTTTCAGCGCCTGCAGTTTGGGCACGTAATAGCGCGTCTCGGTGGGCATGCTCAGGCTGAGGTAATCGGTGGGCAGCCCCTTGGCCTTGTTCTTTTCGATGGCGCGCGCCACGGCATTCTCGCCCCAATTGTAGGAAGCGAGCGCGAGGTGCCAGTCGCCGTGCATTTCGTACAGGAACTGCAAATAATCCAGGGCTGCGCTGGTCGAGGCGACGATGTCGCGCCGGCCGTCGTACCACGAGTTCTGCTGCAAGTTGTAATTCCTGCCGGTGGAGGGGATGAACTGCCACAGGCCCGAGGCATGCGAGCGCGAATAGGCCATCGGGTTGAACGCGCTCTCCACCATGGGCAGCAGCGCGAGCTCGGTCGGCATGCCGCGTTTCTCCAGTTCCTCGACGATGTAATAGAGATAACGCTTGCTGCGTTCGACCATGCGCTTGACGTAGCTGGGTTGACTCGCGTACCAGATCTGCCGGTCCTGCACCAGCGGGCTGGACAGATTGGGCATGGAAAAGCCGGTACGAATGCGGTCCCAGAGATCGGGGGGCACCGCCGTCAGGTCGATGGTCGGAATGGCGCGCAGCCTGTCCTTGACTTCCCGGGCCGAGGGGCTGGGCAGCGCCTGGATCGGCAGAGGGCGCGCGGCCGCTGTCGCTGCAGAGGGCAGGGTCACGGCGGATGCGGGATCGCCCATCGCTTGTACGGCAGGCGCGGCAGGCAGGTCGGTAGCAGGCCTATGCGCGATGGATACGTCGGTCTGCGCCGGCGTCACAGCGCAGCCGGAACTGAGTGCGGCAAAGACGATGGCCGCGATAAAGCGCAATACCGGCACTACGTCTCCTTCCTCGATTGATAACTCGCGATGTTAGCGGAGGGCTCTGGTCAGGTCAAGGAAAAGCAAGGAAAAATAACATCTTAGAGTTCATTTCACGATGAGGGCATACATCCGCTCATACTCCGCGAAGTCGGGGGCCATTTCGGCAATTCTGAAATAGCCTCCTAGAGTGGATTCTTCAGTCCGGCCGCGGGCGGCGCTCAGAAGCTGTTCTTCCACTGGCGGATGGCGGCGAACACTTGCACCGGATCGCTGGCACGAGCCCCCAGATACTTGTTCGCCGATGCAATCACCGCCGGCTGCAGGCAGCGCAGAAAAGGATTGGTCTTCTTTTCGCGACCTATGGTGGAGGGCAGGGTAGGTAGATCGCGCTCGCGCTTTTGCGCGTCGCTCGCGGCGCGCGCCTTGAGTTCCTCGTTGTCCGGTTCAACCGCGCGGGCGAAGTCGATGTTGGCCAGCGTGTACTCATGACCGCTATACACCAGCGTTTCGTCCGGCAGCGCCGCAAGCTTGGAAAGCGATGCAGCCATTTGCTGCGCCGTGCCCTCGAACAGCCGCCCGCAGCCGCAGGCGAACAGCGTATCGCCGCAGAACAGGGAATTTGCGCCATAATAAGCAATATGCGCCCGGGTATGCCCGGGTATGTCGAGTACGCGAAAGCGCAATCCCAGTTGAGGAATCTCGATCTCGTCGCCTTCGCTGACCGGGTGGGTGAGCGTGGGTATGGGCTCGCCGCGCGGTCCGTACACCGGGACCGCGCGATGCGCGAGCAGATCGGCGACCCCGCCGACATGGTCGGGGTGGTGGTGGGTGGCGAGTATGGCGCACAGTTCCAGCCGCTCGCGCTGCAGATAATCGAGCACGGGTTGCGCGTCGCCCGGATCGACGACTGCGGCATAACGGCCGTTGCGCAGCGTCCAGATGTAATTATCCCTGAACGCGCGCAGCGCAACGACTTCGAAATCATTGTTATCGGACATAAGGCTAGTTTTCGTGGAAGTGCAGAAAAAGTCAACCCTGTCCGACTGGTTCGCCACACCCAAGGGCGAGTACGTGCTGCGCTGGGAGCAAGCCCAATTCGACAGTGCGGTGGAGGACGTGTTCGGCTTCAACGCGATCCAGATCGGCCTGGCGCAATTCGATTTGCTGCGCCAAAACCGCATTGCGCTGCACACCCGGCTCGGTATCGATCCCACTAGCGACCTCGTTGCCGACAGCGGCGCCTTGCCTCTGGCCAGCGGCAGCATCGATCTGGTGGTGTTGCCGCATGTGCTCGAGTTCAGCTCTCATCCGCACCGGATACTGCGCGAGGCCGCGCGCGTGCTGACGCCCGACGGCCAGATCGTGATCTCCGGCTTCAACCCGCTCAGTCTTTGGGGCATGAGACGCGCTCTGGGCCCGGGCCGGAACGAATATCCCTGGTGCGGCCGCTTCATTGGTTTGCTGCGCCTGAAAGACTGGCTGCAGTTGCTCAGTTTCGAGCTCAACGGCGGGCGCTTTGGCTGCTACGCGCCGCCGTTTTCGCAAAAGAAATGGCTGGAGCGCGCAGCCTTCATGGAAAAGGCGGGCGATCGCTGGTGGCCGATCGCCGGCGGCGTCTACGTGGTGCGCGCAGTCAAACGCACCGTCGGCATGCGCCTGGTGATGCCGAACTGGCGCAGCCAGGGGGCGCGGGGGAAGGCGTTGTCGCCGGTTACCCAGCACAATCATCACCGAAGCGGGACCGAAGCTTGAGCGCTGCGGCGAGCGCGGCGCGCGTGCGCATCTACACCGATGGCGCGTGCAAGGGCAATCCCGGTCCGGGCGGCTGGGGCGCGCTGTTGCAGTTCGATAAGCGCGAGAAGGAGCTTTGCGGCGGCGAAGCGGATACTACCAATAATCGCATGGAACTCACCGCGGTGATACGCGCGCTGGAGGCGCTGAAACGCCCCTGCGACATCGATCTCTACACCGACTCGCAGTACGTGCAAAAAGGCATCAGCGAGTGGATCGCGGCGTGGAAGCGCCGCGGCTGGAAGACCGCCGACAAGAAGCCGGTCAAGAATGTCGATCTGTGGCTGGAACTGGACAAGCTCGCCGGCGCACACCGCATCCGCTGGCACTGGGTGCGCGGGCATGCCGGGCATGCCGAAAACGAGCGCGCCGACCAGTTGGCCAATAGGGGCATCGAGTCCCTGCATCACCGCCGTTGACAGAAGCTTGTCGAAACACATGTCCCGACGTGCGCACTGTCGCGATTGGTTATAATCCTACGCCTTGTACCGCGCCATACTTTCCACTGGAATCCCCGCCCGATGCAGACGCAAGCGATCGCCGTTACGCAAATTGTTTCCGTTTCCCGGGCCGCCAGCCGCCCATTTCATCTAGCGCTGTTGTGCGCTTCGTTCGCAGTCCTGATCGCCGGCTGCGGCCAGGGGCGGTCGGATGCCGCCCACGCTGCGATTCCTCCCGCCCCCGCGCTGCCGGCGACGGTGCTGCAAGTCGCGCCGCAGCGCGTGCCGATCGCGCTCGAGGCCGTCGGCCAGGTCGAAGGCTCGAAAGAGGTCGAAGTCAGGGCGCGCGTTTCGGGCATATTGCACAAGCGCCTGTACACGGAAGGCGAGCTGGTGCGCGCTGGCGCGCCCATGTTCAAGATCGATCCGGCGCCGTTCGAGATCGCGCTGGCGCAGGCGCAGGCGCAACTGGCGCAGGAGCGGGCGCGCAACGAACAGTCCCGGCGCGAATCGACGCGGCTGAAGCAACTGGCTGCCGAGAAAGCGATCAGCCAGAAGGAATATGACGATGCGAGCTCGAACCTCAAGCTCTCCGATGCGACGCTGCAGGCGGCCGAGGCAAAGCTGAGGGAGGCGGAACTGAACCTGTCCTATACCAGGGTCGTTGCGCCCGTCTCCGGCGTCAGCGGGCGCGCTGTGCGCTCCGAAGGCAGTCTGATCACCGCGGGCGCAGACAGCCTGCTCACTACAATCAGCCAGGTGGACCCGATCTGGGTCCGCTTCAGCCTTGCCGAATCCGACCTGGCCAAGCTGCCGCAACGGCGGCTGCTGCGCGGTGCGCCGGTGGAACTCAGCCTCGACCTGCCGGACGGCACGCGCTATCCGGGCAGGGGGCGGCTCAACTTCGCCGCGACGCAGATCGATACCCGCCTCGGCACGCAGCAGTTGCGCGCCGAGTTCGACAACGCGAAAGGGCAGTTGCTGCCCGGACAGTTCGTGCGTGTGCAATTGGTCGCCGGGCAGCGCGACAACGTGTTCCTCGTGCCGCAGACTGCGGTGATGCAGGCGGAGGCGGGCTACATGCTGTTCGTGTTGGACCAGGAAGGCAAGGCGGCGCTGCGGCCGGTGCAACTGGGCGACTGGATCGGCTCGGACTGGATGGTGCTCGGCGGCCTGGTGGCGGGCGATCGCGTCATCATCGACAACCTGCTCAAGCTGCGCCCGGGTGCGGCGGTGAGCCCCTTGGCGCCCCCAGTGGCGCCTTCTTCGGCGCCCGGCCAGGGCAAGCCGGCTGCATCGGGCGCGGGCAAACCTGCCGCGCCGGGCGCGGCGGCCAAGTAAGGGTTAGAGCGCATGCTGTCGCATTTCTTTATTCTCCGGCCGATTTTTACCGGGGTCATCGCGATCATCATCGTGATCGCCGGATTGATGGCATCGCAGGTGCTGCCGGTAGCGCAATATCCGGAAATCGCCCCGCCTACGGTCGCCATTACGGCCGCCTATCCGGGCGCGAGCGCGGAGACGCTGGCAAAGACCGTAGCGGCGCCGATCGAGGAGCAGCTCTCCGGTGTCGAGAACCTGATCTATTTCGACTCAACCGCGTCGTCGAGCGGCTTACTCAACATCACCGCCACCTTCGAGGTCGGCACCGACATCAACAACGCCACCATCCAGGTCAACAATCGCGTGCAGATCGCCCTGCCGCGGCTGCCGGAGGAGGTGCGCCGCGGCGGTGTCGTGGTGCAAAAGCGTACCCGCGATATTCTGATGGTGGTGGCGGCGAGTTCCAACGACGCGCGCTACGACACGCTGTTCCTGAGCAATTTTCTCACCGTCAACGTGCTCGACCAGCTCAAGCGCGTGCCGGGAGTGGCGGACGCCTCGATTTTCGGCGCGCGCGACTACTCGATGCGCATATGGCTGCAGCCGGACCGCATGGCGCAGCTCGGCGTCACCACCACCGACGTCGCGAACGCCATCCGCGCGCAGAACAATCAGTATGCCGCGGGCAAGATCGGCCAGGAGCCGGCGACCGAAGGGCAGCCCCTGGTGTATACGGTCACCGCCCGCGGCCGGCTGGTGGACCCGAAAGAATTCGGCGACATCATCCTGCGCGCGAGCGGCCAAGGCGGCGTCCTGCGAGTGAAGGACGTGGCCCGCCTCGAGCTTGGTGCGCAGGACTATGAGCGGTTCACGACGGTGGATGGCAAGCCTACCATGGGCATCGCGATCTTTCTGCAATCGGGCGCGAATGCGCTCAAGGTGGCCGACGCGGTGCGCGCGACCATGAGCGAGCTGTCCCGGACATTTCCGCAGGGGGTCAGCTATCTGTTTCCGTACGACACGACGCGCGTGGTCGACGCCTCGATCAAGGAGGTGATCCACACGCTGCTCGAGGCGGCGGCGCTGGTGCTGATCGTCGTGTTCGTGTTCCTGCAGAGCTGGCGCGCCGCGCTGATCCCGTTCATCGCGGTGCCGGTATCGCTGATCGGCGCCTTCGCCGGCTTGTTCCTGTTCGGCTTTTCCATCAACACGCTGACCCTGTTCGCGATCGTGCTCGCCACCGGCATCGTGGTGGACGACGCCATCGTGGTGCTGGAGAACGTCGAGCGCCTGATGGCCGAGCGCGGCCTGTCGCCGCGCGCGGCGGCGTTCGAGTCGATGTCCGAGGTGACGACGGCGATTATCGCGATCGAGCTGGTGCTGCTCTCGGTATTCGTGCCGGTGGCGTTCCTCGGCGGGCTCGCCGGCCAGTTGTACAAGCAGTTTGCCGTTACCGTCGCCACCGCCGTGACCATATCCGGGCTGATCGCGCTGACGCTGACCCCGGCCCTGTGCGCGATTCTGCTCAAGCCCGCTCACAAAGAACCGCATCTGTTCCATCCATTCAACGTGGCGTTCGCCTGGATCACCAACCTGTACATCAGGGGTGTGCGCCTGGCGATTGCCCATGTCTGGCTTTCCCTGATCGCTTTCGCGCTGGTGATTGCGGCATCCGCCGGACTGCTCAAGATCATCCCCGGCAGCCTGGTGCCGGCCGAGGATGTGGGATATTTCTATGGTGCGATCGTGCTGCCGGACGGGGCTTCGCTCGGACGCACCGGCGCGGTCGGCGCTTCGGTGCAGAGAACCATGATGCAACACCCGTCCGTCGATCACGTTTTCGTCGTCAACGGTTTCGACCTGATCGGCGGGGGCAACAAAACCAACGCCGCAACCATGTTCGTCACCCTCAAGCCCTGGGAGGATCGACCCGAGTCCGCCGGGGATCTGGTCAAATACATGTCGATGAAGGGTGCGGCCTACCGCGAAGGCCTGGTATTCGCCTTCAACCCGCCGCCGATACGCGGCCTCGGCACCGCGGGCGGCTTCGAGGCCTACATCCAGAACCGCGCCGACGGCGATCCGATAAAACTGGAGAAGGTGGTGCAGCAGTTTGTCGGCGAACTGCGCCAGCGCCAGGAACTGGCCGGCATCAACACCTTCTACCGCCCGAGCGTGCCGCAACTGTTCGTGGAAGTCGATCGCGAGAAGGCGCTTGCGCTCGGCGTGCCGGTGAGCGAAGTCTTCGATGCGCTGCAAGGCACCATGGGGGCGCTGTACGTCAACGATTTCAACAAATTCGGCCGCACCTACCGCGTGCAGATCCAGGCCGACGCGGCTTACCGCTCGCGGCCGGAAGACCTCGGCAGCGTCTATGTGCGCTCGGCCGGCGGCGTCATGGTTCCGGTAAAGGCGCTGATCCACACCAAGGGCATCGTCGGGCCCGACCAGCTCAACCGTTTCAACGGCTTCATCGCGGCCAAGGTCCTGGGCGGTTCCGCGCCGGGCGTGAGTTCGGGCGACGCGATCAAGGTGGTGGAGGAAGTCGCGGCCAAGGTGCTGCCGCAGGGCTATTACCTCGCATGGACCGGCCAGGCGTTCCAGGAAAAGCGCACCGGCCAGGCTTCGACCATCGCGTTCATCTTCGCCATGGTCATGGTGTTCCTGATCCTCGCGGCGCATTACGAGCGCTGGTCGCTGCCGGTCGCGGTGCTGCTGGCGGTGCCGTTCGCGGTGCTCGGCGCGCTGCTTGCGGTGCTTGCGCTCGGCATGAGCAACGACATCTATTTCCAGATCGGCCTGGTCACGCTGATCGGCCTGGCGGCGAAGAACGCCATCCTGATCGTCGAGTTCGCCATGCAAAACGTGGATGAGGGCATGGAAGTGGTCCCGGCCGCCATCGAGGCGGCGCGCCAGCGCTTCCGGCCGATCGTGATGACTTCGCTCGCGTTCATGTTCGGCGTGCTGCCGCTTGCGCTCGCGACCGGCGCCGGCGCGGCGGCGCGCCGCTCGATGGGCACCGGCGTGTTCGGCGGCATGCTGCTCGCAACCTTCGTCGCCACACTGTTCGTCCCGCTGTTTTTCACCCTGCTCGGCCGGCGCAGGTTGAAACGCGACGCGGCGGCTGCGTCCGCGGAGGCGTCCACATGACCTTGCGCGCCGTGGTGCGAACGTGCCTGGCGCTGCTGCTCGCCGGCTGCGCCGCAGTCGGTCCCGACTATAAGCGCCCCGCCATGAACCTCCCCGGCGCCTATGCGGACGCGCCGGCCGATATTGCGGCTGCCGCGGCGGTTCCTGCCGAATGGTGGAAGCTGTACGGCGACCAACGGCTCGATGGGCTTGTCACTGCCGCACTTGAGCGCAATGCCGATATGCGCATCGCCGTTGCGCGCATCGAGGAGACCGACGCCAATCTGCGCGAGGCGGGCGCGGCGTTCCTGCCCCAGGTCGATTTCGGCGCGACCGCGGCCCGGTCGGGCATCAGCAACAAAACAGCGAATCCGGTTCCTGCCAGCGTGCCGCTGGTCCGCAACAATGTGCGCCTCGCGCTTTCGACCGCGTTCGAGCTCGATTTCTGGGGCAAGCTGCGCCGCGCGCTCGAGGCCACGCGCGCGCTCGCGCTGGGCTCGCGCTACGCGCGCGAGGTGGTGACGCTTTCGCTCGCAGGATTGACGACCCAGGCATATTTCTCGCTGCGTTCGCTCGACGCACAGATTGCGGTCGCGCGCACGACCCTCGAGATCCGCGAGGAGGCGCAGACCTTTGTGCGCAACCGCGCGCGCGGCGGCATTGCTTCGGATCTGGACGTGAGCCAGGCTGAGCTTGCGCGCGCCGACGCCTCCATCCTACTGAAGGAGCTGCTGCGCCAGCGTTCGCTCGTCGAGCACCAATTGGGCGCGCTCACCGGCCGGCTCGATCTGGCTCTGCCGAGCGGCGACTTGCTGACCCTGCCCATGCCGCCGCCGCCGCCGCCGGGGCTGCCCTCCACGCTGTTGCAGCGCCGGCCCGACATCCTGCAGGCGGAGCAGCAGTTGATTGCCGCGAACGCCCAGATCGGCATCGCCAGGGCGGCGATGTTTCCGACCATTTCTCTGACCTCCTATTTGGGTTCGGAGAGCAGCGGCCTGTCCACCCTGCTGGGTAGCGGCGCCGGCATCTGGTCGCTCGGCTTCGGCCTGACACTGCCCATCTTCGATGCGGGTCGCTACGCCGCGCGCACGCAGGCGGCCGAAGCGCGGCAGAAACAAGCGGTCGGCGGCTACCAGAAAGCGGTCGAAACCGCTTTTCGCGAGGTTGCCGATGCGCTCACCACGCTGCAGCAGACCAAGGCGTCGGAAGAAGATCTGAAGCTACGCGCCACGGCGGCGCGCAACGCGCTGCGCCTGGCCAGGCTGCGCTACGAGGCGGGTTATTCCGCCTATCTCGAAGTGCTGGATGCGCAGCGCACGGCCAACGACGCCGAACTCGCGTTCCTGCGCAATCGTCAATCGCGCCTGAATGCGAGCGTGGACCTGATGAAGGCGCTGGGCGGCGGCTGGTCTGCGGACGCGCTGCACGTTTCGAGCGCAGCGCCGCAAGACGCGGGCGGCAAATGACGCGCCAGATCGTCCTCGATACCGAGACCACCGGCCTCAATGCCAAGCTCGGCGACCGGGTGATCGAGATCGGCTGCCTCGAGCTGCTCAACCGCCGACCCACCGGCAACCACTTCCACCACTATCTCAATCCCGAGCGCGCGAGCGAAGAGGGCGCGATGAAAGTGCACGGCATCAGCGACGAGTTCCTGCTCGACAAGCCGCGCTTTCGCGAGATCGCGTCCGAATTCGCCGAGTACATACGCGACGCCGAACTGATCATCCACAACGCGCCGTTCGACGTCGAATTCCTCGAGCAGGAGCTGGCTCTGGCCAAGCTGCCGCCGCTGGCGCGGCACTGCGCCGGCGTGACCGACACGCTGAAGCTGGCGAAAGAACTGCATCCGGGCAAGAAAAATTCGCTCGACGCCTTGTGCGAGCGCTACGGCGTGAACAACACCCACCGCACCCTGCATGGCGCGCTGCTCGACGCCGAGCTGCTGGCCGAGGTCTACCTCGCCATGACCCGCGGCCAGGAGAGCCTGATGATGGAGCTGTATGAGGCGCCGGCCGCGGAGACGGTTGGAGGCGTGCCGGTCGAGCGCGTCAAACTGACGGTGCTTGCGGCAACCGAGGAGGAACTCGTCGAGCACGCCGGCGTGCTGCAGGACATCGAGAATCAGAGCAAGGGCAAATGCGTTTGGCTCGAACTCGAGGGCGAGACCCCCGGCGCCGCTTGAGTTCGGCGTATCGAGGGACAGGCTGGGTGTTTCGCCTCGGCCGCCTGTACTGATCGGCGCTGGGGCTGATCCGCCAGCAAAGCCGGGCACTATGCCGGCGGCATTCCCGGAAACTGGGGCAACGGTCCGGTGATGTCGAACCAGGGCGCCTTGTCGGCGACGAAGATGTGCGCCTGCGCGCGCATGCCCGGGTCGGTGTCGAGCGAACCGGCCGGAATCGTGACGATGCCCCGCTCTGGGGATGGCCGGGGCATTTTCGCGCCGCAGCGCGAGCAGAACGCCACAGTGTGAAAGCGCGCATCGGCAATCTTGTACTCGG
>JBQMQE010000017.1:0-30769 GCA_052172655.1 Burkholderiales bacterium
GCCGTTCCTTCGGGTAGTTGGGATCAAGCGGGACATAGGCGCCTCCGGCCTTGAGGATGGCCAGTAGCCCCACCATCATGTTCATGCCACGTTCTACACAAATGCCGACCAGACTGTCCGGCACCACGCCCAGTGCGCGCAGGTGACGCGCGAGCTGGTTGGATTGTCTGTTGAGTTCAGCGTAGGTCAGGGTCTGCTCTTCAACTACGACGGCAATGGCATCAGGCGTCCTGGCCGCTTGTTGCTCGAACAGTTCGTGAATGCACCGGCCTTGCGGATACGACCGTGCCGTCGCGTTCCAGCCCGTGACGATCTGCTCGCACTCGCCCGCCGACAAGATATCCACCTCGCCCACCGTCGTGCCCGACCCCGTATCCAGCGCGGCCAGCAGGCCCTCCAGTGCGGACTCCATGTAGCCGCACACCCGCTGCGCATCGATCGGCTCGCGCGCCTGCAGCACCAGCCGGAAGCCTTCTCCCAGGTCATCCACCGACAACGTCAGCGGGTAGTTGGTCCGTTCATGCCCGCTCAGCGACTCGATGCCGTCGTCGGCCTCGTCCTGCGGTGCCGAGTGCCGGTAGTTCAGCAGCGTGGTGAACAGCGGCATCTGCGCGTCCACGCCGCTGCAGCGCTGCGCCAGCGCCAGCGGCGCATGCTCATGCCTCAGCAGCTTCGCGATCAACCTGTGCGTGTCCTTCAGCCCTTGCGACACCTCCTGCCCGGCCACATCAAGCTTGATCGGCAGCGTGTTGATGAACATGCCCATCACCCGATCAGCCTGCTCTCCGCCTTGCATACGCCCGAACAGCACCGTGCCGAACACCACCTCCTGCCGTCCCGTCAGGCGGCTCAGCACCACGCTCCACGCCTGGTGCATCACGCTGGCCGCGCTCACTCCCAATCGCCTCGCCTTCCGCCTCAATGCCTGCGAAAGTTCGTCCGGCAATTGCTTTTGCACCTCCTGCACGCCGCTGCCGTCGCCTCGCACGTCCAGCACGCCGTACGGCGCCGTCGGCTCGTCCACCCCGGACAGCATCTTGCTGAAGAACGCCTCGTGCTCCGCCTCGCTCACCCCCAGCCTGGCCTGCGCCACGAAGTTGCGGAACGGCACCGGTCGGCTCAGCCTCTCCCTCAGCCCTTGCTCGATCGCCTGCGCCTCGTGCACCAGCATCTCCAGCGTCGTGTGGTCGATCGCCAGGTGATGCACCACGATCCCCAGCAGCCACCTCCGGTGCGCCTCGTCCTGCGCCACCACGCACTTCACCAGCGGCGCGCGGCTGACATCCAGCCGGTGCCGCGCAGGATCCAGCATCGCCTCTAGCTGCGGCTGGACTTCGCCCAGCCTCGGGTCGAACCTCGCCACCTCCACCGGCAGCTTCACCTGCCGCCTCACCACCTGGACCGGCTGCTCCAGCCCCTGCCAATGCACTCCCGTGCGCAGAATGTCGTGCCGGTCCACCAGATCCTGCAGCGCCCTCACAAAACTGTCAAGCCGCGCCTTGTCGGCAAAGCCCAGCACGTTGGGCAACTGGTACGGGTCGCCCTCGGGCTGCATCAGGTGGTGGAACAGGATGCCTTCTTGCGCCGGCGCCAGCGGGTAGATGTCCTGCACGTTGCCCACGCCGCCTTCCACCTGCGACACCACCGCATCGATCGCCTGTTGCTCCATCTCCACCAGCGTCAGCATCCCCGGCGTGATCTCCTTCGCATCCTCAGGGATCAGGTTCGGCGGCACCTGCACCTCCCGGCTGGTGCCTCCCAAGGCCTGCGCCAGCTCGCCCAGCGTGGGCGCCGTGAACAGGTCCCGCACGTCCGCGTGCAGCCCCTCGCGTCGCATCCGCTCGATCAGCTTCACCGCCAGCAGCGAATGCCCGCCCAGCTCGAAGAAGTTGTCCTGCCGACCCACCTCACCCACACCCAGCAGCTCCGACCACAGTGCCGCCAGCCGCGTCTCCGCCTCGCTTTGCGGGGCTTCGTAGCTTCGCAAGCCTTGCGGCAGTCCTTGCGGTGCAGGCAGTGCCCTGCGGTCCAGCTTGCCGTTGGGAGACAAAGGTATGACGTCGATGACCATGAAGCGGCCCGGGACCATGTGCGCGGGCAGGCGCTCGGTCAGGAATGCTCGGGCCTGTTCGATAAGCGCCCGTTGCGCCTCGCCGCGCTGCGGTTCCTCGCAAGGTAGCGGATGGATGGGCGCCAGGTAGGCCAGTAGGCTCGCGCCCTGGGCATCGTCGTGGGCCACGACCACCGCCTGCGCGATGGCCGGGTGCTCCGCCAGCCTAGACTCGATCTCACCCAGTTCAATACGGAAGCCGCGGATCTTGACCTGGAAGTCGTTGCGACCCAGGAATTCGATGACCCCCTCTGAGGTCCACCGTCCCAAGTCACCCGTGCGGTACATCCTCGCACCTTGCTCCGCGCTGAACGGATCGTGCACGAAGCGCTCGGCTGTCAGGTCCTCTCGGTGCAGGTAGCCGCGGCCCACTTGCACGCCACCAATGTACAGCTCGCCAGCCACCCCGATGGGCACCGGCCGGCGACGCTCGTCAAGCACGTACATGTGCGTGTTGGCGATCGGACGGCCGATGGGCACCAGCGCACGCTCCTGCCCCGCCTCGCAGGCCCAGGCCGTCACGTCCACCGCCGCTTCCGTCGGCCCGTACAGGTTGTGCAGCCGAACCTGCGGCAGCTTCGCGTGGAAGCGCCCCACCAGCGCACCAGGCAAGGCCTCGCCGCTGCAGATCACCTGCCGCAGCGACCCCGCCGATAGCCCCTGCTGCTCAAGGAACACCTGCAGCATCGACGGCACGAAGTGCACCGTGCTCACCGACTGCTCGTGCATCAGTGCGCTCAGGTACGCCGGGTCCTTGTGTCCCTCCGGCTTCGCCAGCACCAGCCGCGCGCCCACCATCAGCGGCCAGAAGAACTCCCACACCGACACGTCGAAGCTGAACAGTGTCTTCTGCAGCACCACGTCCTGCCCGCCCAGCGCGTACGCCTCCTGCATCCACAGCAGCCGGTTCACGATGCCCCGGTGCTCGTTCATCGCCCCCTTGGGCTTGCCCGTCGACCCCGAGGTATAGATCACGTACGCCAGGTGTTGCGGGGTAAGGCCGGAGGTCTTGCGGATGAGGTTGCCTTGAGGGCGTTGGTTCCAGTGAGTCTGATCGGTCGTGAGGTTGATCCTGGGAACGGCTGGGGCAACATCCGCCAGGGTGTCCCGAGTGGCAGGCTCGATGAGAAGCGCCACGGGGGCGCTGTCTTCCAGCATGAAGGCGAGCCGTTCCTTCGGGTAGTTGGGATCAAGCGGGACATAGGCGCCTCCGGCCTTGAGGATGGCCAGTAGCCCCACCATCATGTTCATGCCACGTTCTACACAAATGCCGACCAGACTGTCCGGCACCACGCCCAGTGCGCGCAGGTGACGCGCGAGCTGGTTGGATTGTCTGTTGAGTTCAGCGTAGGTCAGGGTCTGCTCTTCAACTACGACGGCAATGGCATCAGGCGTCCTGGCCGCTTGTTGCTCGAACAGTTCGTGAATGCACCGGCCTTGCGGATACGACCGTGCCGTCGCGTTCCAGCCCGTGACGATCTGCTCGCACTCGCCCGCCGACAAGATATCCACCTCGCCCACCGTCGTGCCCGACCCCGTATCCAGCGCGGCCAGCAGGCCCTCCAGTGCGGACTCCATGTAGCCGCACACCCGCTGCGCATCGATCGGCTCGCGCGCCTGCAGCACCAGCCGGAAGCCTTCTCCCAGGTCATCCACCGACAACGTCAGCGGGTAGTTGGTCCGTTCATGCCCGCTCAGCGACTCGATGCCGTCGTCGGCCTCGTCCTGCGGTGCCGAGTGCCGGTAGTTCAGCAGCGTGGTGAACAGCGGCATCTGCGCGTCCACGCCGCTGCAGCGCTGCGCCAGCGCCAGCGGCGCATGCTCATGCCTCAGCAGCTTCGCGATCAACCTGTGCGTGTCCTTCAGCCCTTGCGACACCTCCTGCCCGGCCACATCAAGCTTGATCGGCAGCGTGTTGATGAACATGCCCATCACCCGATCAGCCTGCTCTCCGCCTTGCATACGCCCGAACAGCACCGTGCCGAACACCACCTCCTGCCGTCCCGTCAGGCGGCTCAGCACCACGCTCCACGCCTGGTGCATCACGCTGGCCGCGCTCACTCCCAATCGCCTCGCCTTCCGCCTCAATGCCTGCGAAAGTTCGTCCGGCAATTGCTTTTGCACCTCCTGCACGCCGCTGCCGTCGCCTCGCACGTCCAGCACGCCGTACGGCGCCGTCGGCTCGTCCACCCCGGACAGCATCTTGCTGAAGAACGCCTCGTGCTCCGCCTCGCTCACCCCCAGCCTGGCCTGCGCCACGAAGTTGCGGAACGGCACCGGTCGGCTCAGCCTCTCCCTCAGCCCTTGCTCGATCGCCTGCGCCTCGTGCACCAGCATCTCCAGCGTCGTGTGGTCGATCGCCAGGTGATGCACCACGATCCCCAGCAGCCACCTCCGGTGCGCCTCGTCCTGCGCCACCACGCACTTCACCAGCGGCGCGCGGCTGACATCCAGCCGGTGCCGCGCAGGATCCAGCATCGCCTCTAGCTGCGGCTGGACTTCGCCCAGCCTCGGGTCGAACCTCGCCACCTCCACCGGCAGCTTCACCTGCCGCCTCACCACCTGGACCGGCTGCTCCAGCCCCTGCCAATGCACTCCCGTGCGCAGAATGTCGTGCCGGTCCACCAGATCCTGCAGCGCCCTCACAAAACTGTCAAGCCGCGCCTTGTCGGCAAAGCCCAGCACGTTGGGCAACTGGTACGGGTCGCCCTCGGGCTGCATCAGGTGGTGGAACAGGATGCCTTCTTGCGCCGGCGCCAGCGGGTAGATGTCCTGCACGTTGCCCACGCCGCCTTCCACCTGCGACACCACCGCATCGATCGCCTGTTGCTCCATCTCCACCAGCGTCAGCATCCCCGGCGTGATCTCCTTCGCATCCTCAGGGATCAGGTTCGGCGGCACCTGCACTGTGGCGCTCTCGGAACCGATGTTCGTCGCCAGTTCCGCGACAGTCTGGTGCGCGAACACATCTTGCACCGTCAATGAGATGCCTTGTTTTCTGGCGCGGCTAACGACTTGCATGCTTATGAGCGAATCGCCCCCGCTGGCAAAGAAGTTGTCGTGGGTTCCCAGTGATTCCTTCTGTAGCAACAATTTCCAGATTTCGAGCAGAGCGCTTTCCGCCGGCGTGCGCGGGTCGCCTCCGGCCATGTCGACCGGTGTTTCCACGGCGACCGGCAAAGCTTGCCGGTCCAGCTTGCCGTTTTCATTGACTGGCAAACGATCCAGTCGGATAAAAACGGCAGGCACCAGATAGGATGGCAAGCGCTTGCGCAACGCGGCAACGACCTCCTCTTGCTGCACGGCGCTGCTGGTCCCGACCCAGTAAGCCACCAAGCGCTTTTCCCTGGTTTGGGCGCTATCGACTACCACCGCCACCTGCTTGACAATGGGCAGCGCCAGCAGCGCTGACTCCACTTCGCCCGGTTCGACGCGGTAGCCGCGAATCTTTACTTGGTTGTCTACGCGGCCCAGGAATTCGATACTGCCGTCGGGCAGATGGCGTACCCTGTCGCCGGTTTTGTACAACCTGGCGCCGGGCGTATCATCAAACGGGTTATTGACGAAACGCTCGCGTGTGAGCCGCTCTTGCTTGAGATAGCCACGCGCCAAGCCGTCGCCGCCCGTGCATAACTCGCCGTAAACGCCCGGCGGCAAGGGATGGAGGTGGGGGTCGAGAACATAAACGGTCGTATTCGCGATTGGACGACCAATGGGAATGCTCGAATGACGTTCCAAGGTTTCGGGGCCGACGAGATGGCAACAAGTGAATACCGTGTTTTCGGTGGGCCCATAGCCATTGATCAATTGCAGCTCTGGCTTGTAGCGCAACAGCTTCTCTACCGCGTTGGCGGCAAGGACATCCCCCCCCGCCAGCACCAGACGCAGGCGGTCGAACATTCGAATCTCATTTTCGACCAGTGACTGGAACAGTGCCGCAGCGATCCACATCACGCTGACGAGATGGTTTTCGATGAAAGGCGTGATCTCCGTGAAGGAGAAATCGCTGGGAGCGACCACCAGGGTCACGCCAGACAGCAGCGCTCCCCATACTTCCAAGGTAGCAGCATCGAAAGCGACGTTGGAAAAGTGGCCGATGCGATCATCGTTCACCAACGTCATGAAATTGTTGTTGACACACAGTCTGACTACGCCACGGTGGGTGACGCAAACGCCTTTTGGCTGACCTGTCGAGCCCGAGGTGTAGATGATGTTGCAAAGTTCGTCCACACCGACGATGACCTGCGGATCGGTAACGGGACAAGCCGCGACTGCGTCCGCATGCGTATCCAGAGCTAGCGTAGCGACGCCGAAATCCTGGAACAAGGCGGCATGCGCGGCAAGCGTGAGCACTAGCGGCGTTTCCGTGTCGGCGACGATGTAGCGCAGGCGTTCGGCAGGATAGTCGACATTCAACGGGACATATGCAGCGCCTAACTTGGAAACCGCCAGCATGGCGACGATGAAATCCAGCGAACGTTCCAGACCGATCGCCACGGCGCTACCGGATTGCACGCCCTGGCTCATCAGATGATGAGCGAGCTGGTTGGCGCGGCGGTTCAAGAGCCGATACGACAGCTGACAATCGCGGTAGATGACGGCGGTTTTCTCGGGGGTGTGCCTGGCTTGTCGCTCGAACACCTCATGGATAGCCAGCTCCGGGTAACTGGTGCGCCGCCCTGCCCACTCGTGCACAATACGCTGGCGCCAATGCTCGTTCAGCAAGCTGTGATCGACGATGGGCGTATGCGGATAAGCCAGCAATTCACCAAGCAATATCTGCCAAGCGTCGGCGAAGCCGGCGACGGTAGCTACCGTAAATACGTCGCTGGCATACTCGAAGCAGCACTCGAGTTGCTCACCGCGCTCTTCGACGATTAGCGACAGATCGAATTTTGCGCTGCGACTGACATGTTCCAAATGAGAGCAGCTCACGCCCTCCATGCCGAGCGACAAGTCGCGCGCCGCATTCTGCAGGACGAACAAGGTCTGGAACAGCGGACTGGTCGCGCTGTCTCGCTCGAGATGCAGCGCATCGACGACCACGTCGAAAGGCAACTGCTGATGGTCGATCGCCTCCATCATCCCGTCTGTCTCGCGCGCCAGCACGCTGTCAAAACTATCGTCAGGCTGAATTTGCCGACGGAGCGCGAGCGTATTGACGAAGAATCCGATCAAGGGTTCGACCGCCTTGCGGTCGCGGTTGGCGATCGGAGTGCCGATCGCAAAATCGCCTTGCTGGGTAAGGCGGTACAGAAAGATGCGATACGCGGCCAGTAAGCCGACGAATAGCGATGTCTGTTTGTCGTGGCAATACGACTTCAGCAGAGGAGCCGCTACGGTGAAGGCATGAATGCCGCCGCGCTCGCCACGACGGGCGCCGCGGGCTTGGTCATAGGGGAGTCCCAAAACTGGCGTGTCGCGCAGCTGCGTTTTCCAATAAGCGAGGCTGCGCTGTCCTGCATCGCTAGCCAACCAGTCCCGTTGCCAATAGCAATAATCGGTGTAAAGAATGTCCTGCTGCGGCAGCCGCAGTGCCTTGCCATGGGCATGATGGTTGTAAAAAGCGCTTAGTTCGTCGGCGAAAATCTGCATCGACCAGCCATCGCATACGATGTGATGCATGTTCACCACCAGGATGTGGTCGTCGCCCGCCAGTTGCAGCAGATGCAGTTTGAAGAGCGGTCCGGTACGTAAATCGAATGGCCGCTCCAGCGTTTCGCGCAACCATGGCTCGACGCCGCCCGGTGATCCGATATCCTGCATATCGACGATCTGCAAAACGGCCTCGCATTTTTGGTCGATGACCTGCACTGGCGTGCCGTCATCATCCGCGAAACGGGTCCGCAGCACCGGATGGCGGCGGACAATATCCGCCAGGCTTTCCTGCAGCGCCCGCCGGTCCAAGCTACCCCGCAGGCGGAGAACGACAGGAACGGCGTAGGCCAGACTCGCCTCGTCATAGTTCCAGATGAACCAGAGGCGGCGCTGCGCGTAAGACAGCGGGTGGGAAGCGTGTTCGCGGCCGCGGGCCGACAGCTCCACGCCCGCACCCTGCTCGGCCAGCAGCGCGATCAGCGCCGGCTTGTGTTGCTGCAGCTGCGCCAGTCGCCTTTTATCAAGAGCATTCTTCGGGGTCTTGACGACCAGTTCGCCTCCGCTCGCCGACAACGCAATGCCTGCCAAACGCAGTTCCTTCAGGAAGGCCGCGACCGGCGTGTTCATAGACGCACCTCTTCCATTTCTACGTCCGCCGCATCTGTTGTCGCCGCCCGCGCCAATACGGCTTCTATCAACTCGGAAAAGTAGGCAATCGTGGGCGCGCGGAACAATTCCTTGACGCTGAGAGCGACTTGGAAATGCGTATTCGCCCTGGCGACCACTTGCGTCGCCAGCAAGGAATGGCCGCCGAGTTCGAAGAAGTTGTCCAGCATGCCGATCCGCGACACACCGAGGATTTCGGACCAGATTTCCACCAGTGCCGCTTGCACCTCCGTCTGCGGGGGCATGTAGCGGTGCCGCGTCAGCGATTCGTATCCCGGTGCCGGCAAGGCATCCTTGTCGACCTTGCCGTTGGCGTTCAGCGGCAAGCTCTCCATTAGAAGAATATGCCGCGGACACATGTAGTCGGGAAGTCGCTCGTCGAGGAAGCGATGGCAGTCATTCACCAATGCCCGGTGCTTGCGCAGTGTGGTCGGGTCGTTGGCGTAGGCCGTGTCCAGGCCGCGCCAGGGGCTTGCCGCGGCTGACACTCTGCAAGCCGCCGGGCGCACCAGCAGCGTCATGACGCTGGCGTCCTCGGGCGGATAGCACAATTCGCCGCGCAAATGAGGAAACTCCGCGAGGACCGCGAACAAATCGCCGGCCGCTACCGCAAGTCGCGGCGAGGCATCGAGACGCGCGGCAATACGCCGCTTCAGGGCAGGCACTTTCGCTTTGTCGAGATCGCCATTTCGCAACTCCTCTAGCAGCAAGCAATCGGCCAGAATCCTGCGATTCGGAATCGCGGTTATCCCGAGCAAATGCCCCTGATGTGCCGCCAGCTGGGCGCGCAGCCCGTCGAGACCGGCGACATCCTCTTCCCAGCGCAAAGCGACGACCGGCGCGGCATCCGAGGCATTTTCTTTCGGCGAGCGGGTCAACACAACGTCGTAGCGGTATCTGCTCATCTCGCTGTCGTTGTCGTCCTGCTTCAAATTGATGACCAATCCCTGCAAGAATGGATATCTATCGGATAGCGAGGCAAAAAACGCTGGCGACAGCAGCAATTCCTTTTCATCGGCAATGCGCCGCTTTAACGCCTGTTTCAACTCGCGGCACCTCAAGGTGTCCGATATCTGATGCAGAAGAACCGAGGCATGGAAGGCTTCGAGCCATTCCAAGCCGCGTACGTCGCCGACGAACAGGTTTCCTTCATCTGCCAATTTCTGCACGGCGACATCCAATACCTGCTCCAGGTAGGCGGCGCTTGGGAAATACTGAGCGACCGAATTGATGATCACCAAGTCGAAGCGCCGGTCGAGATCCCTGATACGGTTTACGTCGCCAACGATGAAATGCGCCTTGACGGCCGCCGCCGGATTGAGCGAGGCGCGCAAGCTTGCCACCGCCTGCGCGGAAACATCGAGAGCGGTATAGCTTTCGCAGTCATCGATCAAGCCGTGCAGCAGCAGCCCGGTGCCGCTGCCGATTTCCAGGATGCGCTTGGGGGCCAGCACCTTGATCCGGTTCAGCGTGTTGTCCCGCCATTGCTGCATCACGGCAGCCGGGTAGTGTTCACCGCTATAGCTGTCTATCCATCCCGAAATGTCGAAATCGTCGCGTATCCGATGCGCTTTTTCCTGGTACATGTCATCGAAGACGCGCACCCAATCGTCCGCCTGCGCCGACGCGTCGTCGTTTTCCCGCTCGGCCTGCCAGGCGGAATCCGCAACGACGTAAGCGCATAACTGCAAGCTGTCGTCCCCGTCGTCGGCGCGTCTGGCCACGACCACGGCATCGTTGACCGCCGGATGCTGGCGCAAGGTTTTGTCGATCTCTTCCAGTTCGATCCGGTAGCCGCGAATTTTGACCTGGCTGTCGCGGCGTCCCAGATATTCCAGGCTGCCGTCCGGCAGAATGCGGCCGAAGTCCCCTGTTCTGTAGCAGGGATACAAGTCCGTATCCTGCCAGGTCTTGTGCACGAAGCGTTCGGCGGACAGATCGGGGCGATTCAGGTAGCCGCTGGCGACGCCGGCGCCGGCCACATGGATTTCCCCCACCATCCCGTCTGGGCAAGAATTTCCGGATTCATCGCAAATCAGCACCTGCAGATCGGGCAGCGGCTTGCCCACGCTGGCGGATGCCTTATCCAGCAGCCGGCGGTCGATCCGGGAGAAGGTAACGTGCACGGTGCATTCGGTAATGCCGTACATGTTGATCAGTTCCGGACGCTCGAAACCATAACGTCCGGTCCATTCCCGCAGCGGCACATGATTCAGCTTTTCGCCACCGAAGATCACGAAACGCAGGTCCGTCAGCGGCTGTTCGAAGGTCTTATCCTGTTCCACGAAGGCGGCGAACGACGCAGGGGTCTGGTTGAATACCGTGACTTTCCGCTCCGCCAGCAAGCGCCGCAGTGCCTGGTAGTCGCGGCAGACGTCGTGCGCGACCACCACCACTTTGCCGCCGAACAGCAAGGCGCCGAAGATTTCCCACACCGAGAAATCGAAACCGTAGGAATGGAACAGGGTCCAGACGTCATGCTCGTCGAACGCGAACAAACCGTAGGAAGAGGTAAACAGGCGGACCACGTTGCGGTGGGAAACCGGCACTCCCTTGGGCACTCCGGTGGAGCCCGAGGTGTAGATGATATAAGCTGCCTGTTCGCGATTGAGCCCGATCCAGGGATTGGCATCCTCCTGCGGCGGATGGTCGCGCAGCTCCGTCAGCCGGAAGATGGAAAAAGCCGCGCCGGCGAAGCGCTCGCCGCCTTCCGTGTCCACGATCGCCGCTTTCGGCCCGGCATCGGCGACGATGTCCCGCAGCCGCCGCGTCGGCTGGGATGGATCGAGCGGCAGATAGCATCCGCCGGCCATCAACACTCCCATGATGGCAACGATCAGATCGCAGGAACGCTCCATGCAGATAGCCACCGCATCGCCGCCTGCTATTCCACGCGTCCGCAATCCGCGCGCCACCGCCAGCGACTGGAGGTAAAGCGCGCGGTAATCGAGACTGGCCTTATCGTCCTCGACCGCGATGCGGTCGGGAAAACGTTCGGCGACCCCCGCGAAAATATGCGCGATGGTGCCGTTTTCAAATGCGCCCAGGCCGGCCCCGTCAAGTGCCGCAAGCAAGGACGCTTTGTTTTCCTTGAGTTCGGCAAGCGTCGCCTCATTCAAGCCCTCCACCGCGCCGAAGACTTTCAGCTTGTCGCCGTCGGTTGCCAACATCACTCCGGATTCATACAGTTTCCGGGTTAGAGAAAAAATACTCATGACTTCTGCCACTCCTCAATTTCCATTTCCTATCGCGCAATGGCGATAGGAACAATTTTTCATCCATGCACTCGCGAGAGGTTTGGTTTCTCTACAAGGACAGATCCTTTTTCAAGAAAGGTATTTTATTCGTTGGGGAGAACCCGGACATCCGCGCGAACACCTGCTTTAACGGCACCCGTGGCGAGCTCAGGAGCTGCTCCAGCAGCGCCTGATAGCGACGGCACAGCGTTTCCATCGAATCCCTGGTAAACAGCGTGGCGGCGTACTCGAAATGCCCGGATATCCGCTTTCCGTCGCGCGTTAACTCCATGCGCGTATCGAATAAGGTTTTGTGGCGCTCGATTTCCAGCTCATGCAAGCCAAGCTGCGTTTCGAGACCTTCGTCGCTTACATTTCCCGTCAGTTCAGCCGTGGTCTGCAGCACGAACACGTGCTGAAACAAGGGATGCCTGTCGATGTCGCGCGTCATGCCCAGCTCGTCGATCAGCATTTCAAACGGCAGATTCTGGTACTGTTGCGCCGACAGGCAGCTAGCGCCGACCTGCGCGACGAACTCGTCGAACGTCGCCTCCGGATTGATTTTGCTTCGCAGAGCAAGCATGTTCACGAAGAAACCGATCAAGGCTTCCAGTTCTTCGCTGACGCGATTCGCGGTCGGCGTACCGATGCAAATGTCCCGATTGCCGGAATACTGGTACATCAGCAACTGATAAGCCGCCAGCAAGCAAACGAACGCTGTGACGCCGCCCTCGCTGGCACGCTCCTGAATGTATGCATCGACCTTAGCCACCAGATCGGGGGCGATGACGACCGGAAAACGGTCGCCGCGATAATTCATCTCGGCCGGACGAGGAAAGTCCAGCGGCAGCTGGAACCCGCCATATCCTTCCAGCTGCTGTTTCCAGAACGCGATTTCCAGCTGGATCAAATCCGAGTCGAGCACGGCGTTTTGCCAGATGCTGTAATCGGCGTATTGAATGGACAAAGGCGGGTCGGAGACGAGGCGCGATTCCGCGTCGGCCTGCCCCAATATCCGGTAATACTTCAACACTTCGTTCTTGAAGATTTCTATCGACCAGCCATCGAAAATGATGTGGTGGATGACAGTCAGCACCACCTGCCGCTGCGGCAACCGGACCAGATAGTTCTTCATCAGCGGGTCGTTGCGGAAGTCGAAACGCGCGTCCACCAGTCCGGCAATGGTCCTCCCAAGCGCTTCTTCATCGGCATCGATGGTTTGCAAGGGCCACACCGTCAGTGGCGGCCGTATGAGCTGAATGGGAATCCCCTGCTCGTCGAGGGAGATATTGGTGCGCAGGGCTTCGTGGCGATTCACCACGATCAGCATCGCCCGTTTCAGACGCTCGATATCGGCATCTTTCAGCTCGAAGGCAAACGCCATGTTGTAGAACGAATCGTCCGGCTCCATCTCGCTCAGGAACCACAAGCGCTTTTGTGCATGGGAGAGCGGAATCGGGGCCTCACAGGACCGCCGGGAAGATAAAGCCACGGGCGCATGCCGGCCGGAGCGCCGCGCAAGCAAGGCAGCCATCGCGCCAAGATCGGCCACCTGAAACACCCAGCGTAACTCCACCTCGGTGTTCAATGCCTTGCGCAGGCGGCTTGCGACCTGCATGGCCTTGATCGAGTCGCCCCCCGAAGCAAAAAAATTATCGCGCACGCCGGGCTTTTGCACACCCAGCACGGCCGACCAGATGTCCGCCAGCACGCGCTCTTCCTCGCTGCGCGGCGCCTGATACGGTGGACGCGCAAGCAGCGCTTCGCTCGGCTGAGGCAACGCGCCTTTATCGAGTTTGCCGTTCCTGCTCAGCGGCAAGGCTGGGAGATTTACCCATACGGCCGGCACCATGTAGTCGGGCAGGCGATGCAACAGATGATCTCGCATCGATTGCTGGTCCAGTCCGGTATCGCTGACGTAGTAGGCTACCAGTTGTTGCTGCCCCCTCGCATCGATTGGCGCCAGCACGGCGCTCTCGCGCACGCCCGGAAGGGTATTGATGCAGGCAACGATCTCTCCCGGCTCGATGCGCTGGCCGCGCAGCTTGATTTGATCGTCGAGGCGGCAGAGATACTCGATATTGCCGTCATGCAGAAAACGGGCCAGATCCCCCGTGCGATACAGCCTGTCGCCGGGGTTTCCGGAGTAGGGATCGGCGATGAATTTTTCCCGCGTCAGCTCCGGCAAGTTGCGATACCCTTGCGCCAAGCCCACGCCGCCTATGCACAACTCGCCCGCTGCTCCCGGCGGCAGCAATTGCTGGCGAACGTCCAGAACATAAAGCCGTATGTTGGCGATCGGCCTGCCGATCGGCACACGCGTGCTCTCCTGATCGCCATCGCATACCCAGTGGCTGACGTCGATAGCCGCTTCGGTCGGTCCATATAAATTGACCAGCAAGACATGCGGCAAGCGCCGCAAGCAGTTCAACTCCAGGGATTTCTGCAGCGCTTCGCCGCTGCAGAAGATCCGCCGGATGCCGGCACAGCGGCCGAGATCGTCGGCTTGCAGGAAGATCTCCAGCATCGAGGGCACGAAGTGCAAGGTCGTCACCCGCTCGGCGGCAATGAGATCCAGCAGATATTCGGGATCCTTATGACCATCCGGCCGCGCAATGCATAAAGTCGCTCCCTGCAGCAAGGGCCAGATGAACTCCCATACCGACACGTCGAACGTGTACGGCGTCTTTTGCAAGACGACGTCGCCGCCGTCGATCGGATAGGCCGCTTG
Source organism: Burkholderiales bacterium (assembly GCA_052172655.1). Lineage (GTDB taxonomy): Bacteria > Pseudomonadota > Gammaproteobacteria > Burkholderiales > SG8-39 > 2-12-FULL-64-23. The sequence continues at coordinate 14,342 of JBQMQE010000017.1, forward strand.
CATCCAATGCAAGCGATTCGCCAGTGCGCGATGCCCCACCATCACGCCTTTCGGCTGCCCGGTGGAACCGGAGGTGTAGAGCATGTAGGCCAGTGAGTCACCGTCGCCGGGGCCGGGCAGATCGTCGGCATCGAGCGTTTCCCAGGCGGCGTGGTCAGCGTCGAGATCGATGACGCCGCCGGCCGCAGTCAGCTTGCCGAGCCAGGCGGTCTGTGTCAGCACCAGCGCTGCAGCGCTATCGCGCAGCAGGTATTCAAGACGGGAAGTCGGATAGTCCGGATCCAGCGGCACGTAGGCGGCGCCGGCCTTCCAGATCGCCAGTATGGCGAGAGGCATCCACGGCGAGCGCCGCAGGCACATGCCGACAAAGCTTCCCGATTCGACGCCGCGCTCGATCAAATGACGCGCCAACTGATTGGCCCGGCCGTTCAACTGTGCATAGCTGAGCCGCTCGCCCTGGAACACGACCGCGACCGCGTTCGGATGCGACTTGACGCGCTGCTCGATCAAAGCCAGCGTACAGTCGCCATCGAATTCCCGCGCGGTGCGGTTCCAGTCATGCAGCAAGCGCTCGCGCGGCGCCTGCGCCACCATGTCCAGCAAGCCGAGCGGTCGCTGTTCGCCTGCGATGGCGTTTTGCACGAAATGCTGGAAACAAACGGCCCAGTCCTCCATGATTTCCTGCTGGAATGCGCGCGATCGATAGTGAAAGCCGCCGCGCAAACCGCGCTGCTCTTCGACCACGAAACATTCCAGATCGAATTTCGCCTGCGTTGCCCGCAATTCCAGCTCGCGCACTAGCAGACCCGGAATATGGATATCTTCCGCCGCGGATTCAGCTTCCAGGGTAAATAGCGTGTTGACCCATGCGCCGGCTCTGCCGCCTAGCGTTTGCAACACTTCCTCGTAAGGCACGTCGTCGTAGGCATGCGCCTGACGCAACTTTTCATGCAGGCGATCGACAATGCCGGCAAAATCCTCATCCAACGTGAAATCGGCTGGAATGATCAGCGTGTTGATGAGACAACCGACGATATTGCGGGCGGTACGGCTTTTCCGGTTCGCCACGGGCGTGGCCACGGCAAAGCCGGTTTCGCCGCCAAGCCGCGCCAGGAAAGCCTGGTAGGCAGCCATCAGCACCACGAACAGCGAAGTCTTGCGACGCCTGGCAAAATCGTGCAAGGCAGCGGTCGTGGCGCCGTCGAAGGCAAAGCCCGCCGTGCAAGATTCGTTGCCGCTTTTGCCGTTGTCTTGCGCATCGTTGTCCTGCATTGCGGTGGCCGGCGCGCCCAATGGAAAGGGAGTCACGCCGCGCAGCCAGTCCGACCAGAAGCGCAGCCCGGCAGCGTGGTCTACCGACCGGCTTGGCTGCTCCCGCAGATAGTTGATAAAGCCGGTATCCGCCGTCAACGGCGTCAAGTCAGCATCCTGATACCGCGCCACGATCTGCGACAGCAGGACATTCGCCGACCAGCCGTCGAACACCAGATGATGCGCGGTGAAGCACAGCAAGTGCCGGTCCGCGCCGACCTTGACCAGATCGACAACCGCCAAGGGACCGCGTCGCAAATCGAATTTCCAGTCGAGGTAACGGCGCACGAAGCTGCTTGCGGCCATCCGTTCCGGCAGCCACTCTCCGCCGGCCAGGAAATCGTTTGCCGGCCAATCCACGAAACTTGCGCGCGGCACCGCGCTTACCTGATATTCCTGGACGATGCCCTCCTCGCCTTCGCTGAACACGAGGCCGAATGCCTCATTGGCCGCGATGGCATGGTCGATGGCCGACAGCATTTTGGACGGCGAAAGTTTCCCCGTAATCGTCACCACCGAAGTGATGTTGTGTGCGCTGGAATACGGCAGTAACGTTTGCTCCAGCCATATCCGGCGTTGCGCCGGATTGACGGGTACGGGTCCGCCGCGTTCCCTCGCGTCGACCGCCGGCGCAGCGGCAGAGCCTGCCGAGACATGGCGCATCAGCCCCGTGACCGTGGGTGCAGCGAAGAAATCGGTAACGCCCACATGCACGGCATATTGCGCTTCGACAGCCTGCAACAATTCCATGGCAAGCATGGAATTGCCGCCAAGCGAGAAAAAGTCGGCATCGGCGGCAATGGGCGCTTGTTTCAACACTCGCTCCCACAGCCGCTGCATGGGCGACTCGGCAGCGACGCCTACGTTTTCAGCATGGGTGCCGGCGGCATTCCGCACACGGTTCAACAGCGCCTTGCGATCCGTCTTGCGGTTGGTATTCAAGGGAAAGTCGTTGCAGACGTGGACTTGCGACGGCCACATATAGCGCGGCAGCAGCGTCGACAAGTGCCGATGCAACGCCGCCAAGTCCATGGAGCGCGCAGCTTGCGCCGAAGCGCATAGCAGGTAGGCGAGCAATTTCGCCTGGCCCTCGCCGCCATCCAGCAGGACGCAGGATTCGGCGATGTCGGGATGCGCGTTCAATGCCGCCTCGATCTCGCCCAGCTCGATGCGATAGCCGTTGAGCTTGATCTGGTTGTCGCTGCGGCCGATGTATTCGAGATTGCCATCGGCACGATAGCGCACCCGGTCGCCGGTCCGGTACAGGCGCTGCGGCGCCGTTCCCGGCAATGCCACCTGGACGAAGCGCTCCGCCGTCAGGTCCGCGCGGCCGGCATAGCCCAGCGCCAATCCCGCACCCCCGATGTAGAGCTCGCCGATACGCCCCCATGGCGTCAGCCGCTGCTGGCCGTCGAGGACGTAAAGCTGGGTATTGAGAATGGCGCGGCCGATGGGGACGCTGCCTTCCTGCGCCGTATCGATCCGATAGCTGGACGACCAGATGGTGGTTTCGGTGGGCCCATACAAGTTGATCAGGCAGCCGACCCGTTCCCGCAACTGGTTCGCAAGACCTACGCTCAGCGTGTCGCCGCCCACCAGCGCCGTCAGATTCCTGAGCGTGGGACATCCTGCGGCAAGCAGCATGCGCCAGGTGGTCGGCGTCGCTTGCATATGCGAGATTCCCCTCTCTTGCAAGGCCTTCGACAGTGCACGTCCATCGAGCGCGACAGCCTGCTCGGCGACCACCACGGTCGCGCCGTTCACCAAGGGCAATAGCAGTTCGAGGTAGGCGATATCGAATGAGATGGCGGTGACCGCGAGCAAGCGGCTATGACAGTCGAGATTGACGACCTCATCCATCCCCAGCAAGAAATTATCCAGTGCCGCGGCGCGCACTTGCACGCCTTTCGGCTGCCCGGTCGAGCCGGAGGTATAAATCGTGTACACGTTACGCTCGTTATCGCTCGGCGCAACGGCAACGCCGGGTCTCGTCGCATCTGCCTGCGCATGCGCAATGAATTGCCCGTTGATGTCGATCACCGTCGGCGGCGCACGATGGCCGGCGGCCGGGGACGGCAGCGGCGGCGCCGCGCCATCGGCGATCAGCAGGCCGACGTCGGCGTCGTCCAGGATGTAGGCGATACGAGCGGCCGGCAGCGAAGCGTCGATCGGGATGAAGGCCGTTCCAGCTTTGATGCTAGCCAGGACTGCCACGACCATCTGAATGGAGCGCGGCAGGTAGATGCCTACGGTGTCTACAGCGCTTTGCCGGATAACGCCAGCCAGACGCGTCGCCGCGTCGTCCAATTGCGCGTAGGTCAGACTGGTATCGCGGTATTCGACCGCGACCCGCTGCGGCGTCGCTTGGCAATGCCGCGCGAACCGCTGCAGCACGCCATCCGCCGGCGACAAGGTACGCGCCGTGCCGCACCCGAGCTCTTGCAGCATCCGTGCCTCCGCCCCCGCGACCAGCGCCAGTTCGGCGCGTGGCATCTCGGGACTCAGGCCGACCAGCACCACCACCCGCCGGAACTGCTCCAGGAGCCGCTCCACCATGGCCGGCGCCAAGCGCTGGCGATCGAAAATAGCGACATATTCGATCGTCTCATCGACGTGGATGCTCAGTTCGAATGGATAATTCGTCTTCTCGAAGAATTCGATTTCTTCCGGCGCGAATGCCGTTTTGAGCTGGGCGCTGCCGACTTTCGGCGTGTTTTCCACCACCACCAGGCAGTCGAACAGATTTTGCCCCAGCCCGCCCGGGGCACAGGCCTGGATATCGCTCAGCGCGGTGCCTTCGTGTTCCAGCACTGCTTGCAGGTTGCCGTTCATGGCCTGCACCACGTCGCCCAAGGTGGCCAAGGGTGCCAGATCGATATGCACCGGCACGGTATTAATAAACAGGCCCACGGCTTTGTCGCGTTGCTCCATCACCTGGCTGCGGCCGGATACGCTGAGGCCATAGGTCACCCGTTCGTTGCCGACGTAAAGACTCAGCAGCAAGGACCAGGCCGCTTGCAGCAGCACGTTGACCTGTACCCCCAGCTTGCGCGCTGCCTGGAGAATGTCCTGAACATGATGGGGGCTGAAACGCCCCATTGCCTGCCGTACCTGCGCCCCTGCTTCCCTCGCCGGATGCTCGAGCAACAGGCAAGGCGTCTCGACGGAACGCAGGTAATCGCGCCAGAAACGCTGCTGCCGGTCGCGATCGTTGCCTCGCAGCTCGCGCAAATAGTCGCCGTAGCGGAACGACTCTGCCGCCGCCTGCAAGATGCCTCCTTGCAGCTTGTGCAGGTAGAGGCGGAAGAATTCCTCCGACAGGATATTGATCGACCAAGCGTCAAGAATGATGTGGTGGAACGTCCACAACAAATGACAGCCGGGCTCCTCGCTGCTGTCGATGACGGTAAGACGGATCAGCGCTTCCTTCTCCAGATCGAAACCGCGGCTCCGTTCGCGCCCCATTTGCGCTTGCCGATCCACCGTCCCCGAAACGCGGATGTGCTCGAATGCGGCCACGCCGCTGCCATCGACATCCAGGACACATTGCAGCGGTTGGCTTAACCCGCGCCAGAAGATGCGCGTTCTCAAGGCGGCGTGCGAGCCGCACACCGTCCGCCAGGCATCTCGCAATGCATCGATGGACAATGCTTGGGCGAATCCTAGGCGCACTTGTTCGATGTACTGCTCGTCCTCCGGCGCCATGCGATAGTGATAGAGCATGCCTTGTTGCAAGGGCGATAATCGCATCAAGGCCTTGGACGACAAGGCCCGCTCGAGATCGGTCCGGTAGTGTGTCAGCTGATCGTCCAGCACCACCATGTCCGCCGCGGACAGCGACAGCGCGGCATCGGCATCCTGCTCTTCACCGACAGCCTGTGCAGCGGGCTTGGCGGCGGCGCCGTCATCGGCAAGGGCCTGGAGCAGCCGTTCGATCGTTTTATTCTCGAACAATTGACGCGCGGTGAAATGTATGCCCTGTTCCGCGCAAGTTGCAATCAGTTGCAGGCTCAAGATCGAATCGCCGCCGATCTCGTAGAAATTGTCGCGCATCGACACGCGATCGCAGCCAAGCAGCTTTTGCCAGATCTCGGCCAGCTGTTTCTCCGGCGCCGACACCGGAGGAATGTAAGCGCCGGAGGACAGTGCGCCGCTATCCAACTCGCGCAAGGTCTTGCGGTCCAATTTTCCGTTGGCCGTGGTCGGCAGCGTCGTTAGCAGCACGAATCTCGAAGGCACCATGTACTCGGGCAGCTTCGCGCCCAGTCCCTCGCGCCATAGCGGCAGCAAATGTCGCGCCAGATGGCTGCGCGCAGGATCGCTGGTCGATGTGACGGCATAGCGCGCAGGTCGCGTTTGCAAAGCGTGGATGGCGAGCGTGGTGCCTTGCGGCGCGAATAACAAGTCGATACAGGCAGGCTCGATCAGATTGAAACTGAAGCTGACCGTGTAGCCGTGCTCGGCGGCGAGCCTCTGCAGCGTGGGGATATCCGGCAGCGGCAATGCAGACAAAGCGTCTTCGCTGGCACGGCGCCGCAGCTGTTCGCGCAGCTGTCCCGCATTGATGCAATTACTCTCGCTCAGCAACTGGTGGCACGCGCTGTCATGCGCGAGGCGCGGATTGGGTGCCGCTTCGACGAATAGCGGCGACCGCGCCGCGCGCAGCGACTGCAGTTGCCGCGCGACTTCCTGCGTGCCCAGGGTCCGCCAAGGCAGGCGTATGACGTCTACGGTGTCGGCAGCGTGAGCGGCGGCGGCACGCGGCTGCCGACCCTTGGCTTCTACTATGACATCGTAACGATACTTGGTCAGCTCATTGTCGGCGGCGCCTTCCTTCAGCATGATGTCCAGGCGCGTCACGGCCGGATGGTCCTGCAGGAAACCGAGGAAATAATGCGGCGAAACCGACAACTCGCCGTCTTCATTGGCGCGCCGTTTCGCCAATTCTCTGACACGTGAAATGCCGTGTGTACCGTCGGCCTGATGGATCGCGACGGAACCATGGAACAGATCGAGCAAATCATAGTGACGCACGTCGCCGACGAAAATCCGCCCGCCGTCCGCTAACAAATCGAGGCAGCGTTCCAGCACGGCTTGCAAATAATCGCGGCTGGGGAAAGACTGAGCTACCGAGTTGAGGATGATGGTGTCGGGTGCCGGACCGCCTTCGCAGTGTGCCGCGCTCGCTTCTCCTTGCAGCAGCCGTACATGGCCGAGCTTGCGCCGCTCGCAAGTTTCCTGCAGCTTCGCGATGACGCTGGCCGATACGTCGAACCCGCGGTAGCTCTCGCAGAATGCCGCCAGCGGGAACAGCAGCAGACCGGTGCCGACGCCGATCTCCAGCACATGTCGCGGTTGCGTCTGGCGTATCCGCGCAACCGTGGTGTCCAGCCACTCGCGCATTTCCTGTGCCGGCAGCGGCTCGAGGGTATAGCTGCTGTCCCAGCCAACGATGTCGAATGTCTCTTCGGCCGCGGCAGTATCCCGGTACATGTCATCGAAAATCTTGCTCCACTCGCCGACGCGCTCCTGCTCGGTCGATGTCGGCAAGGTATTCGCAGCCGCCAAATCCGCCACGACATAGGCGTGTAAAGCGGTCGAACCGGCATGCTCGACGGCGAGAACAGCAGCGTCGCGCACGACGATCTGCCCGCGCAACGCCGCTTCGATTTCTTCCAGCTCCACGCGAAAGCCACGTACTTTGACCTGTTGATCGCGACGGCCCAGGTATTCGATGTTGCCGTCGCCGAGATAACACGCCAGGTCGCCTGTTTTGTAGAGGCGCTCATAACCCGTGTCCTCGGCATCGCCGCGCCAATGCGGATTGTCGAGAAAGGCCGTGCGCGTCAGGTCGTCCCGATTCAGATAACCCCTGGCAAGGCCTACGCCGCTGATGTACAGCTCGCCGACCGCGCCGACCGGACAGGCATTCAGATTGGCATCGAGCACGTAAAGTCGGGTGTTGGCGATGGGACGGCCGATCGGGACGGTACGGAAATCGGCGGCGGCATCGCAGCGCCAATAGCTGACGTCGACCGAAGCTTCGGTCGGCCCATAGAGATTGTGCAGTTCAGTATCGGGCAGACGGGCCAGGCACAATTGCTCGGTCGCCTTGGAAATCGCTTCGCCGCTGCAAAACAATCGAATCAGGGAGCGGCAACGGGATACGTCCGGCGTCTGCAAAAACGCATTCAACATCGAAGGCACGAAGTGAATGGTCGTCACTTGCTGCGCCTCGATCAGCTCGATGAGGTATGCGGGGTCCTTATGCCCTTCGGGCTTGGCCAGTAACAGGCGCGCGCCGAACATCAAGGGCCAGAAAAATTCCCATACTGATACATCGAAGCTGTAAGGCGTTTTTTGCAGTACGGTGTCGCCGGCTTCCAGCCCGTACTCCGCTTGCATCCATTGCAGCCGGTTGAGCACGCCTTGATGCGGCACCATGACGCCCTTCGGCTCGCCGGTGGAGCCGGAGGTATAAATGATGTACGCAAGCTGCTCCCTACCGATCTCGGCTTGCGGCGTCTGTATCGGAAAACGCGCCAATCCGTGGCTTTCAGGATCGTCGATCAGCAACGGTTCGCAAACCGGTTCGTCGCCCAGCCTGGCCAACAACCATGACTGCGTCACCACCACGCCCGCCCGGCAATCGCGCAGGATATAGTCGATGCGCGACTGGGGCAGCGAAACATCGATGGGAACATAGGCCGCGCCCGCTTTGAGAATGCCCAGCAAGACCGCCGGCAATTCGAGCGAGCGATCCATGAAAACCCCGACTGGCTGCTCAGGTCCCGCGCCGCGCTCCAGCAAGTAGTGTGCGATCCGGTTTGCGGACTGCTCCAACTCGGCATAGCTCAAGCTCCGGGTTCGTTCCGGATCGGCATAGGAAACGGCTAGTCTATGTGGGGTATGCCGGGCCTGGTCGGCGATACAGGCCACTATGTTATCCGCGCCAGCGTAACGCACCACCTCGCCCTGTTGGAAGCGCGCCAGTATTTGCCGCTCTTCGGCGGGCAGGACAGGCAAACCGAACAGGTCCGCGGAATCGTCGCTGAGGCATGCGTCCTGAAAATGCTGTAAATACGTTTGCATGCGCGTCAGCGCATCGGCGTCAAACACGTCTTCCTGCGCGTCGAGATCGACGATGAAACTGTCGCCGGTGTCGGTGACGTTGCAGGAAATGCCGAAAGGCGCATAACCCACCTCGGGCGTGGCAATCGCAATTGTCAGTCCGTCAATCGCAGTCGCCTTGACGGTACGCTCCATGTTGAATACGGTCTGGATGATCTCTACGTCGTTAAGACGCCGCTCGGCCTTGAGCCGGTCGAGCAGATCGGCGTACGGGTAGTTTTGATGCTCCATCGCTTCCAGAACCTGGGTGCGGAAGGCGCGGATGAATTCCTTCATTGACGCACCCGGCGTGATCTGGCTATGGAGAGGAAGCAGATGCGAACAATAACCGACCACGGATTCCGCTTGCGCAAAGCCCGCGCGTCCGCTGACCGGCGTGCCCAACAAAATCGTCCGCTGCGCGCTCATCCGGTGCAAATAGCCGGCGAATACGGCGAACAGATAGATGTACAAGGTGCAGGAATTTGCAACCGCGGCGGCCTTGATTTGCCGATAGCGGTCGCCGTCGATGGTCCGCGTCACCCGCCTTCCCTTGTAGCTGCCACCGTTTGCCCCGCCGCCGGAATTTGCGAGCGGCAGCGCGAGAACGGGAATGGACGCCGGCAAGGCCTTATTCCAGAATGCGAACTCGGCCTCTCCATTGGCCAGCACATGCTGTGCGCTGCATTGCTGATAATCGATGAACTGCATCGGGGCAGAGAGCGCGAGCGCCACGCCTGACTGCCTGGCGCGATAGGTCTTCAGTATTTCGTCGATGCAGACTCCGATGGACCAGCCATCGAAAAAAATATGGTGCGCGGTGACCACGAACTTGTACTGCTTCGGCGCCATGGTCAGCAGGGAAAAACGGATCAGCGGCGGCTTGTCGAGAGCGAATCCTCGGGTATTGCGGTGCGCGAACCAGCCGGAGGCATCCAGCGGCCGGTCGGTAAAGTTCAGGCATTCGAGCTTCGGCAAGGCCTGCTCGCCCAGCACGATCTGTGTATTGTCGACAATGATGGAGCGCATGGCTTCATGGCGCCGTGCGACTGCGAATATGCTCTGCTTTAGCCGATCGGGATTGACCGTATCCCCGCCGATGTCCAGCGTGATGGACACGTTATAGGCTTGGGTGCCATCCGCGGTCGTTTCGGACAAGGCCAGCAACTGTTGCTGCGCGCGGCTCAGCGCAGCGCTGCGCTCCGATGGCGCGAGCGCGCCCTGCTCGGTCTCGCCGCGCGGTCCGCCGCTTGGCGGCGAGTCTGGAGCGAGCGGAAAAAAACCACCTTCCCGTAGCGCGGTCGCGCTGCTTACTACGGCCTGATAGATGGCCTCCAGCTCCTGTTCGCCATGTTCGGTGGAAAGAAAACAGGTGCGCCCTTCCCACATGTAGACGCCGTTTTGCACCAGGTGATAGAAAAACAGATCCATCTCCAAGGGCTGGTAAAGGTAGCTGGTGTTGCCGTTCTGCGCGAACCTGAACAAGGAGCCGAAGCCATCCACCTTGATCGGAAAACGGTGCTCCGCAAAGAAGCGGTTGATCCGCTCGATCAGGCGCTCGGCATTGCCGTTGACGCGTTCGTACATCCGTTCGCCGCCGCGTATGATTTCTTCAAGCACCGCTTTGACCGACGCCATGGCAAGCGGATGTTTGCGAAAGGTGCCGGCGGCAAAGGCCAACTCGCTGTCTGGCGCGCTGTCGTCGCCGAATTCCCATGCGCCGCCATCGATGAAGCGCATGAACCGCTCGCCGCCGGCCACCAGGCCGACAGGCATGCCGCCGCCGATAAGTTTGCCGTAGGTAACGAGATCGGGCTCGATGCCGAACCAAGCCTTGGCGCCTCCGGTACCGATGCGAAAGCCGGTAATGACTTCATCGAAAATCAAGGCGATGCCATGTGCCTTCGCCAGCGCTTGCAAGGACTGCAAAAACCCCCGCGGCTGCAAACCGGGATTACGGCTTTGCACCGGCTCGACGATCACTGCCGCCAACTGGTCGTGATGGCGTTCAATGGCGTCCAGCGCGCTTTGCTGTCCATATTCGAGCACCACGGTATCTTCGGCGTAGCTGAGCGGCACGCCGAGCGTCCACGGCGCGCTTCGATTTCCCTCCGGCGTCCTGCGATTGATCATCAAGGTGCCGTCCGAATGCCCGTGGTAAGCGACGGAGAACATGGCCACTTTCGAGCGTCCAGTCGCTGCGCGCGCCAGACGCAATGCGGTCATCACTGCCTCGGTGCCGGAATTGCAGAACGCGCTCCGCTCCATGCCGGTCAACTGGCGGATCATGGCCGCCACGTCGCCTGCAAGGTCAGAATAGACGCCGAGATGCATGCCGCGCCGCATTTGCGTTTCCAGGGCGCGCATCACGAATGGCGGATTGTGGCCGAAAAAATGCACGCCCATTCCCAATGCCAAATCGACGTATTCATTGCCGTCGATATCGACCACACGCGCCCCTTGGGAACGATCGCCGACGATCGGATACACGATCTCTTTAAGCTCGCTGCGAAACCCGGTGGAATGGCGGATGTCGGCGACGAATTTTCTGTCTTTGACGATCTGCCGCTTCGATTTTTCATGCCGCTGGTTGTAAGAGGCAATAAACCGGTCGAGATAGTCGGCTTGCTGCGCGGAATATCGTTGCTTCTGCGCTGTGCCCGCTCTGCCGGCAACCGGCGCGGCTTGCGGCGCTCGCGCCACGGGACTGCCTTGCGCCGGCGCCTGCGGTTTGCGCGCTTCCGCACTCGGCACCGTGGCGGATACGCGCGAGCTCGCGTGCGGCGTTTCAGCCTGCGCGAACGGCGTAGGCGGCTGGTTCAAGTGGCCCTGCAGCAATTGAATCTGCTGATTCATGAGCTGCATCTGCTGGGCAAACACGTCCTTGACAAGGGCTAGCGACGCATGCGCGGAAAATGGCGCGGATGCGGAAGTCTGTAAAGACTCCAGTTGCGTGGTTGGCGCCTCCACGGCAGCGCTTTTGATTTCCGGTGCAGGCAGGATGGCGACAGCAGAGTGCTGCGCAATGTACAGCGCCAGAAAATGGATGGAAGTCAGCTCCTCGAAGAAGGTCCGCACGCCTATTTTCACCTGATAGCGGTTTTCCACAGCGTTGGCGGTTTCCATGATCACGACCGAATCCACACCCAGCTCCAGCAAAGGCGCGTGCGGATCGATGCAACAGTTTTCCCACGAAGTCCCGCAGCCACAAGGACACGATTTCGGTACTGTCGAGCTGATCGGCGAGCGCCGCTGAGTCGTCCTTCATGAAAATCTCTTCCTTTTCGGTTTTGCTCTCGCCCTCTTCATACCAATACGATTGGGTATCGAAACAGTAGAGCGGCAAGGAGCGAACCTGTGTTTTTTGCGGGTACGGCAAGGACCAGTCCATAGGCACCGAGCAGGCGTAAAGCCTGCCGAAGGTATGCAGGAAATGGCGGTAACTGTCTTCATGCTCGTCGAGCGATGAGAAAAAACGGCGCTGGCCGCCAATGACCGACTGCGCCAATTTCGCCGCAACGCTGCCGGGACCGATCTCGAGGCAAATATCGGGCTCGGTCACGGCCAGGCGTTCCAAGGCGCCGCAAAAATCGACGGTACGGGTCAGATGCGTGATCCAGTAAGCCGGCGCGCTGAATTGGCCGGGGTCGCCGTCCGGGGCTATTGACGAGATCATCGGCAGAGTCGGCGGCCCGTAAGCAAGGTTTTGCGCGGCTTGGGAAAAAGCCTCGACCATGGGCTCCAGCAAGCGGCTGTGGAAAGCGCAGGTGACCGCCAGCGGGGTCGACGTGGTAGCGCGCGTTCGACAAAAATTCTGGAACGATCGCAGTTCGTCCGCGGTACCAGCGACCACAACCTGGCGCTTGCTGTTGATCACGGCGATCGCGGCCGACGAACCAGCCGCGCGTAACAAAGCCGCTACCGTATCCGCCCCGGCGCCGACCGCCAGCATGCCGCCCGGTTCAGGCAGCGCCGCCATCAAATGCCCACGCCTTGCAACCAGCTTCAAACCGTCTTCAAGGCTGAATATCCCACTCGCGATAGCAGCCGCATACTCGCCGAGGCTATGCCCTACCAGAACTGTCGGCCGGACTCCCGCATGTTGCCAAAGTTCATATAACGCGTATTGCACCGCGACGGTCAACGTTTGCGTGCACGCAGGATGACTTAGCTGGTCCTGGTAACGCTCGCCCTCGACGATCAGGCTCGAAAGCGGTACCGGGAGTTCGTGCTCGATCAGAGCGGAGCAGCGATCGATGACGGCACGGAACACGGGCATTTGCCGGTAGAGAGATTTCGCCACTCCTTCCAGCCTGCCGCCTTGACCGGAAAATAGATAAGCCACGCACGGCGCTTTGCCGCCAGTACGCATCAGCTCGCTACCGCCATCGGCGATCGCCTTCAATTGCTGGGAAATTTCGGCGGCGTTCGCCCCCAATACCGCCACGCGCCACGCATGGTGGTCCCTGCCCCGCGCCAGATTGGCTGCTACTCGGCCGATATCGATGCCGGCGTTCGGCAGCCAGGCAGCCAAGTCGCCTGCTGACATGCGCAGGCTATTCTGCGACTTGGCGGACAGCGGAAGCAGCACCGGGTGATCGCTTTGCAGCGGGCATTCGATGCCATCCGCCTTGTCCGAACCACAAGCGCTGACGATGACGTGGGCGTTGGTGCCGCCGAAGCCAAAGGAACTGACGCCGATGTGCAAATCCTGATTGTCGGGCAGCACCGACGGAGCATGCGGCACCATGAAACGGCGGCCCAGTTCGCCGATGTGGGGATTGAGCGATTTGAAATTGACCTGGGGCGGTACCATGCGCCGTTGCACGATCAACACCGCCTTGATCAAGCCGGCGATGCCGGCGGCGGATTCCAGGTGCCCGATACTGGCCTTCACCGAGCCGAGATAACAGGTGCTGTCGCTTGCACGCGCTTGCAACAATACGTTCGCCGCGGCATTCACCTCGATGGGATCGCCCAGCTCGGTGCCCGTGCCATGCGCCTCTACCACGGAAATCCGTTGCGGCGGCAAGCCGGCCCGGCGTAACGCTTCCCGTATCACCGCCTGCTGCGATTCGCCGTTCGGCGCCGTGATACCATTGCTCGCGCCGTCGTGATTGACTGCCCAGCCATCGATGGTGGCATGGATGAAATCGCCGTCGCGCTGCGCATCGGCAAGGCGCTTGAGAATCACGACGCCGCAACCTTCTCCGCGCACGTAACCATTGGCATCGCGATCGAAAACCTTGCATGCGCCATCCTTGGCCAGCATGCCGGCAGCGTCGAAACAATCCGTAATTGCGCCGTCAAGCAGCAGATTTACGCCACCGACAATGAACAGATCGGCACGCTGCGACAAGATTGCATCCGCAGCCAGCGCCACCGCCACCAGGGAAGATGAGCAAGCCGTATCGACGGCCAGGCTGGGGCCGTGCACTCCCAGAAAATAAGAAACTCGGTTGGCCGCTATGCTTTGCGCATTGCCCAGCGGCGCCAGATAGTCGGCCCGATTGGCGGAAGCGAACAAAGCGCGGCCGTAATCGCTACCGCTCACCCCGACCGCGACACCGGTCCGTGTACCAACCAATGCCCCTTGCGGGATGCCGGCATCGTTCAAGGCATGCACGACCGTCTGCAGCAAGAAGCGCTGCTGCGGGTCCATCACCCGCGCTTCTTTCGGAGAAATATTGAAGTAGGCGGCATCGAACAGATCGACGTCGTCGACGAAGCCCGCGACCGCGGACGCAGGTTGGTAATGCCGCCGCGCCTGGTGCGCCGATGGGCGGCTGACACTGCTGACGCCGGCCAGCAGATTTTCCCAAAAGGCATCCTTGTTCCCCGCGCCAGGAAAGCGGCAGGCGACGCCGATAACGGCCAATTTCGTGCCGCCGTCCGCCTGGTATCCAGGAGCAATGACGAAAGGCTCAACCTCGCTTCGGCTCGCGCGGCGCAGCACATGCTCGGCGAGGCGGCGCGCGGTGGGGTAGTCATAAATCTCGGTGGGATCGACCGTCACCCCGAACTCGCGCGACAATTCCCCCGTCAGTACCGTGCCGTCTACCGAAGATAGTCCGTAATCGTGGAATGGCCGGTCGACGTCGATAGCCCCTGCCTCAAGCTTGCAGGTGGCGGCAAGTTTCGTGACGATCTTGCCGACGATGTGCTGATAGGACGGCGGCGTGTCGGTATCGGCAACTTTATGGGCCGCTTGAGCCGGTACCCCGTCGGATGGGTTCGCGGCCGCCTCCGCCTCGATTTCGGACTGGTATGTCTCGAACAGACTGTCGTGGTACATGGCCTTGGCCTTGCCGCGCTGAACTTTGCCGCTCGAAGTTTTCGGCAAATGTCCTTGCCTGATATATACGATGTCTTGCACGCCGACCGAAAACTCGTCGGCGATGCGCCGCTTGACCTCGATGGCCGCCTCCTTCAAGGCGAAGCGCTTGCGATGCATCCGCTCCACCTCTTGTATGACAACCAGCCGGAAGGAGGCGCCATCGGGAACCGCGAACACTGCTGTCGAATTTTTGCCATGCGCCGGATGCAAGGACACGACGAAAGCTTCGATGTCCTGCGGATAAAGATTGCGGCCATCGACGATGATCAAGTCCTTCAAACGCCCCGTCACATAAAGCTGGCCATCGACGATCGCACCCAGATCGCCGGTTCTGAGATACCCGAGCGAATCGCCATCCAGTCGCGCCTGGAACGCCTGCCGCGTAAGTTCCTGCTTGCCCCAATAGCCTTGCGCAACGTGAGCGCCGCTTACCCATATTTCGCCTATTGCCCCTGCCGGGCAGGGCTGGCCAGTGTCGGGGTCGACGATGCGCACTTGCGAACCCTGACAGGCTTTGCCGTTCGAGCAAAGCGCCACTCCTGCTTCGGCTGCTTCGGACCGTACCAGCTCCGGACGCTGCTTTTCCAGCGACTGTTTATCAAAGCGGAGAAAGCGCAGCCCGCTTCTTCCCGTCGATGTCACGTAAAGCGTGCTTTCCGCCAAACCATAAGAGGCGACGAACGCTTCGCGCCGAAAACCTTGATTCGCGTAGGCAGAGATGAAGTCCTCTACCACCTCCTGTTGGATGGGCTCCGCGCCGCAAATGGCAACCCGCCAGCGAGACAGTTCGAGGGTTTTGCGTTTTTCCTCGGGGATTTTTCTGACGCACAAGTCGAACGCGAAATTGGGAGCCACGCTTACCGTCGCATCGTAATCGCTGATCGCTTGCAGCCATGAAAACGGGTTCTGCAAAAAATGTACGGGAGTCAATAACACTCCTCGTGTGCCTGTATACAAGGGGTGCAGAGCGCCGCCTATCAGGCCCATGTCATGGAAGAGTGGCAACCAGCTTACTGTGGCGTCATCTCCGGCGCTGCCGACAATCTCCTGGATCATTGCCTCGTTGGCCATCAAGTTGCCATGCGAAACCATGACGCCTTTGGGGTCACCGGTAGACCCTGAGGTGTATTGAAGAAAAGCGATATCCGACGGCTCGATCTCGGGGAAAATCAATTCGGCAGACGCCGAACTCTCCGGCGACGCAAGCTCGGTGAAGATGCATTTGACGGACGTGTCGGCCAGCTGCTGCTCCAGCGCACCCAACGTCGCCCGATCCGACAGCAGGAACCGAGCTTCACAATCAGCAATCGTCCCACGCAAGGAATCAAGACTCTTCCGTTTACCCGGCGGCGACACCGGTACCGCGATGCATCCCGCCATCAGGCAGCCGAAGAAAGCCAAAAGGAAATGCAAGGGATCCTGATACATCAGGATCACGCGGGTTTTAGCGGCGCCCTGGACGGTGAGAAGACAGGCAATATCTTCACAGAGCGAATGAAATTCCCCGTACGTGATATCACGCGTGCCGCCGTCACTCGACAGGATAGTGTATAGAATCTTTGCCGGATAGCTCAGTGCATGTTTTCTCAACCTAGCCACGATAGTCTCAACGTGATCTTGAATCATGGAAACAGAAACTCCAAAACAAAAATGATGTGTCGGCTCATATC
>JBQMQE010000017.1:30779-37116 GCA_052172655.1 Burkholderiales bacterium
ATATCAGGCCGCGGAAATACCTCCAAACGACCCCAAACCGTGCATTCGCGGGCCGGGTCCACCCCTTGGGCACCTTGAAAAAGAAGGTCATTTAATGAGGTCGAACTTTTGCAGTGGGCCGAACCACTTCTGATAATCGACCCTCCTGGACCTTGATCACTCGGTCGGCACATGAAAAGTATGCGTCATCGTGCGTAATGACGACGACAGTTTTACCTTTGGCTTTCAGTTCCGGTAGCAGTTCCGCGTAAAACACGCGCTTGAATGCAGGATCCTGGTCGGCTGCCCATTCGTCAAAAAGATAGATAGGTCGGTCTTCAAGATAGGCAGACACCATCGCCAGTCGTTTGCGCTGACCACTGGAAAGGCTTATTGTCGAAAAACGGTTGCCAACAACTTTCACCTTGTGATGCATACCTAAGCGGTTAATGTAGTGTATAGCCTTGGAGCGTAAGCTATCTTGGTCGACGTCCAGCAACTGCTCGAATAAGTGGAAATCGGTGAACACTGCTGAGAACATTTGACGGTAGCTTACTCTGTTGTCGTTTGTCACCGGCACTCCGTTCAGGTTGATCTCTCCGGCTTCCGGCGCATATAGGCCCAGTAGCAGCATTGCTAGGGTCGTTTTGCCGCTGCCATTGCCACCGACGATGAAAACAATCTCACCCTGGTATATCTCCAGATCCACCGGGCCGAGCGTGAAACGCCGATCTTCGGTGGCACCAGTGTACCCATGACAGACGCCCGTCAGTTTTAGGTGCAATGGCCCCATGCTGGCAAAGCACTCGCCGCTTTTGGGCTGAGTTACACCGTTGCCCAACTCGCCGTCCAAGAGCTCTATCCTATCCAACGCGATCGCTGCTTGCCGCAGTGAAGGCAGCGATCCGACCAGTTCGATGATAGGGCGGATCAAGTACAGCAGAACGACGGTGGTCGTTGCGAGGACTTTACCTGACTGCGGCATCCATGCTGGAACTACGAACACAAGTACGCCGATGATCATGTAAAACATCACCGTACCGATGTTGGTCAGCGTAATGTAACCAACAAGACTTTGGACATACAAATGCCTAAAGCGCAACGCGCTTTGCTTGATCACTTGATCAACGTACACAGCCCCGCGTAGCGCGTTGAGTTGGAGCTCCTTCGCGCCTTGAATTAGATTCTTGAAGTCCTCATAGAGTACGTCCGTATGCTTGCGCATCTCGACCATGTGCCGCAGTGGGCGTTGCTCCGCAATCAGGAAACCGACCACCCCCACTAGCAGGCAAACGGTAAACACAATGACGATCTGCCACGAGAGCCATGCTAGGTAGCCAATGCAGCCAACTATAATGACAAAGTTACCGAACACAAGTGGCACCAACTGGAAAGCCTGCACGAAGGTCTCGACATCCTTTGTGAGAATGGCAAGAAGGCCATGTTGGCCCATTTCCTGTAACTTCTTTAGTGGCGTGGCAAGTATCCTGCGACTCAGCTCGACGCGCAAATGAACAATTGCTTCTTGGGTCGACTGCAGCAGGCTTATTTCTGAGCATATTTTGGTGAACAGGTAGGCTATGCACAAGCCAAAAAAGAGAAAAATTAGTACGTTTTGCTGCCTGGATTCGCTTATGGATTCTGTAATCACCGCGATAAGCGCGGCGCCACTCAGTCCGCTAAGACAGCCGAGAACTATGGCAAGCAACAGCTGTTTTGGAGAATGACTGTAGAGGTATTTAAGCAATTTCATTGGCGCAGGCACGTATGGATTTAAACTGGGGGAGTGTGCGCGCAAGTCATGGCTCTGGTAAACTTCGACCAGGGAACAGCGTCGCCAACTCCGCGAATACTCCATTAATTTGCGCTGCATTGAGCTCGTCACGTGCTTCCCGCTCCTTCTCGAAGCGGTCTTCTGCGACTTCGCTACTGATGGTGCCGTCCGTCAATTGCTGCCGGGCCATTTCCGCTTGCATGACTGCCAGTTCCAGTCTTGAGCGCAGGAGCTCATTGTGGGTTGCAGTCATACGTGTATTTGATTCTCGGCGGCGCTTTTTTTGCTCCCGATCTGCTGCCGCGATCTGTGCACTCAGCAGCTGCTTGCGCACTTCAGCCTCTGCTTCAATCACTTTCTGATTAGCCAAGCCGTAATCGAAAAGGTTGAAGCTCATTTGGAGACCGATAGCAGCCTGGCGAGAGGAAAATTTCGACAGACTGTTGCCCAGCGAGTCATCGCTACGCCCCCCCCCGGAGTAGCTAGCGTACAGACTGACCTGCGGTCGCAATGAGGCTCGTTTTACCTCGACGAATTTGCGTGCAGTTTCCACTTGTAAGTCATCTATTCGCGCATCAAGTACTGGATCGCTTAGCTGCCGCGCTTGATCTAAATCTATCTCAATTGGATTGAGGAACTTGCAACGTTCCTCTGTGCTTTTTTCGCCAGGTGTGTTGCCTTGAGTTGCTTCCTGAAAGTTGCCGTAAACCAATTCAAGATTCTCTTGTTGCGTACGCCAAGCAGATAACTTCTCGGCTACAGCAAGAGTGGTGACCCGCTCCTCGATTGGCGCAATTCGCCCTTCACGCAGTCGTTGAATCACGAACTCCGCCAGCGATTTCGCATGCCGCAACTGGCGCGATGCCGAGGACGTCTTTAGGCAGGCGAGCCGCAACTTGAAATACGCAAAGGACACGTCGACAGCGATTTGTTGCAGCGCCAGTTGACGGGATAGCTCAGCGGCCTGCAGTGACAGCTCCATCTGACTCACCTGCGCTTGCTCTCTTCCACCCGTGTACAGGTTGTATCTGGCGATCAGCGCAGCTGATGCCTGATACCGGGGGATGCTCTGGGTTACCGCGACTTTGGAAGTGGTGTTTAACTCAGGAATGTCAACCGATGCTGTGATACCAGTAAATGTGTCGTAATTGTTAATTCGGTCGACACTAGACGAAAAGTCGAGTGTGGGATACCGCTGGGCTTGGGCCTGAGCTAAGCGCGCGCGTGCGATGTCCGTATCAACGACCGCTATGCTCACCGACAGACGTGCAGACTGCGCTACCTGTACTGCCTGGGCCAGGGTTTTGCCTTGCGGTGATTGCGCCGTAGCAGGTACACTGGTACACATCGAAGCGAAGCATGCACCGATCATCATCCCTAGCCTACTCATAGCGCAGAGCCTCAACTGGGCGCAGTTGTGCTGCGCGATACGCTGGGTAGAGTCCCGATACGAGTCCGACGCCCACAGCAATTACGAGAGACAGACCGTTAAATAACATCTTTGGTTCAAGCGGAAATCCTGCAATCCACGCTACTGCAATAGAGGTGATACCACCAAGCAATAGACCCGCCACACCGCCGAAGAGGCTGATGAGCATCGCCTCAATGAGGAACTGCAGCAGAATAGTCCACTCGTCACCCCCCAGCGCTTTACGCACACCAATCTCACGGGTGCGTTCCAAAACTGCAGTGCTCATGATGTTAAGAATCCCAAGGCCGGCCACGAAGAGGGAAACAGACGCGGCTACCATGCCAATGATAGTAACGCCCTCGAGAATGTTGTTTGCGGTTTGAACGTACTGCTCCATAGTATCGACGCGATATGCATAGGAATCCTGATGTCGGTAACGGAGGAAATTAGCTGCCGACTGGGCTGTGATGGCGGCCGATATGTCATGTCGCACCTCGCCCTGAAGCAGATCAATCTGAGTAGTGTCACGCATGAGCTGCAAGCGCGTGTAGGGCATCAACATTCGCCCGTTTGCGTCCTGTCCTGATCCTATGCTCGTCAATAGCGAGCGGTCTTTGCTGGCCAGCACACCGATGACCTCAACGGTTCGATTGTCCAGGCGCAGTTCACGACCGATTGGGTCGACGATCGAGCCGAACAAATCATTTTTGACTTTGATGCCAATTATGGCTACAGGCCGCGCGAGCTCAATGTCAGCGGCACTGAATGGACGACCACGAACAATGTGGTCATTGTTGATTGCGATGTACTCTTCATTGACCCCTTCGAGTTGCACCTGACTAAAACGCCCATTCGCACGCGCAAACTGGTTGGTGTTAGGTGTGCCGAATACAAGCGGACTTATTCGAGTAAAAGTACGGCAGCAGCTTGAGTCACGCAAGGCATCGTAGTCGGTATTGTCAATGCCGGTTCCGCTACGTTCTAGCTTGAGTGGGTCTGTTATTTTGTTGTCGCGCATAATCCAAACTGAGCGCAGGCCAAACGTCTGTAGTTCTGCATACACTTTTTCGCGCCCACCATGCGTCACGACATCAATCAAAGTAACCGCCGATACCCCAATGGCAATCCCGAATATACTCAATAGTGTGCGTAATCGCCGATCGCCAAGACTATACCAAGCTTGCAGACTCACATCGAGTAATAGTCGTCGCCCTCGATTGATGGTGATTTTTTTTGTCATGCAGGTTCACTGACGCGGCCGTCGCGTAGCCGGATAATGCGTTGTGCATGCGCTGCCACATCACTTTCATGAGTGACCATCAGGATAGTTTTACCCTGTGAATGGAGATTGGCGAAGATCTGCATAATCTCATCGCTGGAGTTTGAATCTAGACTGCCAGTAGGTTCGTCTGCGATGATGATGTCAGGATTGTTGACCAAGGCTCTGGCAATTGCCACACGTTGCTGCTGCCCGCCCGATAATTGCGTCGGACGATGGTGGTGTCGATCGCCTAGACCCACCAGCTCAAGGGCTGATGCCGCACGTCGTCTCCTCTCTGCAGCTGGGACACCGCCGTACATCATTGGTAGTTCTACGTTGCGCATTGCATCGAGCCGAGGAATGAGGTTGAACATTTGGAAAACAAAACCGAACTTCTGATTGCGTAAATACGCCAACTCGCGGGAATGCATTTGATCCACCCGGACGCCTTTCAGTTCGTAGATTCCGTTATCCAAGGTGTCGAGGCAGCCCAGTATGTTCATCAGTGTCGACTTGCCGGAACCCGACGGACCCATGATGGCTACAAATTCTCCCTGATGGATCTCAATGGAAACGGCACGAAGAATTTCGATGCATTGTGTGCCGCTGCGATAGCGCTTTCGAGCTTCGATCAGGCGCATCATGGCTTGCTTGCTATCTTCGCCCGTGCTTGATCACCTTCATTGAAGGTGCGACCTTCGACCAAGACAACAACCTGTCCAGGCGAAACACCAGACAATACTTCGGCGAAGCGATCCCCCATCTTGCCAACCGCAATGGCCAGGGGACGTAAGCTGCCTTGGCTATCGATTGACCACGCTACCGTGGTACCGCCATGTGATGTCAGCGCCTCAATTGGAATTCGGGTAACAGATTTATCTGAACCAATGGGAATCCGAACGTCTACCTGTTGATTATGACGAAGTCGAAGTGCAGATGGTCTGAGACTTACCCAAGCTGCGGTGTACCCTGCATTGCCTTCCTTGCGAACTGCAGGTTCGATGCGCAGGATGCGTTCGTCTTGGTTCAGTCCACGCGCACCCTCAAGTGAGACGCGTACCGGCATATCAATGCGAAGATCACGTGCATCATACTGTTCAATGCGGGCGACAATTTGTTGATTGGCGCTGTCTGACACAGTAATAACAGGCTGTCCGGCAACGGCCACTTCGCCTGGTCGTATATTAATTTCAGTTACTGTGCCGGCAATTGGCGAACGCAAGACAGACTGCTCTAGTCGCGCTCTAGTTTGGTTAACTCGAGCGACAGCCTTTTCTCGTTGAACTTGCAATAGAGAGAGACTTCCCTCGGCCTGCATAACCTGATCGCGTGATGCGGCACCAGCGGCGTAATCAGTTCGGAGTCCCTTAATGATACTGGACTGGTGAGCGATGTTAGCATCGACTTCTCGAATAGCGATTTCGTCGGTGATTACTTGCAGTTGGATGTCGCGTACATCAAGTTGAAGTAGTTCCTGTCCAACCTGCACTTCGCTCCCTACGGACGCTCTCACTGCTCGCACCGAACCGCCAACCAAAACACTGAGACGTACGTCATGAATGCTGTTGACCCAGCCTGTGGCGCGCACGAAAGAAACAACTGAACCGACATCGACAGTGGCAGTCTCTAGCTCCTGGGGTGCGTGCCTTTCCTTCAAGACTGCTGAAGCGAGTAAGGTTGCGCATGACACAGCTATCGCAAGTACGCTGATCTTCAACCAGAAATCCCTCACGAGCCCCTCTCTTTGCTGTATGCCCACCGATTGAACTTGGAATCTAGCTCGGGGCGGAAAAGTGTCATATTTTATCCTGAATCCGTGAGCTCACCCCTCACCCCTCACCCCTCACCCCTCACCCCTCACCCCTCACCCCTCACCCCTCCATCTTCCCTCCTGCCGCTATCATTCCCGGCA
>JBQMQE010000018.1:0-33836 GCA_052172655.1 Burkholderiales bacterium
CCGGCGATGCGCGACATGGCCTGGGGCGGACGCTACCTCGTGATCGGTTTCGCCGGCGGCGAAATCCCGAAAATTCCGCTCAACCTGCCGCTGCTCAAGGGTTTTTCCATCGTCGGCGTGTTCTGGGGCAATTTCACGCGCAAGGAGCCGCAGAAAAACGAGGCCAACGTGCGCGAACTGCTGGGCTGGATCGCCGGCGGCAAGTTGAAGCCGCTGGTGAGCGCGGCCTATCCGCTGGCGCAAGCGGCGCAAGCGTTGAAGGACATGATGGAGCGCAAGGTCAAGGGCAAGGTGGTGCTGGTCACAGACTAGCCGGCTGCGGCTCGCGCACATAGCCCAAGCGCCGGGGCGCCTCTTCCGATTTGATCAAAGTCAGGGGCACACTGGCCGCGCCGGTGTTGAAATACACGCCCGCCGCGTCATCGCCCTCTTCGATCAGGGCGAGCAGCCGCTCCTCGTCGAGCGCATGGCCGTCCGCGTAGGACAGCGCTTCCAGTCCGCGCGGCAGGTCGCGATCGAGCAGCAGCCCGGGGCCGTGCTCGGTGACGAACAACAGATTGCCCGCCTCGTCCATCCACACCGACTGCAACTGCGCACAGGGCGCACCCGTATGCGTTTCGAACGACAGAGGATGCGCGATCGCGATGCGGTAGACCTGTGGCGTGCAGGCCAGATTGACGTAGACCCGCTGCGGTCCGTTCTGGAAGTACCAGCGGCCCTGCTCGTCATGCGTGTAGTTGCGGCCGATGAATTCGATCAGCTTCCGGTTGCCGACGGGCTCGAAGCTGGCTTCGGCGCCCGCCACGCCGGAGTCGGACGCGCTTTTGATCGACCAGCGGCCGCGGCGATCGAGCGCGAGCCAGCCGTAGACCGCAGGCACATTTGGCCATTTCGCCATGGCGCGGCTGACAATAGGATCCATGAACGCGAAGCTATTTTATCTTTACGCTTTCACTTGCCCGCGAACGGGGCACATGGCAGTATAGGCGCAATACAATATTAATATTGCGCAGCCGCCGATAGAGCGGTGTCACCTGTCCGAGGAATCCATGGATCCCAAGTCGGTATACCTGTCCCGGCCTTGGTTGAAATTCTACGAGCCCGGCGTACCCGCCAATCCCGAGGTGCCGCTGAAATCGGTGCCGCAGGCCTTCGATGAGGCGACTGAAAAATTCGGCGCCAAGACCGCGCTGGTGTTCTACGGCCGCGAAATCAGTTTCCGCGAGTTGCGCGAACACACCGACCGCCTCGCCGGCGCGCTCGCCGGCCTTGGTCTGAAGAAAGGCGACCGCGTCGGCCTGTATCTGCTCAACAGCCCGCAATTCGTCATCGCCTATTTCGCCGCGCTGAAACTCGGCTGCACCGTGACCCCCATCAGCCCGGTCTACACCAGCCACGAGGTCAAGTTCCAGTTGGAGAACAGCGGCGCGCGCGTGGTGTTCTGCCAGGACATCCTGTTCGACAAGGTGGAGAAATCCGGCGCAGCGCTGGACCACATCATCGTAACCAACGTGAGCGAATACCTGCCGGGGCTGAAGAAATTCCTCGGCAAGACTTTTCTCGGCAAGATCTTCGGCGATATCAAGGTAGGCACGCCGAACATCCCCAAGCGCGACTACGTGCATCAGTTCCAGGACCTGCTCGCACTGGCCCCTGCGAATCTGCCTGCAGTCGACATCGACCCCAAGACAGACCTCGCCGCGCTGCCCTATACGGGCGGCACCACCGGCAATCCCAAAGGCGTGATGCTGACGCATTACAACCTGATCGCTGCGCAGGTCTCGGGGCAGGCAGCGTTTCCGGGTTTCGACGAAGGCAAGGAGGTGATCATCGCCTTCCTGCCGTTTTTCCACATCTACGGCCAGGTGGTGCTGATGCTGAACGGCCTGATCCAGGGGCAAACGCTGGTGCTGTTCACCACGCCCGACACCGAGGGCATCCTCGAGGCGATGGAAAAATACAAGGCCACGGTATTCTATGGCGTGCCGACGCTGTACGAGTATCTCAAGGACCACAAGGACACCAACAAGGTCAACTGGAAGCGGCTGAAAATGCTGATCTCCGGCGCCGATACCCTGCACGAATCGACGATGAAGGACTGGAGTGCGCGTACCGGATCATCCATCACCGAAGGCTACGGTTTGTCCGAGACCTGCGCCGCGAGCCATGTCAATCCGAGGAACCGCTCCAAGCCGGGATCCTTCGGCCTGCCGATCCCGAACGTGATGGCAGCGGTGATCGATCCCGAGGGGACCGAGTTCGTTGCCGTGGGGGAGACGGGCGAGCTGATCCTCAAGGGGCCGAACGTGATGCTCGGCTACTGGAACAAACCGGAAGAATCGGCCAAGGTGTTCCTCGACATCGACGGCGAACGCTGGATGCGCACCGGCGACATCGTGCGCATGGACGAAGAGGGTTATTTCCACTTTTTCGACCGCAGCAAGGACCTGATCAAGTACAAAGGCTACTCGGTGTTCGCCAAGGACATAGAGGACGTACTCTACGAGCACGCGAACATCAAGGCGGCGGGCGTGATCGGCGTGCCCGACCCGGCGGTCGGGCAGAGAATCAAGGCGATCGTGGTGCTGCAGCCGGAAGCGCGCGGCAAGCTGTCGGAAGAGGACGTGCTTGCCTATTGCAGGGAGAACCTGGCCGCCTACAAGGTACCGCACATCGTCGAGTTCCGCGGCGAGCTGCCCAAAACCGACGTGGGCAAGGTGTCGCGGCGCGAGCTGCGCGACGAACACGCGACGTGAGCACGCCGTTTTTCCGCGTCCAGAACCTGACCAAGCGCTTCGGCGGCTTGGTCGCGGTCAACAACGTCTCGTTCGAGCTGCGCCGCGACGAGATCGTCGGCATCATCGGCCCCAACGGCGCCGGCAAGACGACTATCCTGCGCCTGATCACCAAGATACTCAGGCCGGATTCGGGCAGCGTGGTGTTCAACGGCGAGGAAATCAGCGGGCTCAAGCCCTGGGACGTGGTCAATCGCGGCATCGCCGGCACCTTTCAGAACACGCGCCCATTCCGCCATCTGCCCATCATCGCCAACGTGATGGTGCCCTGCCTCAACCCGCGCGCGCAGCACCGCGGCGAATGGGTGAAGCGCATCGAGGCAAAAGCGATGGACGCGCTCGAATTCGTCGGGATTTCGGATCTCGCGCTGGAACCGGCTTCGGCGCTGTCGCAAGGCGACCTGAAGCGTCTGGAAGTCGCGCGCGCCATCGCCTCCGAGCCCGAACTGCTGCTGCTGGATGAGCCGCTGGGCGGATTGAGTCCGGCCGAGGCCGGGCTGCTGGTGAAATCGATCCGGCGCCTGCACAAGGGCGGACGCTTCGGCCGGTTGCATTCTGAAGGCCCGGCGGTGCTGATGATAGAGCACAAGCTGAAAGAGCTGATGTCCATCGCCGATCGCGTGATCGTCATTGATTACGGAGAGAAAATCGCCGACGGCCCGCCGGCCGAAGTGGTCAAGGACCCGCGCGTGATCGAAGCCTATCTGGGGACCGAGCATGCCGCTGCTTGAGGTGTCCGGGCTGTCGGTGCGCTACGACAAGGCGCAACTGCTGAACGCATTGTCGCTAAGCGTCAACGAAGGCGAACTGGTGGGTGTGGTCGGCCCCAACGGCGCCGGCAAGTCCACCATGCTGCGCGCCATCTCCGGCTTGGTGCAGTGGGAAGCGCAGACCAAGCGCGGCACCACCGGCGACATCGTGGTCGAGGGCTCGATCACATTCAACGGCGCGCCGATCGAGACCTTGCCCGCGCACGAGATTCGCCAGCTCGGCCTGGTGCTGTGCCCCGAGCGGCGCCGGCCGTTCCGGGAACTCACCGTGCTGGAAAACCTGAAGGCGGGAGGATATCTCGCGCGCAGCAAGGCGGAACTGGACCAGAACCTGGAGCGCTGCTACCAGCTGTTCCCGCGGCTGAAAGAGCGCGCCGGCCAGGTTTCGGGCACCCTCTCCGGCGGCGAGCAGCAGATGCTGTCCACCGCGCGCGCTCTCATGTTCGAAGCCAGGCTGCTGTGCATAGACGAGCCTTCCCTCGGCCTTGCGCCCAAGATCCGCCAGGAACTGTTCGCCGCCATCGAACAGATACACAAGAGCGGCATCGCGGTGCTGCTGGTGGAGCAGGAAGTCGGCGCGGTGTTCGAAATGGCGGACCGCAATTACGTCCTGTCGCAAGGACGCATCATCGCCGAGGGTTCGGGCAAGCAGTTGATGGCGGATGAAACGCTGCGCGCGGGGTATCTGGGCCTATAGCCGCGCGGCGTCGCGTCAACGGCGCTGACGCCCGTCTTTCCCTCTAGCGCAGATCGGCCGCCTCGTTACTCCGGAACCTCTGGCTCGACGAGTTTCGCAAGTTGCGCGAGCGACTCCTGCCAGCCGAGATAGCACATCTCGAGCGGAATGACTTCAGGCAGCCCTTCTTGCACTACGTTGAGCTCAGTTCCGCACGACACTTGCTTCAAGGTCACCGTCGTCTGCATTTCTCCGGGCAAGTTCGGATCGTCGAATCGGTCCGTATAGCATATCGTCGTGAACGGCGCGAGCTCGCGGTATTCGCCGCCGAAAGAGTGACCGTTGCCTGTGGTGAAGTTCGTGAACGACATCCGGAAAGTACCGCCCACTTTGGCATCCAGGTGGTGAACCTTGCAGGTGAACCCGTATGGCGGAAGCCACTTGGCCATTGCGTCGGCGTCCAGGAACGCACGATAGACGCGCTCCGGATTCGCACGCAGGACGCAGTGAAGCCGGATGGTGCCTGTGGGCATGATCATTACTCCTTTCGATTCATCGGTCGGTGGGAGTTGGGTTGACGACCTGGCTCGGGAGCGCTGAGGGATTCATCGTGACGCCGATGTCCAGATTGTGCGGCGCCGACAGGCGTCCGCACCAATGAATAGTCGGTCCTCCTTATGGTGAGCAGCAAGTTACTCACGAATGAACGGGGGAAGCCGAAAGCTTGACGCCGAGAGCATGCAGCAGTTTGAGCACCGTGTCGTAGCGTGGCTTGGCGCCAGGCGTCAGTGCCTTGTAAAGGCTCTCGCGGCCAAGACCGGTATCTTTGGCGAGTTGCGCCATGCCGCGGGCGCGAGCCACGTCACGCACGGCAGTTAGAAATACATCGGGATTGGGATCTTCCAATGCGGCGGTTATGTATTCCGCGACGGTCTCCTCATCGTCGAGGTAGTCGGCAGCATCGAAGGGGGCAAATTTAGCCATGCTTCACTCCTTGTTCAACGCCCGCGCCATCTCAATGGCACGTTTGATGTCACGCTTCTGCGAGGACTTGTCGCCGCCCATGAGAAGCAAATAGACCACCGCTGCACGCCGCGTGAAATAGACTCGATAGCCCGGCCCAACGTGGACGCGCATTTCCGAGACTCCTTCGCCCACCGGCTCACAGTCGCCAAAATTGCCGTGTTCGGCCGACCGGATACGATGGACGATCCGAGCACGACCTACTTTGTCCTTCAAACCGGCAAGCCAAGCGTCGAATTCCTCGGAGCGCTCAAAAGTGTTCATGCGCCACAGTGTATCCGATTGGATACCACTGTGCAATCCTGAATGCAAGGCGAGTGATCACCGGATGAGAGGACCAACGCGGAGCCCACCGACGCACCGCGCACGGCGGTTGATTATGGCGCGGCGCGTGAAGCGCGTCCGAGTGGGACGCCAAGTTATGTGGTAAGTCTAACCGAAGAAACATCCGTACTCGTCCTCTTGCACGACGGCGAGAAACTTATCGATAGCCGCGACTTCCGGCGCGGGACCGTAGCTGTGCCACTTCAGATCGGCGCGCTTCCAGTACACCTTCCACATACCCCGCGTTCGGACAAAGGTCGCTTTGGCGAAGGGACTCTCACGCTTGACCTCCGGCCGGTCCCACTGCGGACGAATCGCGAACAGTTCGACGCTCTGAGCGGAGACCCGAAACCCAAAGTCGAGCTTGGGGCGAATATGCAGGGCCGGCCGGCGCTTCTCAACGAAAGCGCCGACTGCCTTCTCGATTCGCTTCCGCTCAATGTCGTTCAGCGCCATGTTCTTGCCACACATTCGGCATAGAGAGACACCTCGCGGTACCCCCCTCCCACACCACCGGACAAACGGATCACGTATCCGGCGGTTCGATGAAGAGACTCTACCGCCCAACCAGGCACGGCAGCCCCATGTTGCTGAAGTGCCGCACCGGCAACGCCAGTGCGAGCGCTGGAGTCTTCGACAGGCGCCACGGGCCATGCGCCGACTTGCTGGTGTTCCATGCTTCGCGCACGCTCAACCCCGCGTCGGCGTCCGCAATATATGGCAAGAAACGGGTCAACATCCTGACTCTCAATCACTTTCCAAGAAAAAGCAGTCCGAAGAGTCTGAATTGCTCGATCGGCTTGCCATCGTATTCCGGGGAAAGCGCGAATTGGAGACGGCGAGCGAAATTTCGCCAAAAGCCGCGAGCAGACAGTTCAACTCCAGCATGGATCAAGACAAGCATGCGAAGCTTCTAACCCGCCCACACTACCAGCAGCGGAAATTTCGGTCCCCGCCCGCCCTAGCGCAGCTCGGCCCCGCACAGCCGGCATTGATGCCGGTGGAACACATTCCGGTTCTTGCAGCGCGGACAAATCACTTCGATCTTGTCGCGTATCCAAGGCGTGAGCCCCTGCGGCATGAACAACAGAACGAGCAGCACGATCACCGCGAATATGAGCAGGCGGATTTCCTTGAATATGTCGAAGCTGGCGAGGATTTCGGTGAGTGGATACAGCAGGAACACGGCCAGCACGGGGCCGTAGATGGTGGCTATGCCGCCGAAAATGCCCCAGATCACAACCTGGAACGACAGCGCCACCTCCAGCGAAGACGGGCCGGCGACACGCATGAAGTGCGCGTACAGCGCCCCGGAGACGCCGGCGAACAATCCAGACAGCGCGAAAGCCAGCAGCTTGTAGCGCGTGGTATTGATGCCCGAGGCGCGGCAGGCCACCTCGTCTTCGCGTATCGCGTGGAATATCAGGCCGGTGTTCGATTGGGTGATTTTCCACATGCCGAAGCACAGCGCCAGCATCAGCACCACGGCCACGTAGTAATTGCCCACCGTCCCGTTCACTATCCGCCTGAGCCCGGAGATGCCCAGCTCGCCGCCGGAAAAATCCGGAAACGCGAACAACAGGCCGGTCAGGATCAAGGGAAACGCGAGCGTCGCCAATGACAGATAAGAGCCGCGCAGCCGCAGGCAGGGAATGCCCACGAGGAAACCCGCTGCCATGGACAGCACGGCACCGAGCGGCACGGTAAGCCAGGGCACCCAGCCCAGGTGGTGCGACAGCAGCGCCGAGGTGTAGGCGCCGATGCCGAAAAACAGCGCGTGGCCGAAATTCACCTGCCCGGTAAAGCCCGCAAGCAAATCCCAGCTCGCCGCGAAAATCGCGAATATCGCCGTCATGGTGATGATGCGCAACACGTAGGGATCGTCGTACGCCAGCGGCAACAGCAGCAGCAGCAGCGCGGCGAAGAATACGAAACTGCGGCTGGGCAGCACCAGCACTTCGTGGCGCAACTGCGCCCACAGCCACTGCGGCCAAGCCAGCAGTCCCCTCACCGCTCCTCCTCGAACGCCACGCCGAACAGGCCCTCGGGCCGGATCAGCAGCACCACGATCATGATCGACAGCGCCACCGCGCCCTTGAGGTAGGAACCGGAAGGCACGACGAACACGGTGATCGCCTCGACATAGCCGATGATGAACGCGCCGATCACGCTGCCCTTCAGACTGCCCAGGCCGCCCAGCACGACAATGGCGAGCATGGTCACCAATGGGGAGAGCCACATCAGCGGATCGACCACGAACACCGGCGCCACCACCACGCCGGCGATGGCCGCCAGCGCGACGGAAATGCCCACGGTGTACATGGCCACGCGGCCGACATTTATGCCCATGAGGTTGGCGATTTCCTGATCGTTGGCGGCGGTGCGTATCGCCAGGCCGAGGCGCGTGCGGTTGAGCAGATACCAGGTCGCCACCAGCGTAAGCGCCACCACCGCGAGAACGATCAGGCGCTGATAGGAGACGCGCACGCCGATGATGGAAACGACGCCTTCGACCGCGTTGGGTATCCCGCGAAAGCTGCCGCCGAAGGCGACCAGCAGGCTTTCCTGGAAGATCAGCGCCAGCGCGATGGTGGCGATCAGCACCGCCGACTCGTGCTGGCGCACCGGCTCGATCACCAGCTTGTAGCAAATCAGCGACAAGGCCACCACCGCGGCAACGGCCAGCGGAATGGCGAGCAGCAGCGGCATCCCGCCTATGACCATCAAGCCATAGAGCGCGTAGGCGGCGAGCATGTAGAAGGCGGTGTGCGCGATGTTGACTATGCGCGCCACGCCGAAAATCAGCGAAAAGCCCAAAGCGAGCAGCGCGTACACACCGCTATTGACCAGCCCGCTGATTAAGATGTCCTGGAACATGTTTGCGCGCTCCCCCTCCCCCCTTTGGGAGAGGGGGAGGTCGCACGGCTATGTCGCGGGATCTAGTGCTTCGGCAGCTTGAACGGCTTCATACCCTTGGTCTGCGGCGGCCAGAACGGCACTTTTTCGCCATCCTGCCATTCGACCGCGATGCCAGAGGTCTTGCCGATCGCCCAGTTCAGATCATGGCGCTTGTCGTAAGTCGCGACCGCGCCAGTCCCGACGAACTCGCTCTTCTCGATGTACGGAATCAGCTTGTCCGGATCCAGGCTGTCGACCTTCTCGATCGCATCCTTGAGGGCATAGAGCACGTCGTAGGTCGCCGCGGTGTAAATGGGCGACTTGTGGAAACGCGCCTTGAACGCCTTGACAAAGGGTATCGTCTTCGGCGTCACTTCGACTTCGGCATAGGTATCCAGGGTGGAAACGTAATTGCCCTTGCCCGCCGTCGCCTGCCAGAATCCGTCCTTCTGCGCCTCGACGTTGATGCCCCAGGCGACCGCAGGCAATTCCAGCTCGCCCATCTGCCGGCCGAGCACGATGCCGAGCGGGCCGGAGATGATGGTGAACACGATGTCCGTATTCGCGCGCTTGATCGCCGAAAGCTCGGCGGTCACGTCGGTCGCGACGGCCGAGGGCTGCCACAGCCCGACAACTTCCATCTTCATTTTGGGCAGATTGGCCTGCGCCGCCTTGATCAGCCCTTCGGTCCAAGCCGTCTTCTCGGCGACGATCGCGACCTTCGGCACCTCCTTTTTCAGGTCGGTGCGTATCTGCGCCGCCACTGACCCGAGCACGGCGAACAGCGTTTTTGCCAGATCGACGTCCTTAGTCGGAGAGGCGCGGAACCAGTACTTGTAGCGGTCGTAGTTCTGTTCCACGTTGACGCCGAGCTTGGAGGTCGCCGCGCCCACGCCCATGAACAGCTTCTTGTTGTCCATCGCCACTTCCTGCATCGCCAGCACCGCCTCGGAGCGGAAACCGCCGACGAGGAAATCGGCCTTGTCGCGGGTGATGGCGCGCTCCATGGCGTTGGTGGCATCGGGCACGCTCTGGATCTCATTGGTGTCGATCTTGATGATCTCGACCAGGCGTTTCTTGCCGCCGATCGAAATGCCGCCGGCCTTGTTGATTTCGTCGCGCGCCATTTCGGCGCCGGCCCAGTGGTTTTCGCCCTGCACGAAAGCCATCGGGCCGAGGATGGCGAACTTGATGTTCTGCGACCAGACGCCCTGGCTGAACACCAGCCCTAGCGCGGCGACAGCGGGAAGCAGCAGCTTGCGACTTATCATGGTGATCTCCTTGTAAAAATTATGGTGGCCGGGCGCCACCTCCTGGCGCCCGGCGCGGACAATGTTCTGTTTATGTTTGCATGCTGCCAGTTTTGCTGTTGGCTGTCCATGTCCATCTCGCCCGAGCGACAATCCCGCAACAGCGACAATCCCGCAACTTGCCCCAGGCCGCCGCAGCGCTTATAGTACGGCGCTTCAAGCAAAACCGAGGAAATGCCGGCAATGGCGCGCGAGCACTTTGTTTTCAGCCACAGGCTGCGCGTGCGCTGGGCAGAAGTGGACCGCCAAGGCATCGTTTTCAACGGCAACTATTTCCTCTATTTCGATGTCGCCATCACCGAGTACTGGCGCGCCATCGGCATCGACTATCCGGACGGTTTCATCAAGGCCTTCGGTACCGACATGTACGCGGTCAAGGCCACGGCGGAGTACCACGGATCGGCCGAATTCGACGACTTCCTCGACATTCACGGCCGCACCGCGCGCCTCGGGCGTTCGAGCATGCAGTTCCTGCTCGAGATCTGGCGCGGCGACGCGCACCTCGTCAGCGGCGAGCTGATTTACGTCAACGCCGATCCGGCGACGAAGAAATCCACCCCGTTGCCCGAGCCGCTGCGCCAGAAAATCATCGCCTACGAGCGCGTCGCGCCGCAATAGCCGCGGTCAACGCATAGCGGCGATCGGTTAGAATGGCCGCTACACCTTTTCTTTTTTTCCAACGGAAACCACATGCAATCTCGTGACAAACTCTACATCAATGGACTATGGATCGCGCCCAAAGGCGGCAAGTCCATCGACGTGATCAACGCCTCGACCGAGGAAGTCATGGGGAGTGTTCCCGAGGGCACACCGGATGACGTCAACGCCGCGGTGGCGGCGGCGCGCGCCGCGTTCGATAGCTGGGCCGCTACGCCGGCCGCCGAACGCGCCGCGTTTCTGCAGAAGATCCACGAAGGCCTGAAAGCGCGCATGGAGGAGATCGGCCGGCTGATCGCAGGCGAAGTGGGCATGCCGGTGAAACTCGCCACCATGATCCAGGCGGGCTCCCCCACTGCGACCTTCGGCATGTACGCGAAAATGCTGGGCAGCTTCGCATTCGAAGAAAAAGTCGGCAATTCTTTGGTCCTGCGCGAGCCGGTGGGCGTGGTCGCGGCGATCACGCCGTGGAATTATCCGCTGCACCAGATCGCGGCCAAAGTCGCGCCGGCGCTCGCCGCCGGCTGCACCGTGGTGCTCAAGCCTTCGGAAGTTGCCCCGCTCAATGCCTTCGTGCTGGCGGAAATCATTCACGCCGCCGGCCTGCCCGCGGGCGTGTTCAACCTGGTCACCGGCTACGGTCCGGTGGTGGGCGAAGCCATGGCCGCGCACCCGGATGTGGACATGGTGTCCTTCACCGGTTCCACCCGCGCCGGCAAGCGCGTGTCCGAACTCGCCTCGGCCACGGTGAAGCGCGTGGCTTTGGAACTCGGCGGAAAATCCGCCTCAGTCGTGCTCGAAGACGCCGATCTCGCCGCCGCGGTCAAGGGAACGATCAACGCGTGTTTCTTGAATTCCGGCCAGACCTGCTCGGCGCACACGCGCCTGCTGGTGCCCGAGAGCAAATACGATGAGGCCGTCAAAATCGCGGTCGAAGTGGCCAAGGGCTTTAGCGTCGGCGATCCGTTCGGCGGCACGGCCAAACTGGGGCCGCTGGTATCCGAACTGCAGCGCGAGCGCGTGCGCGGCTTCATCAGGAAGGGGATCGAGGGTGGAGCCGAGTTGCTCGCCGGCGGGCCCGAGGCACCCGCAGACCTGCCCAAGGGTTATTACGTCCAGCCCACCATATTCGGCCGGGTCAAGCCCGACGCCAGCATCGCCCAGGAGGAGATCTTCGGACCGGTGCTGTGCATCATCACCTACAAGAATGAGGACGAGGCGGTGAGCATCGCCAACAACACGCCCTACGGCCTGGGCGGCGGCGTGTGGTCGAGAGACGAAGAGCACGCGAAGAAAGTCGCGAGGCGCATGCGCACCGGCCAGGTGGACATCAACGGCGGCCCGTTCAACCTGCGGGCGCCGTTCGGCGGCTACAAGCAATCCGGGAACGGCCGCGAGCTGGGCCGTTTCGGGCTGGAGGAATTCCTCGAATACAAATCGCTGCAGCTCAAGCCCGAAGCCAAAGCCTGATGGCGGTCAAATATTACTGGGAAGACCTCGTGCCCGGCCGGGTGTTCGAAACCGCCACGCGCAGCTTGTCGGAGGAGGACATCGTGCGCTTCGCCCGGGAGTACGACCCGCAGACCTACCATACCGACGCCGAAGCCGCGCGGCACTCGCCCTACGGCGGACTGATCGCGAGCGGCTGGCACACCGCCGCAGTGAGCATGCGTCTGATGTGCGATGGCTACCTGCTCGAGACCTCTTGCGTCGGCTCGCCCGGACTGGAAGAGCTGCGCTGGCTGAAGCCGGTGCGCCCGGGCGATACGCTGCGCCTGAAGAGCACCGTACTCGAGTCCACGCCCTCGGCCAGGCAGCCCAACCGCGGCACGGTGCTGTTTCTCTGGGAAATTCTCAACCAGCACGGCGAAGTCGTGCTCTCCATGCGCGGCCGGCAACTGTTCCTGCGCCGCGCGCCGGCGTAGCGGGACCCGCGCGTGAGCTACAAGTATTACTGGGAAGACTTTTACCCGGGCCAGGTGCTCGAGGCCGGCGGCATCAGCCTGTCCGAGGAAGAAATTATCGAGTTTGCCAGGAAATACGATCCGCAGCCCTTCCATATCGACAAGGAAAAGGCAACGCAGTCATATTTCGGCGGGTTGATCGCCAGCGGCTGGCAGACTGCGAGCATCTGCATGCGCCTGATCTGCGACCTCTACCTGCTCGAGGCGGCGAGCCTGGGCTCGCCCGGCATCGACGAGCTGCGCTGGGTGAAACCGGTGCGCCCGGGCGACACGCTGCGGCTGAAAGCGACCGTGCTCGAAACGCGCGCCTCGGCGAGCCGCCCCGACATGGGCACGATGCGTGCACGCTCAGAGGTCTACAACCAGCACGGCGAACTGGTGATGCACATGTCGGGCGTAGGCATGTTCCGCCGCCGCAACCCGGGAAACTGAGGGGCCGCTCAGCCTGAGCGGCCCGCGTCCGGGCTCGGTTTGCGCCACACGCTCGCCAGCCAGGGTTGCTGCTCGCGCGGCAGGCCGGGCGGGCGGTAGTAGTGCGCCAGCTCGGCGAATCCCGCGCCTGAGACATGGCCGCGCCAGGTGGGGAGATCGTAATACGCGCCGTAACGCCCGCTGTTCCAGCCTTCGTCATTGCGGCCGCGCGGGTTCGAAGTGAACAGCACGCCGCCCGGCTTCAATGTAGCGTGCAGATCGCGCAGCACGCGCGGCAATTCCTGGCTCGCAACGTGAAACAGCGAGGCATTGGCGAATACGCCGTCAAAGCGCTCATGCGGCAGATCGAGTTTGAGAAAATCCTGCTGCCACACTTGGCAGGCGCTGTAGGCGCGCGCCAATTCCACAAATTGCGCGGCGCCGTCCAGTCCCACGGCGATGTGGCCCAGACCGGCAAAGGTCTTCAGATCGCGGCCCGGTCCGCAACCAAAATCGAGGATGG
Organism: Burkholderiales bacterium; assembly: GCA_052172655.1. Taxonomy (GTDB): domain Bacteria; phylum Pseudomonadota; class Gammaproteobacteria; order Burkholderiales; family SG8-39; genus 2-12-FULL-64-23. The sequence goes on from JBQMQE010000018.1 coordinate 13,352, forward strand.
TGCACGGCGGCACGCCTTCGATGTGCTCGAGCAGCGCGGCAATGTTCTGGCTGACATCGTGATCGCGCGTGCCCTCGAAAAAATCGCCGGCGCGCTGATTGTAGTGCGCGAGCGTGAGCGCGCTGATCCGAGCTAGATCCTGCTGCGTCAGTTTCACGCTAGTGCTTCCCGCCGTAGCCCGCCACGCCCATCAGCAGCCGGGTGCAGCCGTACGCGCTCCAGATGAGCAGGCGCCGCCACAGCGGCTGGCGATGCCACATGCGCTTCGCCACCACCTTGGCGCCGTGTTTCATATGTTCGAGCAGGCTGCGGCGCAGTTGCTGCGAAAAATGCAGGTCATCGACAACGATATTGGCCTCGCGCGCCAACATCAGGCTGAACGGATCGATGTTGGAGGAACCTACCGTAGCCCAGCGCCTGTCGATCACCGCGACTTTCGCGTGCAGGAAGCTCTTGTGATACTCGTAGATCTCCACCCCGGCGTCGAGCAGCGAGCCGTACAGCGCGCGCGAGGCGTAGTGCAGCAGCACATATTCGATCCGCCCCTGCAACAGCAGCACCACGCGCACCCCTCGCGCGGCCGCCGCCCGCAGCGCATGACGAAAGCTCGCGCCGGGGAAGAAATAGGCGTTGGCGATGATGACTTCCTTTTGCGCCCCGAGGATGGCTTCGAGATAAGCATCCTCGATATCGGACCGATGGCGAAAATTGTCGCGCACCACCAGCACGGCATGCTGGGTGCCGCACACGAGCGCATCGGCCTGCGCATGCTGCTGCTCGCTGCGCTTCAAGCTCGCCCAGGCAACCCGGCGCCACAGGCGCTCGGATTGCTCCAGCACGCTCGCGACCAGGGGCCCTTCGATGCGCACGGCGTAGTCGTAGCGCGGCGGCGTATGGCGCGGGGTATGCATGTCGTCGATGATGTTGATGCCGCCGACGAAGGCCACGTGCGCGTCCACCACCACGAGCTTGCGGTGCAGGCGCCGCAGGCGGTTGCGCCGCAGGGTCAGGGGCGAGGTCTTGGGGCCGAAAATCAGCACCTCGATATTGGCCGCGGAGAGCAGTTTCCGCGTTTGCTCGAACATGCCCTTGGAGCCGAAGCCGTCGACGAGCACATGCACGCTCACGCCGCGCCCGGCCGCGCGCACCAGCGCCGTGGCGATGCGCCTGCCGGTGGTGTCGTCGGCGAAAATGTAGGTTTCGAGATAGATCTCGCTTTGCGCCGCGTCGAAGGCGTGCTGCAGCGCCGGAAAATACGCGCCGCCGTTCACGAGCAACTGCAGCTTGTTGCCGCCCGAGAATTCCAGCGTCATCGCAGCTCCAGTTCGACGCTCAGCGCGGCATGATCGGAGATGCGCGACCAGGGCAGGCCGTGATGCACTTCGGCGTGGCGCACGTCGAAACCGCGCGCGTAGATGCGGTCCAGGCGCAGCAGCGGGAAGGTGCTGGGATAAGTGCGCGCCGGCCGGCCGCGCTGGTCGCGGAACACCTCCCTCAAGCCGAGTTCCGCCACCAGCGCCCGCCCGGCGGAATTGCGCCAGTCGTTGAAATCCCCGGCGACGATAAGCGGCGCGTCCGCCGGCACCAGGCGCCGCACGCGCTCGGTCAGCGCCGAGAGCTGGCGCCGGCGCCCGCGCTCATTCAAGCCGAAATGCACGCACAGGCAGTGCAGGTGCAATTCGCCCAGCGCGACCTCGCAATGCAGCAGGCCGCGCTGTTCGAAACGGTGCGCGGAGACATCCTGATTCTCTGCGCTGATGATGGGAAAACGGCTGAGGATGGCGTTGCCGTGGTGACCGTGGTCGTATACCGCGTTGCGGCCGTAGGCATAATCGCCCCACACTTCGTCGGCGAGGAATTCGTACTGCGGCTCCACCGGCCAGTTGAGCACCTGCCGGGCGTGATGCTCGTGTTCGCCCTGCACTTCCTGCAGGAACACCAGGTCCACATCGAGCAGGCGCAGATGGTGGCGCAGCTCGTGCACCATCATGCGCCGGTTGAAATGCGAAAAACCCTTGTGGATGTTGTAGGTAGCGAGGCGCAGCTTCATCCCGGCCTCACGTTCGGCTTATATGTGGCCATGGCCGAAGTCAGGTTTAGTCACTTATGAGTCAAGAGAATCGAAAAATGGCGAGTTTGCATCTGTGGGGGGATTAGCGCGGGGGACACCCCCCTTGTTCGTGAAATCAAGGCTTTTCCCTGGCCGAAGACACGCTGTTTGCTCCGGGCTGGTCCGATTCAAGGTTTCAAGCCCTGAAACAGCTTCTCGCGCCCGACCTTGATCAGAAATTTTCCGTCGTACATGAAGATGTCGGCGGTGGCGAAGGTTTCGCCGAAAGCCTCAGGGATGAAGGAACCGGTGCCGATCACATCCACCGGCGCGCGCGCGTGTCCGAACATTTTGCACTTGAATGGCGTGAAACCGCTGGAGGCGACGATGCGCGCCGCGTTAAAACCGGCGGCGTCCAGGGTCTCGCGCATTTTGATCACGCTCGCCACCGACACCCCGGTGCCGAACAGCACCTTGCGCACCCGGTCCTTGACGATATTGAGCGTGTCCGAGTCGTAGGCCTCCTCGCCCATCACCACCCGCACCGCCTCGTACTCGTTCAGCACATGCAGCCAGTCGGCCACCAGTTCGACCGACTGCTCGTAATCGAGCCCCTCGGCATAGCGCTCGCCATGGGTGTCGATGCGAAACGCCAGCGCGCGCGCGCTGGCAGGATCGGAAGGCAGGACGTCGTTGTACCACCAGCGGCAGACCTCGAGCGCGTCGCTGAATTCGCGCGCGTAATAATCGACCAGTACGGTAAGGTTGTCCTGCGGATGGGTCTCGGCGTACATTTGCGCCGCCCTCAGGGTAGAGCCGGCGTAACCGACGATGGCGTGCGGCATGGTACCCACGCCGCTTTCCTGGCCGTAGAAATGCGCGGTCAGGTCTTGCGAGCCGCCGATGAAGCCGACCGCGCCGGCGAGCTTGGCGATGCGGCTGCCGACAGCGGCGCCGTACGCGGCCAGGACGGACAGGTCGTCGCCGCAGGCGTGGCGCGCATGCATGTCGATGAAGGCCACTTTGGGCAGGTCAGTCGCCATTTTGTAAGCGTTATAGGCCGAGACGCAGGCGGTGCCGACGCGGCGCAGGACCAGCGTTTCGAGTTCGGCCAGCGCGGAGAACGAACCGGTGTAGGTGAAAATCGGTTTCTGATCGGGGACGAAGGCGCCCTCTTCGTACAAGCGCGCGATTTTGAGCGGCACGGCGTCCCGCGGATAGTATTCGCGCAAGATTTCCAGCGCCGGGTTGACGGCGCAAATGGTGCCACGGCGCAGGAATACACCGTAGCTTACGGTCTTGTCGCCGAACTTATCCACGATTTGGCGCGTCTTGGTGAAATACTTGTCGGTGCGCGACAGCACGTAGTCGGTGCGCTCGCGGCGCTCGGTTTCGACCTTCAAGTCCACAGGTTTGTTCATGTCAGCTTTCCGAGAATGAATCCGCACCAAAAGGCATTTTGCCACGACCCGGCTTAGGGGAGCACAAAGGGAGAAATTCCCTCGTTTTGTTACAGTCCAGGCGCGCATTATGGACGGCGCGGCGCTTGCGCCGCAAGCGTCCGGCTCCCCCGCGTGCCTGCGCAGTGCAGCAGCTTCCTTGACACAGGTCAAACGCGGTGGGCGCCGCCTCCCCTAGCATCGATCAATCTGGAGCAATGGCTGCAACGTGGGTGCGGGCGCGATTACTGACGGAATCGACTCGGTGACCAGGATGCCGCCAGAATACATGAAGGCGGCGCCGCCAGCCCCGAACAGCGCAAAAATCGAGATGTTGCCGCGCTGCAATTACCGCTGCGGCTTCTGCGCCCTGCGCCAGCGCGAGGTCCGGCCCAAACGGGACATGGATTTTGCGCCGTTCAGGCGCATCACGCGCGAAGTGAGCGCGGCTGGCCAGTGTTCCCGCGGCAGACCTCGGCCACTCGGTCTAACCGGGTGATGAAAGAGGCGGCGATGCTCCCTTTTGGATCCCGCAAGTCAAGGCTATTGGAAAACGTCCCCGTCTGAGAAGGCGTCATGATGAGGTGCACTTTGATTTCAGGGAAGCGTTTTTTCAACAGCCCGCTAAGCTGCCGCGCGTGCTTTGCAGATCGGGAATTGACCGGGGCGCGACGGCCGGGGATACTTGGCGTCGTGCGGTCGAAATTCCTATCCTTGCGCGGCGGCCGGCTTCGCAGTCGGGCGCGATCGGCTTGCGTGATCCGATCTTCATCAGGGACCTTGCAATGACGACAGATGTCGACGTGCTCATCATCGGCGCCGGCGCCTCGGGCGCGGCGTTCGCCTGGAGCATGGCGGACACGCGCATGCGCATCTTGTGCCTGGAGCAGGGCGACTGGATGAATCCGTCCGACTACCCGAGCACCCGGCGCGACTGGGAAGTGCGCCAGGATCGCGAGTTTTCGCCGAACCCGAACATCCGCCGCCGGGCGGAGGACTACCCGATCAACGACGAGGACTCGCCGATCTCGCCGCTCAACTTCAACGGCGTGGGCGGCAGCACGATCCTGTATGCGGCGCACTTTCCGCGCCCGCATCCGTCGGATTTCCGCGTCAGGTCCCTGGACGGCGTCGCCGACGACTGGCCGCTGAATTATGCGGCGCTCGAACCGTACTACGCGCTGAACGACCGCCAGATGGGCGTTGCCGGCCTCGCCGGCGACCCGGCCTACCCGGCGCACGAGCCGCCTTTGCCGCCTGTGCCGCTCGGTCTTGCCGGCGAGACCATGGCGCGCGGCTTCAACGCGCTCGGCTGGCACTGGTGGCCTTCGGACACGGCCATCGCGACCCGGGATTACGAAGGCCGCGCACAGTGCGTGAATCTGGGGCCGTGCAAGACCGGCTGCGCGCAGGGCGCGAAGGGCAGCGTCGACATCACCTACTGGCCGGTCGCCCGGCGCGCCGGCGTGCAGTTGCGCACGCGTTGCCGGGTGCGCGAGATCCTGGTCGACGACAAGGACATGGCCACCGGCGTCCTCTACTACGACGAGCACGGGGTCGAGCAGGTGCAGCGCGCGGAGGTGGTCGTCCTGGCCTGCAACGGGGTGGGCACGCCGCGGCTGCTGCTCAATTCGAAGTCCGCACGCTTCCCGCACGGCCTGGCGAATCGCTCCGGGCTGGTCGGCAAGAACCTGATGATCCATCCCTGGGGCATGGTGCGGGGCACCTTCGATACGCCCCTCGATTCGCAGCGCGGCCCGCTGTCCTGCTGCATCTGGAGCCAGCAGTTCTACGAGACCGATCGCAGCCGCGGTTTCGTGCGCGGCTACAATCTGCAGATCACCCGCGGCCTCGGTCCGGTCGCGACCGCGCGCATGGGTGTCGCCCGCGGCGACATCCCCTGGGGTGAGGGCCACCACGACGCGTTCGCGCGCCGCTACGGCCGCACCATCGGCATCGGGATCTGCTGCGAAGACCTTCCCGAGGAATGCAACACGGTCACGCTGGACCCGACGCTGACCGACTCGAACGGCATTCCGGCGCCGAAGATCAGCTACCGGCTCGGCGAGAACACCGAGCGCATGCTGGCCCACGGTCTGGCGCGCGGCGCCGAGGTGATGAAGGCGGCCGGCGCCTGGGACGTCTACGGCGAAGGACCGGTGCGGCAGACGGGCTGGCATCTGCTGGGCACGGCACGCATGGGCGAGGACCCCGAACGCTCGGTCGTCAACGGCTGGGGCCGCAGCCACGACGTGAAGAACCTGTTCGTCATCGACGGCAGCGTTTTCGTCACCTCCGCCGGTGTCAATCCGACACCCACCATCCAGGCCGTAGCGCTGTACATCGCCGATGCGATGAAGCAGCGCCTTGCCAATCTTTTTGACTGAGACTAGACCGTGAGCAAAGACGCAGATGCCAGCCTGGCCCCGGGAAGCACGCTGACGGCCGCGCAGCTGGCGTGCCTGGACGCGGTATTGAACCTGATCGTGCCCGCAAGTGCCGACGGCCGCATGCCGGGTGCCGCCGAGGTCGGCGTGCCCGCCTACCTGTTCGCCGAGGCGCCGGACGCCTTGCCCGTGCTGTGCCAGGAATTGGAGGAACTCGACCGGCGCTCGCGTGAGCGGTTTGCGCGGGAGTTCGCCGAACTGGAGGAACACGAGCGAAAGTCGCTGATCGAGGAGATGCGCGCGCAGGAGCCGTCGTTCATGAGCCGCCTGTCGATGGAAACGCTCGCCTGCTACTACCAGCACGACCGCGTACTCGAGGCACTGGGCATGGAAGCGCGCCCGCCGTACCCGAAGGGATACCAAGTCGTGCAAGGCGATTTGTCGCTGCTCGAACCCGTGCGCGCGCGGGGAAAGATCTATCGCGACGCGCCGTGACGGAGCATGTTACGCAGCGTTACGACGTGGGATACGGACGACGCGAAAGGCGGGTGCCTGCCAGGTCCAGGCGCCCGCAAACTAACGAATCGAGTGCGATTGGTCGAGCCGGTAAAAAATCGAATACAGCCAAGTGCGCGCAAGTCATCAAGGCCGCCAATAGCAAGCTAGACCAGTAGTCCTTTTCTACCAGCAGCCTGCCGGACTTGCGCGGGCCCTGTCCGCGGCACGACGAAGGATGCAGTTGGGCAATTGAAGGGTGGCTTCAAGACCATCAGGCGGTCAATTGCAAGGCCGCTCAACGGAGATGCTGCCCATCGACGTCACACCTATGTCTCTGATTCCTCTGTTTTCTCTGTTGTTGCCCAGCACCGTTTTCCCATCCGAGGTCATGGCCAATTGAGCCTTGCAGTTTACGCGGATGCTCACCCTCCCCATGACACTTACCGTCGTTCGCAGGCAATACCAGCCATTGGGGTTCAACAATTCAATGGTGGATCCGCCCATCACATTGAAGCTCGGTTTGATCAATACCAGAGAAGGAGAACTTGTGGGCGCCGTATCACCAGTTTCTCTTCCAATGCCAAACACCTTTACCGATGTCTCCAAGGTCTTGAACCGCGGGGTCTTCCCGAAAGGATGATCGCCCCAGGCTGCCAGGCAGGCAGCAATCGAACTGTCAACTTCTCGAGCTGAGACTAGCATCGGGAAGGACAGCGCCAGGCAAAATGCCAGAAGAGCGACGATAGGGGTGGTCTTTTTCGATGATTTCATATTGAAGTATCTCCCAGCATGATTGAAGGTTGTTTCGTATAAAACGCGGCTGGTGGAAATCGCCGCATCCGCCCTTTGCCGGCGTGTTGCAATTCATTCGTCTTGACGAAATGTTGGTTGGTTTGGGTCGCCCGAGCAGGGCTTTACACCGGATAAGCTAGCCTTTCGGCTTGGCGCGCATTGTGAGATTGGTCAACAGACGGTCATTTGACCCAACGGGCAAATGGCCCAGGCAAATTTCCGCAAAGCGTCGAGAGTGACGATACGCGATTTGGTAAAGCCGACTTTGGCCGGAATTTCCGCAGGCGACGGGTGCCAGCGGCAACAGCCGGCCATCAAGAGGCGCTGGCGAGCCAGGGGAGCCGCCGCACAGGGCGTCCGGTCCGCACTCGGAGGACTAAACCGGACCCGAAGCGAATTGCAGTTTGATCAATGGGCGCCCGCGCCGCGCCTTTGCGGCAGCAGCAGGATGGCGTCGCGATTGGTCCACGAGGGCGTGCGCGCGGCGGCCTTTTTCCACGGCAGCCATTTGTAACGCAGGTGCTCCGTCGGTTCCAGTCGCACCGGCAATATCGCCGGCAACTCCAGTCCGAATACATGCTCCAGGTTATGGGTCACGTCGGGGGCGTAGCGGCTGCGATGCTTCTTGAAGATCTCGAATTCGCTTTCGATCCCCCAGTCCTCCAGCCGGTAGAGGGACACGTCGATGCCGGTCTCCTCACGCACTTCGCGCGCGGCGGTTTCGGCGAGCGGCTCGTCCTCATGATCGATGCTGCCGGTGACCGACTGCCAGAAGCCCGGCCAGCCGGCGCGTTCCAGCATGAGCACCAGCAAGTCGGCAGTGTAGATCACCACCAGGACCGAGCGCGGAATCTTATGGCGCGACATCATGCAAGGATGGCATGCCGAGGCTCCCTCGACTGTGCTCGAAGCGGGCTCGGGCCGAGGACGCTGCTGGTGAAGAACAAGAGGCCGTTTCCTCGCGAAGTTTATGCCCGAAAGGGGACTGGAAATGACAAGTGGGACTTCACGCGAGCGGCAATGCCGGCAGCCCCGCATCCCAGCCTTCCGGACCGCTGACGATGGCCCAGAACGGCTTGCCCTGCCCCTGCCAATATTCCGCGACGCCGTCGAGCACTTCCACCGCGGTAACGAACTCCTGCTTGTGGCCGGCGCCGAAATGCTTGCCATGCTCCAGCAGCAGCACGTAGCCCGGCGCCGGATGCCAGGAAAGATCGCCGAGGCAGTCTTCGAACGCGTCCCAGTTGCCGCCGAACCATTGCGGAAATGCGAGCGCCTTGGCCACCAGACCGGTAAAGCCCTGTTTGTCGTGCACGCGGCCGATGTCCACGCGCCACAGCGCCAGGCCCGCCGCCTGCGCGGCTTCGGCGATGAGCCGCGTGTCCGGCCCGCTCAGGTAGACGCCGGCCTGGTCCTTGTCCTGCAACAACTGTTCCAGGGAGCTACTCACGGATGCGCCTGAAGGAATTGTAATGATCGTCGCTGTAATAGTACTCGCCCGAAGTGCGCACGTCGCGCATAGCGCCCGCGCCGGCGACGATGCGGCGCGCGCCGCGGTCGCGCGCACCCGGGGTCTTCACCGTGTATTCGCGGTAATAACCGCGGCTTCGCGGCGGCAGCAGTTTTTCGCGGTTGCCGAACACACTGCCGTCCTTGGCGTAGGCAAACGGCCCGCCCGCTTTGACGAGCGCCAGCACGGCGCGCGCTTCCCCGGGCAAAGCGGCGACCGGAATTTCGCCGAGCGGGACCGGGCCGCGCGCAATCGCCGCTGCGCTCAACGCCAGCAGCGCGCAAAAGGCGATCACGAGCCGCTTCATGTTTGCCGGTCCGGGGTCAGTCCGCAGCCAAGAGCCGGGAGGGCTAGCTTTTTTCCGGCTGCTTCTCGGCGCCGCGCAATCGGATGTGCAACTCGCGCAACTGTTTCTCGTCCACCGGGCTGGGAGCCTGCGTCAACAGGCATTGCGCGCGCTGTGTTTTGGGGAAGGCGATGACGTCGCGTATCGATTCGGTGCCCGCCATCATCGCGACGATGCGGTCAAGGCCGAAGGCGATGCCGCCATGGGGCGGCGCGCCGTACTGCAGCGCGTCGAGCAGGTAGCCGAATTTCAGCTTCGCTTCCGCAGCGTCGATGGCGAGCGCGCGGAACACCTTGGACTGCACTTCCTCGCGATGGATACGCACCGAGCCGCCGCCGATTTCCGATCCGTTCAACACCATGTCGTAGGCCTTGGCGATCGCCTTCGACGGATCCGTGCCGAGGTAGTCTTCATGACCGTCCTTGGGCGCGGTAAACGGATGATGCATGGCGACCCAGCGCTTGGTTTCCTCGTCGTACTCGAACATGGGGAAGTCCACCACCCACAGCGGCTTCCAGCCGGCGACGGCGTAGCCTTTCTCGTGGCCGATTTTCACCCGCAGTGCCCCTAGGGCATCATTCACGATCTTGGCCTTGTCGGCGGCGAAAAACACCAGGTCGCCGTCTTTCGCGCCGGAGCGCTCGACGATGGCGGCCAGCGCAGCATCGGATAGATTTTTCACGATCGGCGACTGCAAGCCCTCGCGCCCCTTGGAAATCTGGTTGACCTTGATATAGGCAAGGCCCCTGGCGCCGTAGATGCCGACGAACTGGGTATAGGCGTCGATCTCGCCGCGCGTGAGCGCCCCGCCGCCGGGGATGCACAGGCCGGCGACGCGTCCGCCGGCCGCATTGGCGGCACCTGCGAACACCTTGAACTCGACGCTTTTCATGATGTCGGTGAGCTCGGCGAATTCCAGCGGCACGCGCAGGTCCGGCTTGTCCGAGCCGTAGCGGCGCATCGCTTCGGCATAGGCCATGACCGGAAACGGATCGGGCAGATCCACGTCCAGCGCCTGCTTGAACACGCTACGCATCAGCGCTTCCATGATGCTGCGGATTTCTTCCTCCGCCAGGAACGAGGTTTCGATATCGACCTGGGTGAACTCGGGCTGGCGGTCGGCGCGCAGATCCTCGTCGCGGAAGCACTTGGTGATCTGGTAATAGCGGTCGAAGCCCGCAATCATCAGCATCTGCTTGAACAACTGCGGCGACTGCGGCAGGGCGAAAAACATGCCGGCGTGCACGCGCGAGGGCACCAGGTAGTCGCGCGCGCCTTCCGGCGTGGACTTGGCGAGCATCGGCGTCTCGATGTCGATGAACCCGGCCTCATCCAGATACCTGCGCACCGCCATCGCCACCTTGTAGCGCAGGCGCAGATTTGCCTGCATCTGCGGCCGGCGCAGGTCGATCACGCGGTGGGTGAGCCGGGTGGTTTCCGACAGATTGTCTTCGTCGAGCTGGAACGGCGGCGTGACCGCCGGGTTGAGGATTTCGAGTTCGTGGCACAGCACCTCGATCTCGCCGCTCTTCAACTTCGGATTCACCAGCGCCGGATCGCGCCGGATCACCTTGCCGGTCACTCTGATCACGAATTCGTTGCGGATTTTCTCCGCCACCGCGAATACCTGCGGCCGCGTCGGATTGCACACGATTTGCACGATGCCTTCGCGGTCGCGCAAATCGATGAAAATCACGCCGCCGTGATCGCGCCGGGTGTTGACCCAGCCGCAGAGGGTGACGCTCTCATCGAGCTGGGCGGCGCTGACCTGGCCGCAGTAGTGCGTACGCATAGTATCGGTGACGTTTGATGAGAAATGGGTAATGAGTCTGGCGGCATCACTCATTACCCATTGCACATTACCCGGGTAGCGTTTCCCTCTTCCGTCTGCCGTTTCCGTTCGGCGACACCACACCCATGGAGATGACGTACTTGAGCGCGGTGTCCACGCTCATGTCGAGCTCGATCACATCCTTGCGCGGCATCATCACGAAGTAACCGCCAGTCGGGTTGGGTGTGGTCGGCACATAGACGCTGACGTAATCGCCCTGCAGGTGCCGGGTGACGTCGCCACCGGGCACGCCGGTGAGAAAGCCGATGGTCCACATGCCCTCGCGCGGCCACTGCACCAGCAGCGCTTTGCGAAAAGCCTCGCCGCTGGAGGAAAACAGCGTGTCGCTCACCTGCTTGACGCTGGAATAGATCGAACTCACCACCGGAATGCGGTGCAGGATTTCGTGCCAGAAATGCACCAGGCGCTGGCCGATGAAATTCGCCGTAACCGCCCCGGTGAACAGCACGATCAACAGCGTCAGCAGCACGCCCATGCCCGGCACGTGGACCCCGAGCCAGCCCTCGGTGCGCAGCGCGTGCGGCAGCAGCAACAAGGTCTGGTCGAGCGTGTCGACCACCAGCTTGAGCACCCAGATGGTGATGACCAGGGGAATCCAGATCAGCAGCCCGGTGATGAAGTATTTTTTCATTCAGCTTTGGCGGTGTTTGCCGTAGCCGCCGGCGCCGCGGCCGCGGCCGCAGCAGGCTGGGCCTCAGTCTTGCTGTCGCTCTTGCCCTTGCTCTGGTCCTTGCTCTCGTCCTTGGTCGAGGTCCCACTCTCGGAGTTGCTTGCGGCCCCGCTCTTCCCCTCGGTTTTGGCCGCCGGTTTGGCGCCGCTGTTCTTGAAGTCGGTCGCATACCAGCCGCCGCCCTTCAACTGAAATCCGGCGGAAGTAAGCATCTTGCCAAAAGTCTCTTTGCTGCATTCGGGGCAGACGCTCAATAAGGGATCGCTCACCTTGCGCAGATACTCTTTCTGGAATCCACAGGACGAGCAGCGATATTCGTAGATAGGCACTATGGCCTCCAACCGGCGAAAAAGATGGCGATTATAACGTAGAAGCAGAGCTTCCCCATGCACTATCTATGGGCAAACCCTGCTTTTTCAAGGGGCTAGGCGTTCGACGTCCCAACCGGGCGCAGATCTTCTAGAACGGGATGTCGTCGTCCATGTCCTGGAACTGGCCGGCGGGCTTTTTCGCCGGTTTGGCTTCGCCCTCGGGTGGCGGCTCACGCGTCTCGCGCGGCTCACGCGTGTCGCGCGCTTCGCCGCCGCCCATGCCACTCCTGGAACCAAGCATTTGCATGCGCTCGGCGACGATCTCGGTGGTGTAGCGGTCCTGTCCCTCCTTGTCCTGCCATTTGCGCGTTCGCAGCCTCCCCTCGACGTACACTTGCGATCCTTTCTTGAGGTATTCGCCCGCAACCTCCGCCAGGCGCCCGCGGAAATTGACCCGGTGCCATTCGGTCTCCTCCTTCTTCTCGCCGCTAGCCTTGTCGTTCCAGGCGAAGGTGGTTGCCACCGATATGTTTGTTAGCGCCGCACCGTCCGGCATGTAGCGGGTCTCCGGATCGCGTCCGAGATTGCCCACAAGTATCACTTTGTTGACCGATGCCATTTCAACTCTCCTCTTTGAATTGCTATCGAGTGCTATCTGGCCGACCCCTTGCCGACCGCCGCCCCGCCAACCGCATCCGCGCCGCGCGCACGGGCGCGCTGCGGCACGCGCATGCCCGCGGCGGCTATTCCCCACAAGGCAATCAGCGCTGCGCCGAACATGAACACCGGCGCCCGCCCGTGATGCTGCATCAGCCAGCCGCCCATCGCGCCGCCGACAAACAGACCCAGAGACTGCGTCGTGTTGTACACGCCCAGAGCCGTGCCCTTAGCCCTCACCGGCGCGGTGCGCGACACCAGCGACGGCAAGCTTGCCTCGAGGATATTGAAAGCAACGAAGAAGCCCAGCAGCAGGATGACAAGCGCGGTGAAATTTTGCAGCGCGAACCCGAAACCCAACTGCACCACGGCCATCAGCGCGATGCAAGCGAGGAACACCGGCTTGATGGCATCCTTTTTCTCGGCATAGAAAATGGCCGGCACCATCAACACGAAAGAAGCCAGCACCACCGGCAGATAGACTTTCCAGTGCTGATCCACCGAGAGTCCGCCCGTGCTCACCAGGGCGAGCGGCACCACCACGAAAATCGCCATCTGCACCGCATGCAGCGAGAAAATGCCGAAATTCAGGCGCAATAGCTGCGGGTTTCTGAGAACGTCGCCGAAACGGGTCGGCTCGACGTGCTCCTCGGCTTCGACTTTTTTCAATATCTCTTCCGGCGCCACGCGCACCACCACCCAAATCGCTATCAGCGCGAGCACGCCGGTGAGGACGAAGATGCCGCCCATGCCGATGTGGCGGTAGAGCAGAGGCGAGCCGACCAAGGACAGGGCGAACATCAAGCCAATGCTCGAACCCACCAGCGCCATCGCCTTGGTGCGGTGCTGCTCGCGCGTCAGGTCGGACAGAAACGCCATCACCGGCGCGGAGATCGCGCCCGCGCCCTGGATCGCCCGGCCGGCGATGATGACGTAGATATCGTTCCCCATGGCGGCGATGAAGCTGCCCAGCGCGAATAGAATCAAGCCCAGAACGATGATGCGCTTGCGGCCGTAGCGGTCGGAGGCCATGCCGTAGGGAATCTGCAACATCCCCTGGGTCAGACCGTAGGTGCCCAACGCAATGCCCACCAGGGTGTGGTTGTCGCCGCCTTTGAGATGCGTCGCATGCACCGCAAACACCGGCAGGATCAGGAACAGGCCCAGCATCCGCAGGGCAAAAATCGAGGCAAGAGAAAGACTTGCGCGGATTTCCAGGGGTGACATGCGATCGGGGGAAACGGATGACATAAAAGGAGGTGGCGTAGTAGCAGCGTAATCTCGTATATTAGCAGGTTTGAATCTCCGGCCAGCGCCCAAGCCATGGACCAGATTAGAATTCGCGGCGCACGCACGCACAATCTCAAGAACCTGAACCTCGACCTGCCGCGCAACCGGCTGATCGTGATCACCGGGCTGTCGGGCTCGGGCAAGTCCTCGCTCGCTTTCGATACGCTCTACGCCGAAGGCCAACGGCGCTACGTCGAATCGCTGTCCGCCTACGCGCGCCAATTCCTGCAACTCATGGAAAAGCCCGACGTCGACCTGATCGAGGGCCTGTCGCCCGCGATCGCCATCGAGCAGAAAGCGACCAGCCACAACCCGCGCTCCACCGTCGGCACGGTGACCGAGATTCACGATTACCTGCGCCTTTTGTACGCCCGCGTCGGCACGCCCTACTGCCCCGAGCACGCCTTGCCCCTGGAAGCGCAGTCGGTGGCGCAAATGGTCGACCACGTACTCGCGCTGCCCGAAGACACCAAGCTGATGATCCTTGCGCCCGTCGTCGCCGGAAGAAAGGGCGAGCAGGCCGATCTGTTCGCCGAACTGCGCGCGCAGGGCTTCGTGCGCCTGCGCGTGGACGGCAAGATCTACGACATCGACGCCCTGCCCAAGCTGTCCAAGAACATCAAGCACACTACCGACGTGGTGGTGGACCGGCTCAAGGTCAGGCCGGAGTTGAAGCAACGCCTGGCCGAATCGTTCGAGACCGCCCTGCGTCATGCCGACGGCCGCGCCATCGCGGTGGAAACGGACGCGGGCAAGGAACACCTGTTCTCGGCCAAGTTCGCCTGCCCGGCGTGCAGTTATTCCCTGGCCGAGCTGGAACCGCGCCTGTTCTCCTTCAACAATCCTCTGGGCGCCTGCCCGGAATGCGACGGCCTGGGCGCGATCGAGTTTTTCGATCCGCGCCGGGTGGTGGCGCACCCGCACCTGTCGCTCGCCAGCGGCGCGATCAAGGGCTGGGACCGGCGCAACCAGTTCTACTTCCAGATGCTCACCAGCCTCGCCGCGCACTTCGGTTTCGATGTCGAGGCGGCGTTCGACCGCTTGCCGCAAACGGCGCAGGACATCGTGCTCTACGGCAGCAAGGAAAAGATCGCCTTTTCCTACCTGAGCGAACGCGGCCGCACCGTGGTGCGCGAGCACGACTTCGACGGCGTGATCCCGAATCTCCAGCGCCGCTACCGCGAAACCGATTCCATCGTGGTGCGCGAAGAATTGGCGAAATACCTGAACAGCAAGCCCTGTCCGGCCTGCGACGGAACGCGCCTGCGCACCGAGGCGCGCAACGTCAAGATCGCCGACATGGCGATCTACCAGGTGAGCGCCCTGCCGCTCAAGCGCGGCCTCGCGTTTTTCCAGGAGCTGAAGCTGCCCGGCCACCGGGCGGCGATCGCCGACAGGATCGTGAAGGAAATCGCCTCGCGCCTGTCGTTCCTCAACAACGTCGGCCTGGATTATCTTTCGCTCGACCGCGCGGCCGATAGCCTCTCTGGCGGCGAAGCGCAAAGGATACGGCTCGCGAGCCAGATCGGCTCCGGCCTCACCGGGGTCATGTACGTGCTGGACGAGCCCTCCATCGGCCTGCACCAGCGCGACAACGGGCGGCTGCTGGCGACGCTAAAGCACCTGCGCGACCTCGGCAACACCGTGATCGTGGTCGAGCACGACGAGGAAGCGATCCTTTGCGCGGACCACGTGGTCGACATGGGTCCAGGCGCGGGCGAGCACGGCGGCAAGCTCGTTGCCGAGGGCACGCCGCAGGAAATCATGCAAAACCCCGCATCGCTCACCGGCAAGTATCTGGCCGGGCGCATGGAAATCCCGCTGCCCCGCCGCCGCCAGCGCTACGACAAGGCGCGCGTGCTGCGCCTCGCCGGCGCGAGCGGCAACAACCTCAAGAGCGTCAACCTGGTACTGCCGCTGGGCCTGTTCGTGTGCGTCACCGGCGTGTCGGGCTCGGGCAAATCGACGCTGGTGAACGACACCCTCTACCGTGCTGTGGCGCAACACCTGTATGGCAGCAGCAACGAGCCGGCGCCACACGAATCGGTCGACGGACTGGAATTTTTCGACAAGGTGATCAGTGTCGACCAGAGCCCGATCGGGCGCACGCCGCGCTCCAATCCGGCCACCTACACGGGGCTATTCACGCCCATCCGCGAACTGTTCGCCGGCGTGCCCGCGGCGCGCGAGCGCGGCTACGGCCCGGGGCGCTTCTCCTTCAACGTCAAGGGCGGGCGCTGCGAGGCCTGTCAGGGCGACGGCGTGCTCAAGGTGGAAATGCACTTCTTGCCGGATATTTATGTGCCCTGCGACGTCTGCCACGGCAAGCGCTACAACCGCGAAACCCTGGAAGTGCAGTACAAGGGCAGGAACGTGTACGAGGTGCTGAAAATGACCGTGGCGCAGGCGCACGAGTTCTTCGGCGCCGTGCCCATCGTCGCGCGCAAGCTCGCCACGCTGCTCGATGTCGGCCTGGGCTATGTCGAGCTCGGCCAGTCGGCGACCACGCTCTCAGGCGGCGAGGCGCAGCGGGTGAAGCTGTCGCTGGAACTCTCGAAGCGCGACACCGGGCGCACGCTCTACATCCTGGACGAGCCGACCACCGGGCTGCACTTTCAGGACATCGACCTGCTGCTGCACGTGCTGCACCGCCTGCGCGACCATGGCAACAGCGTGGTGGTGATCGAGCACAACCTCGATGTGATCAAGACCGCCGACTGGGTCATAGACCTCGGCCCCGAGGGCGGCGACGGCGGCGGCCGCATCATCGCCCAGGGCACGCCCGAAGACGTGGCCGAGAACCCGGCGAGCTACACCGGGCGGTACCTCAAGCACGTGCTGGAGAAAAAGAAAGCCGCCTAGATTTGCGCTTTGCGCCCTGGTTTAGCGTTGAATGTCGCCGGCGAAGAATCCGTCCCGCCGATCACGCATTGCGAAGTATGGATGCATGGATTATCATCCATACCTCGACGATCATGATTTGAGGAGCTTCGATGAAGGCGACGGTTGCCGAACGCGGACAGGTGACGATACCCAAGGAATTGCGCGACAAACTCGGCATTCAAGCAGGAACGGTGCTCAGCTTCAGTGCGGAAAAAGGCAAGCTGATCGTCAAGAAACTAAGTGCTGACGATCCGGTGACACGCGCTTACGGTTGCCTTGGACGCGGCCTATCGAGCAACCGCTTGATTGCGGAACTGCGCGGCAAGACTTGATCACCGCTATCGATACCAGCGTCCTGCTGGACGTCTTCGGCGCCGATGCAAGGTTCGGCGAGGCTTCGGCGCGCGCGCTCAGACACTGCCTCGCCGAAGGCGCGATCGTCGCCTGCGAGGTCGTTTGGGTGGAGGCTGGCGCGGCATTTTCCTCGGCGGCGGTGTTCGAGGAAGCCATGAAAACCCTCGGCGTCGGGTTTTCCTCTGTGAACGAACTCACAGTTCGCGCGGCCGCGAAAGCTTGGCGAGGATATCGAACCCGCGGCGGAAAACGCGAGCGCGTGGTGGCGGATTTTCTCGTCGGCGCCCACGCGATGGAGCAGTGCGATCGACTATTGAGCCGCGACCGCGGGTTCTACCGCGAATGTTTCAATGGCCTCAAACTGCTGGACCCAAGCCGCGGATAGGCGAGCGACCGAAGCGAGCGATAGGAAAATTAATCCGCCGGGCAAGCTAAGATCAGCCTGCCTACGTACTGCGGACGCGCCTGACCGGGGGCCCGGACTGCGCATATATGTACTTATCTTCATTCCCGCCCCTTTCTTGCAGCAAATCGCCGGGATTTCGAACGCTATCCCCGATAGACACAGACCACTGCTTGCGCGACGAAGCCGAGCATGGTCAATTCCCTTAACCAATGAACACAGAGCCCGCACTGGCTCTATTTATGCATGAAGATCGCATACGATATGTTGGAATTTCATGGTATTTAGTGCTACCATCCGGCCATGCTGAAGCGCACAGACCTTGAACTATCCGTCAGGACGGCCTTGGGCCGCTCGCGTGCCGTCGTGCTCAACGGGCCGCGCCAGTCGGGCAAGACCACTATCGCCCAGACTTTTCTGAGCCGGGACTCACCCAACTATTTCGACCTAGAGAACCCGCTGCACGCCGAGCGGCTGGCGCAGCCGCAGGAAACGCTGTCGCAGCTGCAGGGCCTGGTGGTCATCGACGAGGTACAGCGCAGTCCAGGCTTGTTTCCCTTGTTGAGGACGCTGATCGATCGTTCGGATGCGCCGGGGCAGTACCTGCTGCTTGGCAGCGCGTCGCCGGTCCTGCTGCGCCAGACCGGGGAATCGCTGTTGGGTCGGATAGAAACAGTGGAAGTGAGCGGCTTCAACCTGCAGGAAGTTTGCGGCGTTCATGGACACTACAGCAGCGACGCCGCAACGCGCCTGTGGTTGCGCGGCGGTTTTCCACGCGCGTATCTAGCCGGCTCCGACCAGGACAGCATGGCATGGCGGGCTGGCGCCATTGCCAGCCACGTCGAGGTGGATTTGCCGCAGTTCGGCGTCAATGTCGCCCCCCCGGCCATGCTGCGATTCTGGCGCATGCTGGCGCACTATCACGGCCAGATATGGACAGCATCGGATCCGGCCCGATCACTGGGCGTGTCCGAGCCTACGGTGCGCCGTTATCTCGACACCCTGACACAGACGCTCATGATCCGCCAGCTCCAGCCCTGGCATGAAAACCTCGGAAAACGACAGGTCAAAGCCCCAAAGATATACTTTCGCGACACCGGGCTGCTGCACGCGCTGATGGGCGTAAGCACCTTGCCTGAGTTGCTCGTGCACCCCCGTTGCGGTGCCAGTTGGGAGGGCTTTGCGCTGGAGCAGGTGCTGCGGTTGGCCAAGCCCGAGGAAGCCTACTTTTGGGCTACCCATCAGGGCGCCGAACTCGACTTGCTGATGCTAAAAGGCCAGCAGCGCGTAGGCGTCGAATTCAAGCGCGCCGACGCGCCCAGACTCACGCCATCCATGCGCATTGCGATGCATGACCTGAAACTGGACGCGCTCTATGTCGTGTACCCCGGCGCGCAGCGTTTCAGCCTGAGCGCCGGTGTGGAGGCGGTGCCTTTGTGGGCGCTCATGCCCGCAGAGTAGCCGTTCCGATGTTGTCCGCGACGCAACTGCAAGCCGAAAGCAGGCAGCTTGAACCAGCGTCAGAGGCGCGGCGCGCGGCCAGCGCTACCCCGGGCTAAACAGCCAGCTCGGGCAGATTGCGGAACAGCGCCAGCACTTCCGGGTTCGCAAGGGCGTCGGTGTGGGTCACCGGCATGCCGTGCACCATCGCCTTCACCGCGAGTTCCACCACCTTGCCGTTCTTGGTGCGCGGGATGTCGGGCACCTGCACGATGCGCGCCGGCACGTGGCGCGGCGTGGTGTGCTCGCGGATCTGGCGGCGGATGCGCTCCTCCAGTTCCGCGTCGAGCGCGAGTCCTTCGCGCAGCTTGACGAACAGCACCACGCGCGTGTCGCTCGGCTGCTCGGGCGGCCACAACTGGCCGATCGCAACCGCCTCCTCCACCTCATGGATTTTCTCGACCTGGGCATAGATTTCGGCGGTGCCGATGCGCACGCCGCCCGGATTCAAAGTGGCATCCGAGCGCCCATAGACGATCATGCTGCCGCGCTCGGTGAGCTCGCAGTAGTCCCCGTGGCACCAGACATTGGGATAGCGCGCAAAATAGGCCTCGTGGTAGCGCTTGCCCTCGGCGTCGTTCCAGAAGCCGACCGGCATCGACGGAAACGGCCGGGTGCAGACGAGTTCCCCCTTCTGCCCGACGAGCGCGCGGCCGTCCTCGTCCCAGACCTCCACCTTCATCCCCAAGCTGCGGCACTGCAGCTCGCCGCGCCACACCGGCAGGATGGGATTGGCGTCGGCGAAGCAGCCCATGATGTCGGTGCCGCCGGAAATCGACGACAGGCACACGTCGCGCTTCACCTCGCGGTAGACGTAGTCATAGCTCTCCGGCACCAGCGGCGAGCCGGTGGAGATGATGGTGCGCACCGAGGCGAGGCTATGCGTCTTGCCCGGTTTCATGCCGCGCTTGGCGATCGCGTCGATGAACTTGGCCGAGGTGCCGAACTGGGAGAAGCGCTCGGCATCGCAATAGTCGAACAGGATCGCCGCGTCGCGCATGAAGGGCGAGCCGTCGTAGAGCATCAGGCTCGCTTCGGCGACCAACCCCTGGAACAGCAGGTTCCACATCACCCAGTTGCAGGTGGTGTAGTAAAAGAATCGGTCGAGCGGGCGCACGTCGAACTGCAGCTTGTAGGTCTTGAGCGCCTGCAGCAGCGTGCCGCCCGCGCCGTGCACGATGCACTTGGGTTTGCCGGTCGTGCCGGAGGTGAACAGGATGTAGAGCGGATGGTCGAACGGCAGTTGCGCGTAGTCGATCGCACCCGGCGCATAGGGCGCGATCCAGTCGGCGTAGCGCCGGGCGCCGGCAATCGCGGACACGTCGGGCTGCACGCTCATGTGCGGCACCACCACCACGCGGCGCACGCTAGTCAGTTGCGCCGCCATCTCCCGCACGCGCGCGAGCGAGTCATGCGTCTTGCCGTTGTAGAGGTAGCCATCTGCAGTGAACAGCAGCTTGGGTCCGGTCTGGCCGAAGCGGTCGAGCACGCCGTCGGTGCCGAAATCGGGCGAGCAGGAGGACCAGACCGCGCCGATCGAGAT
>JBQMQE010000019.1:0-33285 GCA_052172655.1 Burkholderiales bacterium
TCCTCGATCTCACCGGCGTCGTAATGGGGCCGTTCGCTACCCACATCCTCGCCGATCTTGGCGCCGACGTGATCAAGGTGGAAAGCCCCGAAGGCGACAGCACGCGCAACTACAAGCCGCTGCGTCACGAAGGCATGGCAGGCTCCTTCCTCAACCTGCACCGCAATAAGCGCGGTGTGTTGCTCGACCTGAAACGGCCGGCAGGCCGGGCGGCGCTAAATCGATTGGTCGAGACCGCCGACGCATTCGTGCACAACATGCGGCCCAAAGCGATACAACGACTGGGCTTCGATTACGCCGCGGTGCGCGCGTTCAATCCCGATATTGTCTATTGCGGCGCCTATGGTTTCGGCGCCACCGGTCCCTACGGCGACAAAGCGGCTTACGACGATCTTATTCAGGCCGGTTGCGGCATCGCCGGGCTTTACGGGCAGGTGCATGGGGAGCCGGCCTACGTGCCCACGGTAGTGTGCGACAAGCTGGCAGGTCAAGCCATCGCCTGGGCTATCCTGGCAGCGCTGTTGCAGCGCAGCCGCGGCGGCGGCGGCCAGTCGATCGAGGTTCCGATGCTGGAGACCTCCATCGAATTCACGCTGATCGAGCACATGGTCGGCGCTGCGTTCGAGCCGGCAATGGGAAAAATGGGTTTCGTTCGCCTGCTCAGCCGCCGTCGAAAACCGTACCGCACCAAAGACGGGTACGCCTGCATCCTGCCTTATTCGGACGCAAACTGGCGCGATTTTTTCGATTTCGTCGGGCGCGTCGAGTTAAAGACGGATCCGCGCTTCCAGCGCCTCGCCAGCCGCGTGAGCCATATCGAAGCGTTGTACAGTCTAGTCGAGGAAGAAGCGCCAAAGCGCACCAGTGCCGAATGGGTCATTTTCTGTGACAGCAAGAGCATCCCGTGTATGCCGGTGCGCGATCTCGACGACCTGGCCGAGGACCCGCATATCAAAGCAGTCGGCCTGTTTGGCAGCGCCGATCATCCGAGCGAAGGCAGATACCGCACCGTACGCAGCCCGGTCACCTTCTCGGGAGCGCCGTTCCAGATTCGCCGACACGCGCCGCAATTGGGAGAACATTCCACTGAAGTGCTGGGCGAGGCCGGCTACACTACGGCCGAGATCGAGGCCATGATCCGGGACGGCGTCACCAGCGCGGGCCCGGTGATGCCGCCCGCAGCATCACCCGCCGCCGCTGTCGCCGAGATTTCGGCTGCGCAATCCAAGAAGTCTTCGGCGACGCTATGATCACGTTGCCGGACGAACCGGTTCGCCGCGCGATCTCGGATCGGCTGCTCTGATGGGTGCATTTGGCCCGCGCGAACAGGTGTATCGACTCGGCGTGACCCGTGCCTGCGCGGATAGGGCCACAAGAAATAACGGCCACGGACATCCGTGGGGCATGCTTATTCCATGAATTGAGGGCTGGGCGCCAACAGCGTCCGATGACACTCAATACGATTCTGAAAACGGCTGCTTCAAAGCCGCAATTAGAAAACGGGAGCGACGCGTAGCAAGTATGTTAAGAGTGAAGATACTGGCTCACGTGGTCGCGTTTCCAGTTCATTAACGAGAGCTAATAGGAGGAAACAATGTCTCAGGTCAAGAGCGGAATGATGGTGCGGTTATCGATACTGGCATGCGCGATGGCATTCTGGTTCGGGCTGTCCAACCCCGTGGCCGCGGCGGAGAAATGGGATATGTACATCTACAACCCCGTATCGACGGTCGCAGCCGCAAAGGGTATCAGTAAGTTCATCGAGGAGATTGAAAAGGAAACCAGTGGTGCGTTGTCCATCCGCCTGCACCTCGGCGGCTCTCTTCCGATCAAAACTACGACCATCACACAGGCGGTCAGCGACGACGTTGTACAGATGGGCGACGACGGATTCTTTCTTGGCAACGTACCGATCGGGGGCGTACTGCGGCTGCCTTTGTTGATCCGCACGCACGCCGAGTATGATAAAGCCGCGGCCATCATGAACCCCTATCTGGAAAAGGCTTTCGCAAAGAAAGGTCTACAGGTTCTTGGACAGTATCTTTACCCGTTCCAGGTCGCGTTTTCGAGCAAGAAATTAACGGATCTTGCCGACATCAAAGGGCAAAAAATACGCGTGACGTCGCCTGAACAAAGCGAGTTCATCAAGAGGCTGGGCGGCATTCCGGTCACGATCGGCGCACCCGAGGTTCCCTCGGCGCTTGACCGCGGCGTCGTCGACGGAGTTCTCACTGCCAGCGCTGGTGGCGGCAATATTTGGAAGGATCTTCTCAAGTACAACTACCGTCTCGGTATCAACTATTTCAACTCGGTCATCATAGTGAATAAAGGGAGGTTCGAAAAATTGCCCCCGGACGTACAGAGCAAGGTGCGCAAGATCGTACAGGACAATCTGCCGCTCATCACCAAAGCCATGGCAGAACAGGAAGACGCGTTGACAAAACAATTTGCCGAGGGCGGCATGATCGTCACGTCGGAGCAGCCGCAGGATATCGAAGCAGGGACGAAACTTATTTCGCCTTTTTGGGAAGAGTGGGCCAAATCGAGAGGCCCCGACGCTGTTGCCGCTCTGAAGAAAGTTCGCGCTGCTCTGGGTCGGTGATGGGTTGTGATGAAGCGTAACGAATCGCCTCCTGCCGGACCAGTACATTTCGACGACGCCGTCGCTCCTGGGCCGAGCGTGATCGAGAGTGCAAGTGAAGCAATTTGCGCACTCCTTATGATTGCGGCGGTCGTACTGATCGGCGCGGAGGCGATTGCGCGCAATTTTCTCGCAACATCGCTTCAGATTACCGATGAAATTGGTGGCTACATTCTGGTCGCGGTCACATTTCTGAGCATGTCGGTCGCCGAGGCGCACGGCACGTTCCATCGCGTCGAACTCATCCAGGCAAACCTCAAGTTTTCAACGCGGATGATTGCGCAGATTGTGTTCGATCTCATATCGCTCGTCGCGGCGGGCCTGGTGACCTGGCAACTGTCCCGGCTCGTTCTCAACTCCTGGCACACAGAGGACGTTGCGCCGACGCCATTGCAAACGCCGCTGTGGCTGCCGCAGAGCGCGATGGCAATCGGCATGGCGCTGCTGTGCTACGCCTTGATCAGGACCATTCTCGTTAAAGTAAAGCGCGTGCGCCGGAGCGCCGGTTCATGACCCCCGGCGTCGAACTGGTCGTTGTTCTGATCGTATTCGTCGGTCTGCTCTGCGTTGGAATGACTATCCCCTTCGCGATTCTGGTACCGTCGGTACTCTATCTCCTCATGCATGCGGGATTGGCGGGGCTCAAGGGTATTGGCCTCGTAAGCTGGGGCAGCATGAACAGCTTTACGCTTAGCGCGATTCCCCTGTTCGTTCTGATGGCCGAAATTCTGCAGGAAAGCAAATTGAGCCTGCGCGTCTATCGCGGCCTGTCAAAATTGGTCGCCTGGATGCCGGGCGGTTTGCTTCAGACCAATATCGCAGGCTGCGCCATTTTCGCTGCGATCAGCGGTTCGAGCCTGGTCACGGCGGCAGCTATCGGTCGCGTAGCGCTGCCCGAGCTGCAACGGCGGAAATACAGTCTTAGACTCTCGGCGGGATCCTTGGCTGCCGGGGGTACGCTTGGCATCCTGATTCCGCCAAGCATCGCGATGATTGTTTATGGCACCTTCACCGAGACCTCGGTTGCCAAGCTGTTTATGGCAGGAGTGATGCCCGGTCTGCTGCTGACGGCGATGTTCATGGCCTACATCGCCGTGCATGCATGGATCAGACCCAGCGTAGGGCCGGTCGAGCGCGGCGCGCAGTCGATGAAGGAATTGCTGGGCGCGTTTGTCGATATCATCCCTTTCGTCGTCCTTATCGGCGGCACGATCGGAAGTATCTATTCGGGGCTCGTCACGCCGACCGAGGCAGCAGCGGTAGGTTGCGTGATTGCTGCGCTCATTGCAATCCTTTGGGGAGACGGGCATTTTCGCGTCTTTAAGAGAGCACTCCAGTCGACCGTCCGGGTGTGTGGCAACATCCTGTTCATCGTCTATGCCGCCTTTGTGTTTTCCTACGCCATCAGTCTGGCCGGCGTGGGCGAGCAGATCACGCAGTTTCTTGTGAGCCTGAGCCTTTCGAAGCTCGAATTTTTCTTCGCGCTATTCGTGCTATATACCGTTCTTGGATGCTTGATCGAAAGCCTGGGCATGATCGTCGTTACGGTTCCGCTGCTCTATCCGGTGCTGCTGCAGTACGGCATCGATCCCATCTGGTTCGGCGTGATCCTCGTGCTGTTCATTGAAATGGGCCAGATCTCTCCGCCGATCGGCATCAACCTGTTTGTCATCCAAAGCATCTGGAGCGGCAAGCTGAGCGATGTAGTGATCGGCACGATTCCATTCCACCTGCTCATGTTCGTGTTGCTCGGCCTGCTCGCCTTGTTCCCCGAGATTGCGATGTGGCTGCCGTCGCGAGCGACGATTATTCCGTAGAAAGTCTCGATCAATGTTCGCTCCGCCACAGATCATAGAGACGCGAGTCTTTGCACGTCTTCCGGACAAATTGCGACGAAACGACCCCAACAACAGTTGGGCCATAGTCAATCGTCGCGGGCTTGCGGTGGATTCCTTCCTCGAAGGCCCTTCTTTCGACCGCGCCGGAAACCTTTACGTTGTCGATATTCCATCTGGCCGAATATTGCGCATCTCGCCTGCGGGTGAATTCGAGCTCGTGGCCGAGTACGACGGCGAGCCAAACGGGCTGAAAATTGCGAAAGACGGACGCATTTTCATAACTGATTATCGCCACGGCATAATGACGCTTGATCCCGATAGCGGCCGGGTGTCGAGCGTGCTTGAACGGCGCTGGTCGGAGCGTTTCAAGGGCGTCAATGATCTTGTCTTCGCGCAAAATGGCGACATCTATTTCACCGACCAGGGGCAGACCGGATTGCATGACCCCACCGGCCGCGTCTATAGGCTGCGTACGGACGGTGCGCTTGAGCTCATCGTCGACAATATCCCGAGCCCGAACGGCCTCGTGCTCAACGGCGCCGAGCACATCCTTTACGTTGCGGCAACGCGCGGAAATTGCATTTGGCGTGTGCCATTGATGCCGGACGGCAGCGCTTCAAAAGTGGGCCTTTTTGTCCAGCTTTCGGGAAGCCTGGGCGGTCCCGATGGGCTGGCGATGGACCAAGAGGACAATCTCGTGATCGCGCACGCCGGTCTGGGCACGGTCTGGGTCTTCAGCCGGCTGGGCGAACCACTCTACCGCATTCGTTCCTGCGAAGGGCTGGCGACGACCAATGTGGCTTATGGTGGCGCGGAAAACAAGAGCCTCTACATCACTGAGTCGGAAAGCGGTTGTGTTCTGCTTGCGCGGCTTGCCGTCGCCGGACGCCCGATGTACTCGCATCAATAGCTGCGCCTACCGCCTTTTCCGCCCACCCTGTCGAGGCATCCGCCGGCGCGTATCGCCATTGCCACAGATCGCAGAAGGAACACTACATGCAAAGCGGCGTCTACAGCTACCCTGCCACCAGCCGCATCGTCTACGGCACGGATTTCGTGCAAGCGCTGAAGCGCGAGCTCGACCTCACCGGCGAGCGCCGCGTGTTTGTGCTCGCAAGCGGCACGCTCGCGCGCAGCACCGACGTGATCCAGCGCGTGCGCGACGCGCTGGGCGGGCGCTACGCCGGCGTTTGCGCCAAGATCGGTGCGCATACCCCGCGCATAGACGTGGTCGCGGCGGCGAACGCGGCGCGCGCGGCGAGCGCCGACATTTTGCTCAGCGTGGGCGGCGGTTCGATCACCGACGCGGCGAAAATGGTCGCCATCTGCTTGGGCAACGGCATCACCGACCCCGCTGCGCTGGACGCCTTGCGCGTCACCGTGCGCGCCGACGGCAGCATGGTTCGCCCCAGCTATAAGCCGCCGTCGGTGGCCTCGGTCATAATTCCGACCACGCTTTCGGCCGGGGAGTTTTCCGCGGCGGCAGGCTGCACCGACTCCGTCCGCCGGGTGAAAGAGATGTACGTCCACGCACAGGCGGCGCCGCGCACCGTGATCCTCGATCCGGCGGTGACGCTACACACGCCGCAATGGTTGTGGCTGTCGACGGGAATCCGGGCGGTGGACCATGCAGTCGAGGATTTGTGCTCGATCAGCAGCAAACCGTTCTCCGACGGCACCTCGTTCCATGCATTGCGGCTGCTGGGAAAAGGTCTGCGCGCGGCGAAAGCGGATCCGAATGACCTGCCGGCGCGGCTGGATTGTCAGTTGGGTTCCTGGATGTCGATCATCGGCAGCAGTGCCGGCGTCGACAAAGGCGCCAGCCACGGCATCGGCCATGTGCTGGGCGGCACCGCCGGCGTGCCGCATGGCCACACTTCCTGCGTCATGCTGCCGCATGTGATGCGCTTCAACTATCCGGTGAACGCAGAGCGGCAGAAACTGGTCAGCGAAGCGCTGGGCCGGCCGGGCGTCCCCGCGGCAGATGTGCTGGCAGAGCTGATCGCCGAGCTGGGCCTGCCGCGCACCTTGCGCGATGTGGGCGTGGGCGCCGAGCTGCTCGATCGCATCGCCGAGGAATCCATGCACGATCGCTTGATCCACACCAATCCACGCAAGATCGAAGGACCGGCGACGGTGCGCCAATTGCTGGATGCCGCGTGGTAACGCTGCCGCGATGCCCGCAACCCGCGAATCTCAGCCGGCGGCCTTCCGGTACAGGCAGTAAAGCAGGGCGCGTCCGCGCTCGTCCAACCCGGACGATGGTTCGTCCGGCAGGAAATGCAATTTGAATGCCCGCACGGCCGCCGCGAGGTCCTCGGTGTCGTAACCCAGGGCGCGCAGTTCCACTGCGGCGTCGAACGGCAGCGGCCATTCGGCAAACGGCGGATCGCACCATAGGCCGAAACCTTGATCCGCAAGCATCCTCCAGGGGAAGTAGCCGCTCGGATCTGTTTTTCGCCTCGGCGCGACATCGGCGTGGCCGAGAAAATTCGCCGCGGGGATGCGATAGCGCTCCTTGATGTCGGCCAATAGGCGCAGCAGGGCCGAAATCTGGGCATCGGGGAACGCTTCGCGTCCGTTGTTGTCCAGCTCTATGCCGAGCGAAACCGAATTGATGTCGGTATCCGCGCCCCATTTCGATTCACCCGCGTGCCAGGCCCGGGCGCGTTCGTCGACCAGTTGGATGATCCTGCCGTCGCGCCCGATCAGATAATGCGCGCTTACCCTTCGTAGGGTGCCGGTGAGGGTGCGCAGCGCCTGATCGACGCTGTCATCGCTGGTGTGATGCAGAATGACGAAGTTTGGTTTCCTCTGGTCGAAGTTCGGCGACGCCAGCCATTCGGTCGGGATGCCCGCGCGCTGCGGCAGCGGCGCACAGGCGGCGAGCGCCAGCAGCAGCGCAAGGAAAGGTGTCCGAATCAAAGTCATGCCGTGCCGCGTGTAACAGCCCAGCGGAAATTGTACCGCCATGTCGGCATACAATAGCGGAAACTGTGCAAAAGGAGCGTGAGATGGCCGGACCGGGGGAAATCAATGCGCAACTGATCGCGAGCCTGCCCGATTCGGGTCCGGTGGTCATGGTGAACATGCTGCGCCTGCGCGACCGCGCGGCCTACAAGCGCTACAGCGAACTCGCCATGCCGCTGATCAAGGCGCGCGGCGGCACCGTGCTTTGGGCGGGCAACGGCGAGGCGGTGGCATTCGGCGACGCGCATGCCGACCGCTGGGACTACGTGGTGCTGGTGCGCTACCCCTCGCGCGCGGCGTTTCTCGACATGATGCGCTCGCCCGAATATGCGGCGGCGAACCATCACCGCGAGCAGGCGGTCGAGAAACACGTGATCCTGGCCTGTGCCGAGACCTACTCGAAAATGGCGCAGCCGCGCTGAACCGGTCATTCCATGCGTTTACTGCTCGTTGAAGACGACGCCATGATCGGCGAGAGCGTTCGCACCGGCCTGCAACAGGACGGTTTCGCGGTCGACTGGGTGCAGGACGGGCGCGCGGCGGAGCTCGCGCTCGAGGCCTATCCCTATGACACGCTGCTGCTCGACCTGGGCTTGCCGCGCAAGACCGGGCTGGAGGTGCTGGCCACGCTGCGCCGGCGCGGCAACGCCATTCCGGTGCTGATCCTGACCGCGCGCGACGCGGTTGCCGATCGCGTCAAGGGACTGGACGCCGGTGCCGACGACTACCTGGTGAAGCCCTTCGATCTCGAAGAACTTGCGGCGCGGGTGCGGGCGCTGCTGCGACGGAAATCCGGGCGCGCCGACCCGGTGCTGCAGGTGGGCAAGCTCGCGATCAATCCGGCGACGCACGAGGTGTCGATGGATGGAAAATCGATTGCGCTTTCGGCGCGCGAGTTCGCCTTGATCCATGCGCTCGTTGCGCGGCCGGGCGTGGTGTATTCGCGCGCGCAACTCGAGGAAAAGCTCTACGGCTGGGGCCAGGAAGTGGAGAGCAACACGGTCGAGGTGTACATCCATTCCCTGCGCCGGAAGCTGGGCGCGGATTTCATCCACAACGTGCGCGGCGTGGGCTACATGGTGCCGAAGCAGGCATGATATCGATCCGCCGCCAGTTGCTGCTTTGGCTGCTATCGGGGCTCGCGCTGGCGGTGGTCGTTGCCAGCGCGCGCATCTATACCCAGACGCTGGCCGAGGCCAATGAGTTGTTCGACTACCATCTCAGGCAGATGGCGGCTTCGCTTCCGAATAACGCTTTCGGCCCCTTGCCGCCCTCGAGTTCCAGCGGGTTGGAAACCGAAGACGGATTCGTGGTGCAGATCTGGGACCGCAACGGCCTGGAGCTGTATTTCTCCCGGCCGGCGTCGAAACTGCCGCAGCGCGCCACGCTCGGCTTTTCCACGGTGGATACGCCGCACGGAAGCTGGCGCGTGTTCAGCGCGCTGGAGCAGGACAACGTGGTCCAGGTGGCGCAACCGATGAGCGTGCGGCGTGACCTGGCCGCGGGCATGGCGCTGCGCGCGCTGGTGCCGCTGCTCGCGCTGTTGCCGGTGCTCGGCATCCTGATCTGGATCACCATAGGCCGCGGATTGCAGCCCTTGGATCGAATCGCAAGGGCGCTCGATCGACGCACGCCGGACTCGCTCGATGCCCTGCCCCAGGACAAACTTCCGATCGAGATCCGGCCCCTGGTCCAGGCTTTGAACGAGCTGCTGGCTCGGCTCGCGCGCGCGCTTGAGTCGCAAAAGGCCTTTGTCGCCGATGCAGCGCACGAGCTGCGCACGCCGCTCACCGCGGTGCAGTTGCAGATTCAGCTTGCCGAGCGCGCGAAAACCGACGAAGAGCGCGAAGCGGCCTTTGCCCGGCTTAAGCAGGGACAGTCGCGCGCGGCCCATCTGGTGCAGCAGTTGCTCACGCTGGCGCGAGAGGAGCCCGGCGTCGCCGCATACAAGCATGCCCCGGTCGACCTGGCAGAACTGGCGCGGCTGGTGCTGTCCGAATACGCGCCCCTGGCGGCCAAAAAAAATATCGACATCGGCCTCAGCCACGAAGCGCAGGCCAGCATTCCGGGCGAGCGCGAGGCGCTGCGCGTCATGCTGGGCAATCTGGTCGACAACGCGATCCGCTACACCCCGGCAGGCGGAAGCGTCGACGTCGCGCTGCGCGTGCAACAGCGCAATGCGGTGATCGAGATCTGCGACACCGGCCCGGGCATCCCGCAGGAGGACCGCGCGCGCGTATTCGACCGGTTCTATCGGCGTGTAGCCACGCATGTCGCCGGTAGCGGACTGGGACTGGCAATCGTGAAGAACATCGCCGATCGCCACCACGCCTCCATCCTGCTCGACGATCGGGTACCCGGCCCCGGCTTGCGCGTATCGGTCACCTTCCCGCTCGGATAGCGCAAATCGCGTCATGCTCTACTCCCTTCCCCCGATTACCCGCGGCCTGATTATCGTCAACGTCCTGATGTTCGCCGCCGAGCTGCTGCTGGGCCAAGGTCTGACGCTCCGGCTTGCGCTGTGGCCAATTCAATCGGCACCGTTTTCCGGAAGCCTTCTATCGTTTCAGCCGTGGCAGTTGCTCACCTATGCGTTCCTGCATGCGGGCGCCTGGCACCTTTTCGTCAACATGTTCGCCGTGTACATGTTTGGCGGCCAACTCGAGCAGTTGTGGGGACCGAGGCGGTTTCTGAACCTGTACCTGCTCAGCGTCATCTTCGCCGGCGTGGCCCAGCTCGTGGTGGCCGGTGTCACATCGGCGCAGCCGTATCCGACGATAGGCGCGTCCGGCGGTGTTTTCGGCCTGCTGCTCGCCTATGCGATGTACTTTCCGCACCGAACCATCGTGCTTCTGATTCCACCGATACCGATGCCCGCATGGCTGTTCGTGACGCTTTACGGCGCGTTCGAACTCTATCTGGGCGTCACCGGGACACAGGCCGGCGTGGCGCATTTTGCGCATCTGGGCGGCATGGCCGGAGCCTGGTTGCTGATTCAGTACTGGCGCGGCCGGCCGCCGTTCCGCCGGCGTTAGCCGGCGCGGTTCCTTGCGCGCCTTTAAGTTTGCCTTAAGACTGCGCGCCCAAGCTGTCGGTCATGACGGGGATGTTCCCCGGCAAGCCACACTAGGAGTGCATGATGAAACCCAGAGTTCTAGTTCGAAGCGCGATCGCGGCTGCCGTCATATCGGCCGTGGGCGCGGGTGCGTTCTCCGCCGGTCATTGGTTTCCGCAGGAAGCTAACGCTGCCACCGCTACGTTGACCGTTGCAAGCGCCTCGACGGCGAGCGCCCTGCTGCCCGACTTTACCGGCATCGTTGAGCGCAACGGACCGGCCGTAGTCAATATCAGCGTGACGCATGAGGTCAAGGCAGAGGCGAACACGCCGCAGTTTGAAGGGCTTGATCCGAACAGCCCGTTCTTTGAATTCTTCCGCCAATTCCCCGGCGCCGTACCGCACGGCTCCGCGCCGGAGCACGGCCAGGGTTCCGGTTTCATCGTGAGTCCGGACGGCATTATCCTCACCAATGCCCACGTCGTCGACGGCGCGACGGAGGTTACGGTGAAGCTCACCGACAGGCGCGAGTTCCGCGCCAAGGTTCTCGGCAGCGACAAGCCCAGCGACGTCGCCGTGCTCAAGATCGAAGCGAACGGCCTGCCCACAGTCAAAATCGGCAGCAGCATGAACGAGAAGGTGGGCGAGTGGGTGCTGGCCATCGGCTCCCCGTTTGGCTTCGAGAATTCCGTGACGTCGGGGATCGTCAGCGCGAAATCGCGCTCGCTCCCGGACGGCACCTACATCCCCTTCATTCAGACCGACGTTGCGGTCAACCCGGGCAATTCCGGCGGACCCTTGTTCAACATGAAGGGCGAGGTGATCGGCATCAATTCGCAAATCTTCACCCATACCGGCGGCTATCAGGGCCTGTCGTTTGCCGTCCCGATCGACCTGGCAGTGAAGGTCAAGGACCAACTGCAGCAATTCGGCAAGGTCAGCCGCGGCCGGCTCGGGGTAACGATCCAGGAAGTCAATCAGCAGCTCGCCGATTCTTTCGGGCTGAAGCGTCCGGGCGGCGCGCTGGTCGCGTCGGTGGACGAAAATAGTCCAGCCGCCAAGGCTGGAATCAAGGCCGGCGATGTGATCCTGAAATTCAACGGCCACGCAATCTCGAATTCGTCGGAGCTGCCGGCACAGGTCGCGGACGTAAAGCCCGGCACCAAGGCAACGCTGGAAATCTCGCGCAGTGGAACGTCCAAGGATATTGACGTAACGGTTGGCGAGCTGAAAGCAGCGAAAGTGGCTTCGGCCGATACGCCGAATCAGGAGCATGGCCGCCTCGGGCTTGCGGTGCGGCCGCTCAATCCCGAGGAGCGGCAGCAGGACGGCACGAAAGGGCTGGTGGTCGAAGAAGCAAGCGGCCCGGCCGCACACGCCGGCATTCAGCCCGGTGACCTGCTGCTGGCGGTCAATGGAACGCCGATCCAGTCGGTCGAGCAATTGCGCTCGCTGGTGGCGAAGTCCGGCAGGACGATGGCCTTGCTGATCCAGCGCAACGAGGGGAAAATTTTCGTTCCGGTCGATCTTGGCGGCAAGCAGGGCTGAAACAAACCGGGCTCGCATAACAGGCTGTCGAATCCGAGGGGGGCACGCCCCCTTGGATATCGCCACACCGGGGGTCTGTTGCGGACGCAATTGCGCCCAGTTTCTGCCCGCAATTGCGCAGTAACCGGCTTATTCAGTGGCCTGGCAGGCCTATCAAATGCGCATATCCAGTGAGGAGAAATACCATCGATGCACTCAAACCAGTTGTATTTGCCATTGCCGCCGCTCTCGCCAGCGCCGCGGCATTTGCCAACGAGCCCACCGCCCTGCGCAGCGAGCAGGCACAAGACGCTGTCGGCTTCAAAGCGATCGACAACTTCCTCGTCGATTCCAGACGACACCTCGGTCTGTAGCCCGCCTTTGGCGTGATGCAGAAGCCAGGCGGTGATACCGGCCATTGTCTTGAGTGTTCTCCTGTGCGGTGCCTCGGCGCTGCTGCACTACGAATGCCTGAAGCTGCTGAACGATTTCCTGCCTCGCGCCGCGATAATCGAAAACCGCGCCAAGGTGCTTGCGGCACTGGGAGGAGCGATGATCAGCCATCTGTCCCAGATCATGCTCTTCGCCGGAGCCTATTTCCTGCTGCGGGACAAATTCGGCTTAGGCGGTTTCGGCGGCCAATTCAAAGACGCGTTCGCGAGCTTTCTCTATTTTTCCTCCGAGACCTACACCACCCTCGGCCTGGGTGACATCTATCCCTCGGGCAGCCTGCGCATGGTTACGGGGATCGAGGCGCTGACCGGATTGCTCATGCTGAGCTGGACCGCCTCATTCACCTATCTTGAAATGCGGCGTTATTGGAAATGATCCCGGCTGCGCTCGAGGCGAAAGCCGGACCCGCAGGCGCGAGGCAGGCAGCTCAGCGCGCCTGCTCGACCTTCGACAGAATTCGTTCACAGCGCTGCCGGTCGAGCGCGTCGGCCACGCCCGCTTCGGCGCACCACGCCAGCAGGCGCTCGCCCGCGGTCATGGCGCCGCTGCTTGTCCCGCTGCTGAACCGCTGCTTCAACTGTTTCACCTGCAGCGCGAGCCGTTGCGGCTGAAACTCGGGCGGACTGTCCAGACCCAGCAACAACTCGAGTTCGAGCAGCCCGTCGCGGCGCGCTGCGGCGCCCTGCTCCATGCGCGCCAGGTATTTTACCGCCGCGTCCGCCCCGGACAGCGCGACCAGCGCGGCGTCGCGCCGCGCCAGCATTTTCTTCTCCCAGGCGGCCGGCAGGACGGGCAAAGCCGCCCAGCGCTCCCGTGCCCCCGCCGACTGCGCCTCGACCGACCCCGCCTCCGCCAGGCCCGAAGCGCCGCCCGAGCGCAGCAACGCGTCCAGTTCCTCGCACAAGCGCTCTTTCGCCGCCAGGGTTTGCCATAGCGCGGCTTCGCGCGAGCGAACGCGCGCCGACAGCGCCGCCTCCACCGCGTCTCTTGCTTTGCGAAAGCGCGATTCGAGCTCGCGCACATCGGGGCCGGATGCGCCGGCCTTCTGTTTCCATTGGTCCTGCAGCTCGCGCAGCGTGCGGCGCAGTTCCTGATCATCCTTGTCGGCGGCGCGTGCGAGTTGTTCCGTTTGCGCGCACAGTTCCTGCAGCGCGTGGCGATGCTCGTTCCTGCGGCCGTCCTCTTCCTTGCGCTTGCTCTGGCGCGCGTCGAACACCGCGTCGCAAGCCGCGCGAAACTGATTCCACAGCGCGCGCTCGTCGCGCTGCGCCAGCGACAAGGCCTTGGCCTCGGCCTGCCATCTGGCCTGGATCGCCTTGACTTGCGACGGCGCCTCGCGCTCCATCGCCTTGGCTGCCAGCGCCGCAGCCTCGTCGATCAAGGCCTGACGTCCTGCCTTGGCCCGATCGCGCGCCGCGGATAGAGCGTCTCGCAGCGGCGCAAGCGCCGCCTTGAAGCGCAGATCGAGCTTTTTCCAGGCACCGGGATCGACGCTGCCCAGATCGCCTTCGCGCCACCCGTGGTCGGTTTCGCGCAGCCAGCGCTCGAGCGCGCGCCAATCGACGGGCTCGGTGAGGAGCGTCGGCGCGTACTCCGCCGCCGCAGCGATGAACGCCTCGCGCCGCTTGCGCGCTTCCTTTCTTTGCGCAGCGAGTTCGGCAAAATATCTGCCCGCGGGGGCGTAGGCCCTTTCGCAGGCGCCGTCGAAGCGCTCCCACAGCGCCTTGGGCACGCCTGCGTGCTGCTGGTCCAGCGCCTTCCATTCGCTGCGCAGCTTCTGCACCTCGAGCGCGAGTTGCGGCGGGTCCAGCGTCTGCGTCGCCGCGGCTTCGGCGCGCTCGCATAACTGCACGCGCGCGTTTTGCTGGCCGAACGATTCCCAGCGTTCGAGTTCGACCAGTTGCTGCACCACGCGGCCAAGCCGCTGCGTGGTCGGCTTCGGCAGCGGGCCGACACCGGCCTTGAGCGTCCTGATTTGATCGGCCGCCGTGCGCGCCGCCTGCACCTGGCCTGCGGCAAGCGCCTGCTCGGCGCTGTGCAGCAGCGCATGGACCTGCTGCCGCGCCGCATTCGCTTCCTGTTGCGTGGCCTGAATTTGCGCCAGCCGGCGCTGCTCCACCGCCGTCATCGCGGCTTCGAAGCGCCGCGTCAACTCCGGCGTGCGTATCGTCCTGCTCAGCGCCTGCCACCGCGCCGGCAGTTTGGCATGGTCGATCGACGTGCCCGCGGCAAGCTGCTCGGCTTCGAGCACCAGCGCCAGCACGCCGGCGAGCGCCTGGAGTTCCGCCTCCCCCTGTGCAATGCGCTGCTCCGCCTGAGCCAGCCGCGCGAGCGCCGCATCGTCGCTGCGCGCGCGCGCCTCATCGCGCAGCGCGGCGAGTTCGGCGCGCATCGCGGCGAGGGCATCCGGCGCGGACGGCGCCGCGCTTCCCAAGGTTTCGATCCACTCGCTCATCCTGCGTTCGAACTGCAAGCGTGCCCGTTGTTCGTTTTGCTCGCGCTCGAACCGGGCCTGGATCGCCTGGCGCGCAATTTCGCAGCGCTCGAGGCGTGCAGTCTCTGCACTCATGTCCAGCACCTGCCAGCGGCGGTTGAGTTCGATCACCGCAGTGAGTATCGGGCCGGGCTCGGTCGCCAGCGCTTGCAGTTGCGCGATGATCGCGTCCGCTTCAGCGCCCTGCTCCTGGCGATGCTTGATCGCGTCGATCCGCTGCCGGGCGAGCCTGGCAACACCGTGGTCCTTGTTCTTTGCCGCATCGGCGAGCTTGCGCAGTCCGTCGGCCGTCTGCACACGCTCCGCCGCCGCCATGCGCGTCTCCGCCTGCCCGGCGAGCAGCGCCAGTTCAACCAGCGCGGATTCATCGCCTATGCCCGCGATCGCGGCGCGGCGGCGCTGCGCATCCTGTGCGCGGCGCGCCACTTCGATCCGTATCGCGTCCGTGCACCGGTCCGCGGCAAGCAGCGCCAGCGCAAGCGCGCTGTCCTGCGTTTGCGCGAGCACATCGCCCAGCGCGCACGCAAGCGCAAGCCGCACGGCGGCATCGGCCTCCGTTTCCGCGGCAGAGGCGAGCGCAGGCAAATCGGCGCAACGCTGCGCAGCGGCAATACGTACCTGCGGCGCCGGGTCGCTGAGCAGCAGTTGCGCGAGTTCGCCCGAGTCCGGCGGCAGCGCCTCGATGCCAAGAACGCGCTGCGCCGGATCGGCGTGCTGGTGCAAGGCGGTGCGTGAGAACAGATTGGTGATCATGTTTCGGGTGTGCGTGGCCGTGGCGGGTGAGACGGTTGCGGGCAGATTAAAGGAAGAACTTTTAACCCGGGCAACGTGATGGTAACCAAAAAAGCGCTTTGCCGGTGCACAATTCGAGCCGCCAGCCGGGATGCCATTTCGCGTCTGCCTGCGCGGACAGCAATCCGCCGCTCTAGTTGAGCCGCCAAAGCGCGGCGTTGAGAACGGCGGCGAACGTGACCCAGCCGGCGTAAGGGATGAAAAGCATCCCGGCCACGCGGTCGCGTTGCCAGAACACGACCGTCGTCGCCAGTATCGCGAGCAGCAGAACGACGATCTCGACCAAGGCCGCGCCGATCGAGCGCAAGCCGAAGAACACGATGGACCAGGCGAGATTCAGCGCAAGCTGGAGCGCATACAGCGTCAGCGCCCAGTGCGCTTTGCGCAGGCCGTCGCGCCGCCACACCCTCCAGCCGGCAACGGCCATCATGAAAAACAGCGCTGTCCAGACCGGCGCGAATATCCAGTCCGGCGGGTTGAACGGCGGCTTTGCCAGTGTCGGGTACCAGGTGCCGACGCTGATCGCGGTTGCCGCGCCGCCGACGGCCGAAACGGCAAGACAAAGCGCGAGGAAGGCGACGAAACCCATGGTAGCGCGCGCGCCGGGGATGTCGCGTACGCCGGGCGAATCGCTCACTTGACCGGCTTGAGAAAGGTCACGACATTCGATCCCGGCGCGTTCTTGGTCGAGCAACTGCCCTCGCCCACGCCGGCCGCCTGCTCCGCTTCGTGCAGCAGGTTGATGACATCGACGTAGTGCTTTTGCTTGACCATCATCAGCGCCGTGAGGCCGCCTTCGTTGCGCGCCAGGACGTCGGCGCCCGCGTTCAGCAGGGCTTCCACCACCGCGGTCTCGCCGTAGCCTGCCGCCAGCATCAACGGCCGCACGCCGTAGCCGATGGGGGCCTCCACATTCGCGCCGGCGTCGATCAGCGCTTGCGCCACGTCGGCGAAACCGCGATCCAGATCCGCGTTGTAGACGGCCTTGCTCAGCGCACCCCAGCCGCGCGCGTCGGTCGCGCTCACGTCCGCACCGGCCTCGATCAGCGTCTTGACCAGCCCAAGCTCGCCGGCATGGGCGGCCAGCATCAGCGCCGTGGCACCCTCGCCGTTGCGCTCATTGCAATCGGCGCCGGCGGCCAGCAGCTTGCGCACGCGATCGACATCACCGGCGCTCACGGCATCGAACCAGGACTCAGGCATGCATACCTCCATCAGGACAAACTACCGGATAATCGATTCCGCCGCAATCGTCGTGCAAATCAGCACGGCCGCCGATTACCTATCCAGTTCCGGATAGCGCCGGAATATGCCATCGTTGTTGAACGCGAGCCGCCGTCCCGATGCAACGTAGCGTTTGATGCGCGGGCGGGCAAAAACCTCATGGTGCAGTGCGCGCAGCCGCGGGCAGGCGCGCAGCGCTTTCTTGCTTGCCACCGGAAACGCATAACCCAGCCCTGCGATCACCTGGGCCATGGACAAATCGGCATAGGTCGGCCGCTTGCCCGCCAGCCATTTGTTGCTGTCCGGGTTGCGCTCGATCACGCGTTCGAAGTAACCGAGGAATTTCGGCAGGCGCTGCGCCAGGAAATCGACGCTGCGCCGCTTGGCCTCCGCCTTCTGTTCCTCATAGTAGAGTCCGCCGCCGACGGGGTGATGGGTGTCGTGAATCTCGAGCACGAAGTCGGCAAGGGTGAGCTGCAACTGATGCACCCACAGCCTGCCGCCGTGGTCGCGCGGCGCGAGCGCGAGCCGCGGCCCGAGAAACAGGAGGATGTTCGCGGTTTGCCCGATGAGCCTGCGGCCGGCTTTCAGAAAAGGCGGCGCAAACGGCGGACGCGCGACCTCGGGGCCATCGAGAAATTTCATCATCGCCGCCACGCCGCCGCCCTGCGCCTCGGGCAGAAGCGCGATATCGAGGTATTCGGCGCCGGCTTCTTCCAGGGCCAGGCGAATGAATTCGCCGCGTCCCTGTATGCCGGGCCAGTAATAAAGTTCGTAAATCATGCTGGTACCTCAAAGTTGCGCATGCGCATAATTGTACCTGCCCGCGCGCGGATGCGGCGCTCCGGTTCCCGATTGCGTACAATCCCGCGATGTTTCCGTGCACAATCCCGCCGCCCGCCGTTCGCGCAGAACCGGATCGGATCCCCGGCGCTGCCCGTGCGCCGCGCCGGCAGTTCCATGCAGATCAGGTTGTGGCGCACCCTGCCGGACAAACCGGAAAAAGAACTGCCGTACTGAGAGTTCATCTCAAAATGAATGCTATGCTTCCCCGGATCCGATCATGACACTATTCAGGCAATTGTTTTTCGGCGCTTCGCTGCTGTTCCTGCTGGTTTTGGCGGGGGTAGAGGCTATTTATCTTTCAAACGCCCGGCTCTATGTGCAGCAGCAGCTCCAATCGCATTCGCAGGATGCCGCGACTTCGCTTGCGCTTTGGCTCGCAACGGTGAAACCGTTCGAGGACCGCGCCCTGATCGAGACCGTGGTCAATACCGCGTTCGATCGCGGCTACTATCAGTCGATACGCGTGGTTTCGGCAAGCGGCGAAACCCTGGTGACAAAGCAGTTGCCCACGGCGCAGGGCGAGGTGCCCGCATGGTTTGCGCGGATGTTTCCGCTGCACCCGCCCAGCGCCGAGTCCATGATCAGCTCGGGATGGCGCCAGCTCGGACGCGTGCTTGTGACCAGCCATCCGAATTTCGCCTACCTGCAACTATGGCACACAGGCGTGCAGACGCTGGCATTGCTGGTCCTTGTATACGCGCTGGCCCTACTCGCCCTGCGCGCCTTCCTCGCCACCATACTGCGGCCGCTGGGCGAGATCGAGCGCGCGGCAACGGCCATAGGCGAGCGCGATTTCAGCACGATTGCACTCGCGCCCAAAGCGCGCGAACTCGGACGCGTGGTCGGCGCGATGAACAGCTTGTCGGCAAAAATCAGGCACCTCATCGAAGACGAATCGGCGCGCGCGGAGCAACTGCAGCGTGAGGCCTACCGCGATCCGGTCACCCAGCTATTCAATCGCCGCGGCCTGGAGCACGAGTTGCAGGGCCTGTTGCGCGCCGAGCGCGACGTTTTTTCCGGGGTGTTCATACTGCTGGAACTGGAGCGCTTCAAGGAATACAACCTGCGCCGCGGTTATCAGCGCGCCGACGAGCTGCTGCTTCTGATCGCGCACGCCATTAGCGCCGCGTGCGCCGGCCAGTCGGTGGTGTGTTCGCGTTTTGCCGGCGCGAGCTTCGCCCTGGCCGCGGTCAACATCGATGTCGGCGCCGCGGGCGTACTGGCAGGCTCGATCAGTTCCGGTGTCGAGGCGGCGATCGCCGAGCAGGCCCTGAGCGCGGAAATTGAATTTCATTGCGGCGCGGCGCATTTCGACGCGAGCGCGCCGCCGCTGCCGGAGTTGTTGGCGGCAGCGGATCTGGCCCTGACCCGGGCGCAGGAAAGAGGACCCGACACCTTCGAACTCATCGAATTGAGCGACCTTGACCGGCGCGGGCGCGGTTCGCTCGCCTGGCGCAAGCAGATCGAAGGCGCGATCGATACCGACAAGCTGGCGCTATACACGCAAGCCGTTCTCAGCCTGCCGGGACGCGCGCTGCTGCAAAGCGAGGTGGTCACGCGCCTGCTGGACGAGGGCGGCAGTCCCGTTGCCGCTGCCCAGTTCCTGCCGATGGCCGCGCGCCACGGCCTGATGCCACGCCTCGATTGCCGCCTGCTCGAACTGCTGATTGCGCGCATCGACGCCGGCGCAATACTGGCACCGATCATCGCCGTCAACGTTTCGGCGCAAACCGTGGCCGACAGCATCGCACACCGGCGTCTGATCGATGCGCTGCGGGGCCGGCGCGACATCGCTGCGCGTCTGGTGTTCGAAATGACCGAGTTCGGCGTGATCAAGGTTGCGGCGCTCAGCCTCGATTTCGCCGCCGAAGTGCGGCGCCTGGGCGCGCAGTTTGCTATCGACAATTTCACCCTGCACCGCGATTCGCTCAGGCAACTGCACACCCTGCTGCCGCACTACATCAAACTCGCGCCGGTGTATACGAATGAACTGGCGCAAAACCAGGACAGCCGATTCATCGTGTCATCGCTGATCCGGATCGCGCAACCGCTGGAAATCGGCATTATCGCCCAGGCGGTCGAGTCCGAGTCCCTGATTCAGTTGCTGCAGGAAATGGGCTTTGCCGGATACCAGGGCTATGCCAATGGACGACCGGCGCCGATCGGCTGAGAACCCATATCCGGCGTCCTGATCGGCACGCCACCGGGCAGGCGCACCATGCCGACTGCGGACATGGCATTCAATGCAGTGAAAAAAATCTACATCTGCTCGGCGCGTCGCGCCAACTCGCGGCCGCTTCGTGCCCGCACCGGGCGCGCGCCGTCGGCTGCGTTAACTCCCCACGGGCACGCGGCGACAGACCAGGTTGCGGTCGCCGTACGCATTGTCCGCGCGACCGACCGGCGGCCAGTACTTGCACGCGCGCAAGGCCGCGACCGGATAGGCCGCAAGCTCGCGCGCGTAGCTGTGCGGCCATGCATCGGCGCACGCCATCGCGGCCGTATGTGGCGCGTGTTTGAGCGGATTGTCCTCTCGGTCCAGCCTGCCCTCCTCCACCGCGCGGATTTCTTCGCGTATCGCGATCATCGCGTCGATGAAGCGATCGAGTTCCGCCTTCGACTCGCTTTCGGTGGGCTCGACCATCAGCGTGCCCGGCACCGGAAACGACATGGTCGGCGCGTGAAAGCCGTAGTCGATCAGCCGCTTGGCCACGTCGTCGACGCCGATGCCACTCGACTCCTTCAGCGGGCGCAAGTCGAGTATGCACTCGTGCGCGACCAATCCGCCGGCCCCGCTGTAGAGCACCGGATAGTGCGGCGCCAGGCGTCTGGCGACATAGTTTGCGTTCAGGATT
Organism: Burkholderiales bacterium; assembly: GCA_052172655.1. Classification (GTDB taxonomy): domain Bacteria; phylum Pseudomonadota; class Gammaproteobacteria; order Burkholderiales; family SG8-39; genus 2-12-FULL-64-23. The sequence continues at coordinate 20,696 of JBQMQE010000019.1, forward strand.
GCGACTTCGCTCGCGGCGCGCAGGCCTTCGCGCCCGAGCAGGGTAATGTACATCCACGCGATCGGCAGGATGCCGGCGCTGCCGTAGGGTGCGGCCGCCACCGCACCGATGCTGCGCTCCGCGGCCGGCAACGCGCGGTGTCCGGGCAGGAACGCAACGAGATGCGCCGCCACCGCCAGCGGTCCCACGCCGGGCCCGCCGCCGCCGTGCGCAATGCCGAAGGTCTTGTGCAGATTCAAGTGCGACAGGTCGCCGCCGAATCGCCCTGGCGCGCACAGGCCGGCCATCGCGTTCAGGTTGGCGCCATCGATGTACACCTGGCCGCCGTGGCTATGCACGATGTCGCAAATTTCGCTGATGCCCGGCTCGAATACCCCATGGGTTGACGGATAAGTCACCATGATCGCCGCCAGTTCGCGGCTGTGCTCCCCCGCCTTGGCGCGCAGGTCGGCGAGATCGACATTGCCGCCGGCATCGCAGGCGACCACCACCACTTGCATGCCCGCCATGTGCGCCGAGGCCGGATTGGTGCCGTGCGCCGAAGCGGGAATCAGGCACACCTTGCGCTGATCCTCGCCGCGCGCGCGGTGCCAGGCGCGGATCACCAGCATGCCGGCGAACTCGCCCTGCGAGCCGGCGTTGGGCTGCAGCGATACCGCCGCATAGCCGGTGATCGCGCACAGCATGCGCTCGAGCGCGGTAATCAGTTCGCGATAGCCCGCGGTCTGCGCCGCCGGCGCGAACGGATGCAGTTGCGCGAATTCGGGCCAGGAGATCGGCAGCATCTCGCTCGTGGCATTGAGCTTCATGGTGCAGGAGCCGAGCGGGATCATCGCGCGGTCGAGCGCAAGATCGCGGTCCGCGAGCTGGCGCAGATAGCGCAGCATCGCCGTTTCGGAGTGATGACTGTTGAACACCGGATGCGCAAGAAAATCACTGCTGCGCTTGAGTCCAGCGGGGTATGCGTCCACCACCCCGCGTTCGATCGCATCGAAATCCGGGGTGATCGCAGCGCCGGGCGCAAAGATCTGCCACAGCAGCTTCACCTGCGCGCGGGTGCTGGTCTCGTCCAGCGATACGCCGACGCGGCCTGCGTCGATGCGGCGCAGGTTCGCGCCGCGTGCCGCAGCGGCGGCGTGCACCGCCTCGGTTCGCGCTGCGGTGACGATGGTCAAGGTATCGAACCAGGATGCGTTCTCGACGGCCACGCCCATTTTCTTCAGGCCGCTGGCCAGCACGCCGGCAAGGCGATGGGTCCGCTGTGCGATGCGGGTCAGACCGAGCGGGCCGTGATACACCGCATACATGCCGGCGATCACGGCCAGGAGCACCTGCGCGGTGCAGATGTTGCTGGTGGCCTTGTCGCGGCGTATATGCTGCTCGCGCGTCTGCAGCGCGAGCCGGTAGGCCGGATTGCCCTGGCTGTCGCGCGTCACGCCCACCAGACGCCCGGGCAGGTTGCGCTTGAGTTCGTCCCGGGTCGCGAAGTAGGCTGCGTGCGGGCCGCCGAAACCCAGCGGCACGCCGAAGCGCTGCGCCGAGCCCAGCACCACGTCCGCGCCCCACTCCCCCGGGGGGCTGAGCAGTGTGAGCGCGAGCAGGTCGGCAGCAACCGCGACCAGGCCGCCGCGCGCGTGCACCGCCTGCACCAGGGCGCGATAGTCCTCCACCTCGCCATTCACGGCGGGATACTGCAGCAGCACGCCGAAGCATGCGGCCGCCGCCGCAGTCTGCGCCGGCCCGGTTATCACCTCGAGCCCCAGCGGCTCGGCGCGCGTGCGCACCACGTCCACAGTCTGCGGCAGCACCGTGTCGGCGACAAAAAACACATTGCTCCCGGCCTTGGCGCTGCGCCGGCACAGCGTCATCGCCTCGGCCGCAGCCGTGGCCTCGTCCAGCATCGATGCGTTGGCGATGGCCATGCCGCTGAGGTCGCTGACCATGGTCTGGAAATTGATCAGCGCTTCCAGCCGGCCCTGCGATATTTCCGGCTGGTAGGGTGTGTAAGCCGTGTACCAGGCGGGACTCTCCAGAACATTGCGCTGAATTACGCCGGGCAGATGCGTGTCGTAATAGCCCTGGCCGATGAACGAGCGCGCCAGCGTGTTCTTGTCGGCAATCGTGCGCAGCTCGGCCAAGGCCTCGGTTTCGCTCCGGCCCGGCGCGAGATCGAGGGGGAGCCTGCTGCGTATGCCGGCGGGAACGACGGCATCGATCAAGGCCGCGCGCGTGGGATAACCGAGCACGGCAAGCATGGCGGCCTGGTCGGCGGCGTCCGGACCGATGTGGCGCGCGCAAAATGCGTCGCGCTGCTCCAGTTGCGCCAGCGACGTGCGCGCCGGACTCGACGCCGCGGGCTTCAGGATGGCTGACATGGCAGGCTCCTCATTTCGCCGCATGACCGGCATAGGCGGCAGCGTCCATCAGGCCGCCGACATCGCCCGCATTGTCGGGCTTGATCCTGAACATCCAGGCGGCGTAGGCATCGGCGTTGACCTGCTCCGGCGCTTGCGCCAGAGCGTCGTTGGCGGCGATCACCACCCCCGCCACCGGCATGTTGATGTCGGAAGCGGCTTTCACCGATTCGATCACCGCGCAGGCCTCGCCTTGCGCATAGCGCTTCCCGGGCGCCGGCAATTCCAGAAACACGATGTCGCCCAGCACTTCCTGCGCGTGGTCGGTGATTCCCACCGCGAGGGTGCCGTCGGCTTCGCTCGCTACCCATTCGTGCGTTGCCGTGTATTTCAGTTGCTCAGGAGTATTCATGATTTTTCTTGCTCCGTTGAATTGCAATCGACCAGTATCCTGCCGTTGCGCACGAACGGCGGCTGCACCACCATTGCCGCGAGTTGCCTGTCGCGCACCGACACCTGCACCAGTGTGCCCGCCCGCACACCCAGGGGAATGCGCGCGAGTGCGATCGAGCGCGCGAGCGAGGGCGAAAACGTGCCGCTGGTGATCTCGCCCCCGCCTTGCGCCGTGACCACTTTCTGGTGGCTGCGCAACACGCCGCCGCGCTCGGCGAGCACCAGCCCGAGCAACTGCCGGCGCTGCGGCTGCGCGAGCAGCGCCGCCTTGCCGACGAAGTCGCGCGCGCTTTCCAGATCGACCGTCCATGCGAGCCCCGCGTCCAGCGGCGACACGCTCTCGTCCATCTCCTGGCCCCAAAGATTCATGCCCGCCTCCAGGCGCAGCGTATCGCGCGCGCCCAGGCCGCAGGGTGTCACGCCGCATGCGATGAGTTGGCGCCACAGCGCCTCCGCGCCTGCGGCCGGCAGCATGAGCTCGAAGCCGTCTTCGCCGGTATAGCCGGTGCGCGCCAGCATCAGCTCGCCCAGTTGCACGCCATGAAAGGGTCGCATCGATTCGCTCCCCGCGCGTGTCTGCGGCAGCGCCTGCCATACCCGCTCGCGCGCGCGCGGGCCCTGCACCGCGATCAGGGCGAGATCGCGCCGCGGCAGCAGCCCGGGCGCGGCGCCAGGGCGTTCCTTGATCGACTCGAGCCAGGCGAGGTCGGTCTGCGCCCTGCCCGCATTCACCACCAGGCGGAACGATTCGTCGCTGAAAAAATACACGATCAGATCGTCGATCACGCCGCCGGCGTGATTGAGCATGCACGAATAAAGCGCGCGCCCCGGATGGCGCAGCTTGTCCACGTTGTTCGCCAGCGCACGGCGCAGAAAATCGCGCGCGCCGGCGCCGTGCACATCGACGGCGAGCATGTGCGACACGTCGAACATCCCGGCATCGCGCCGCACCGCGTGATGCTCCTCGATCTGGGAACCGTAATTGACCGGCATGTCCCAGCCGCCGAAATCGACCATGCGCGCGCCCAGGGCGCGGTGGGCGGCGTTGAGCGCTGTGGTTTTGAGCACGTTGTCCTCAGTGGCAATGAAAAAGGGGTAATGCCGACCGCGTGGTCCACATTACCCCTCTGTCCCTGATACCTGAGAGATTACAGCCCGATGCCGCACGGCTGCGCGCCCCTTCGGTGGCCGCCTGTTCGGCGGCTGCTCTCCAGAGTAACGGAAGCATCGCTTCCGCCCGACCGGTCCTTTTGCCTGAGAGTTTCTGGGTATTGCGCCTTCGGCGGCCGCCTAAGCATCGGCGGCGCTCTCCCGGTCGGATGGATCGACTCTAGGCGTACCCATTGCCCCTGTCAACCGCTTCCAGGCGCTGCCTTTGATTAATCGCAAACTCGAGCGTTACATTGCGTGCGGAAGTGCGATTGGGGGCTTATTGCCACGTTCGCCCCCGTTTCGGGCTCTGCGGGCGCTCCCGTTGCGCTGGCGACGGTTCCCCCACGCGCTGAAAGCGGACCATGACAGGAACGGGCGAATTGACGTAGCCTGCCGACTGCTGCGCGCCGGAATACTTCACGCGGACGTCCGATCCTTTGAAGAAATGCGGCAGGCATTGAACGGACGGTCAAAAAAGGATGCCTCGACATGGTGCAAACCAACAAACCTTTAGCTGGAAGAATCGCGCTGGTCACCGGGGCGAACACGGGCATAGGGCGCGTCACCGCTGTAGAGCTTGCACGGCAAGGCGCCCAGGTATTCCTCGCCTGCCGCTCCGCCCAACGCGCGCAAGCCGTGCTCGAGGAGATTCGCGCCCAGCCTGACGGCGGCAAAGCCGAGTTGCTGGCGCTCGAACTGGGCGACTTCGCGTCCATACGCGAATGCGCAAGAACTTTCCTCGCGCGCGACCTGCCGCTGCACCTGTTGATAAATAACGCGGGGCTCGCGGGCGCGCGCGGCCGCACCAAGGAGGGCCTCGAGCTCGCTTTCGGCGTCAATCACCTGGGGCATTTCCTCCTCACTCAGTTGCTGCTCGAGCGCATCAAGGCTTCGGCGCCGGCGCGCATCGTCACCGTGGCGAGCAAGGCGCACTTTCGCGCGCAAGGCATAGACTGGCAAGCGCTGCACGCACCCACGCGCACAGCAACAGGCTTGCAGGAGTATCGCGTCTCCAAGCTGGCCAATGTGCTCTTCAGCGCGGAGCTCGGCCGCAGGCTCGCCGGCAGCGGCGTCATCACCTACTCCCTGCACCCGGGCGTCGTGGCCACCGAGGTCTGGCGCTCCGTGCCGTTGCCGCTGGCCTGGCTGTTGAAACTTGCGCTGATTTCCCCGGAAAAGGGAGCACGGACGACTTTGCACTGCGCGACCTCCGCCAGCGCAGCCGCGGAATCCGGCCTCTATTACGACGAATGCCGGTCCAAAACGCCCAGCCGCGCCGCGCGGGACGCGGCACTCGCCCGGACCTTGTGGGAACGAAGCGAAGACTGGCTGCGCTGATCGCGCAGCAGGCGCGCTATCTGCGGCTCATGCCTGCGAGCCGCTGCTCGATCAGGCCCTCGGCCTCGCTCATGATGCGGTCGATCAATTCCTTCACGCTGGGAACATCGTGTATCAGGCCTGCGACCATGCCGCAGCTCCATGCGCCGGCCTCCATGTCGCCATCGAGCATCACTTTCGGATAGACGCCTGCGACCTGCTCGTAAATGTCGGCGACCGTCAGCGCATCGCCCTTGGCGTGTTCGATTTCCAGCAACCGCTCCACACCCGCGTTCGTGAGCACGCGCTCGGTGTTGCGCAGTCCGCGCATGATCAGACGCGTGTCGAGTTCGGAAGCGGCGACGATCGCCTGTTTCACGTTTTCATGCACCGGCGCCTCCTTCGTCGCAATGAAGCGCGTGCCCATGTTCATGCCCTCCGCGCCCAGCGCCAGCGCGGCTACGAGGCTGCGCCCGTCGGCCATGCCGCCGGAGGCGACGAACGGGATCTTCAATTCCTCGGCCGCCCGCGGCAGCAGGATGAAGTTCGGCACATCGTCTTCACCCGGATGGCCGCCGCACTCGAAGCCATCGACGCTGACTGCATCGCAGCCGATCGCCTCCGCCTTCAGCGAATGCCGCACCGAGGTGCATTTGTGTATCACCTTGATCCCGGCCGCTTTAAGCGCGGGCAGGTAAGGCTCCGGGTTCCGCCCTGCCGTTTCGACGATCTTGACCCCGCCTTCGATGATCGCGCGGATATATTCCGGATAGGGCGGTTTGGCGAATGCCGGCAGGAAGGTCAGATTCACGCCGAAAGGCTTGTCGGTCATCTCGCGGCAGCGCGCAATTTCATTTGCGAGTAGTTCCGGCGTCTGCTGCGTCAGCCCGGTGACGATGCCCAGCCCGCCCGCGTTTGAGACGGCGGCTGCCAGTTCGGCATAGCCGACGAAGTGCATGCCTCCCTGGATGATCGGGTGCTCGATGCCAAGCAATTCCGTGATGCGCGTTTTCATATTGCTTCTCCCTGGGACGTCGTGTTTCTCGATTATAGGCACTACGCGCGATGAATAGCGGATTCCGCCTGATTCGCGGCATTCTTGCGATCTCGATCTAGAAAATGCCGGCAGGGACGGGCGGCGCGCAAGAATAGAATGATTTACGAGCAAGGCCAGCGGTCAATAGACGGACGACCTGACCCGGAAAACTGCGCCGAAGGCACGCCGAACCTGCCGCGACGCAAAGCACTTCACCGCCGCGTTAATGCTCACGGCTTCTGCGGCGGTACCGTCTCAGTTGAATTACAGTCGGAAAAAATGCCCGACGAAGCGCAGATAGTCCTGGTGACAATTCCAGCAGTAGTAGCGTTTGCTGCCAATCAAAGCACGCATGAAAACCGTTCGGCTGACTCTCTCCAGCACGCGTTCGCATACCGGGCATTGCGGTACGCCACTGTCTTTAACGGCCGGCGTTTGCGTAGTCACCTTGTTCCGTACAACCCATTCAGTTCCTGCAATCACCTTGCCCTCCCCAACCCATTCAACTACTCAATGTCGTAGCAACAATATCGGCTCGGTCCAATAGCGCATATCGCGGAAATCTGCCTTCGACCGGGACGGCCTGCGGTTTGTTGAACTCTTGACAGGGACCTGTTGAAGCCTCGGCATGTCCGCCTTAGCGCCGACTCAGTTAGCTTCAGAGCGTCGCCAGCTCTCTGATACAAGCTATTATAAATAAAGGAAAAACAATATTCGTCCGATACAACGTTTTGATCTCTGTACTAAGACAGGGGCAATTCGCGTGCCACACGCGACGGCCGCAAGAGGTTAACGACTGCCGCTAGACGCTACAGGCGCAAATATTGGACTAAGTCAAACCATCTGCGCAGAAGTGCCGGCGACCTCTGGTCGAGGAAATCCGCTACACGGCCCCGGAGGTGCGGTTCAACTTAACCCATGTCGATCTGGCACACGCTGTGGCACAAGCCGGAACTCTCGTTCTCGAACACGGATCAGCTTGCTAACCGAGTGCCTGAATGACTACTGAATGAACCTGTGCAGGCTCCGCCATTCGACCACAGCGCCGGTTCGGCGGCGCCCGCGCCAACGGCGACGCTGCTCGCCTATGCACGCCCTGCCTGGGCTCTGTCCTAGGCCTGCGTCTCGCGCACGGGAATATCCGGCTGAATGTCGAACTCCAGTTCCCGCTGCGCTTGGCGCAAACTGGATTCGACTGCCTCTGGCGAGCCTGCCTGCGCGAATATGAAACCCAGGTAGCTCGCGCCTTCCGGCGGCGCTGCGAAAAGCTGGCCCGGACTGGCGGTGATCTGGATGTCGCCGATGCCGGCTAGGCCGCGCGCTTCGTCCAGCCTGCGCACGCCCTGAAAAATACCGTGCCGTGGAATCGGGATCATCATCACGCCGTTTGCCGCACTGTGTTTCACCTCGGGGAGGCGCAGGTTCAGGGCGTGACGCAGGATCAATTGTTCCAGGCTCATGCCCAGCGCATGGCGCAGCATCCTGCCGCACAGGCCGCCGATGGAACGCGCGGCGATTTCGAGCAGCCACACCCCTTGTGCATTTACGCGCATTTCGGCATGGACGGGGCCGCTTTCGAGCCCGGCCAGTGCGCACGCACGCTGCACCGTTTGTGCGATCTCGTCCTGCCTTTCCCGCGCCAGGCGCGAGGGCGTGACGTACAGGGTTTCCTCGAAATAGGGGCCGTCCAGCGGATCGGGTTTGTCGATCAGCGCCAGCACGCGCAGCCGGCCGTTCTGCAGCAAGCCTTCCAGGGCATGCTCGCTGCCGGGAATGAAGTTCTCCACGATCAAACCCAGCGCGGCGGCGTCGCGGTCGGCTTTGGCCTGTATGGCGCGCACCCGTTGCACCGCTTGCGCGTATGCCTGTGATGTGTCGGCGCGGATCACGCCGCGACTGGCGCCTAGCCGGCGCGCCTTGACCACCACCGGAAATCGCAGCGGCGGCGGCAGCTTTGCAAGCTGCGCATCGCTATCCAGATGACAGAAATCCGGCCAGTGCAGGACGCTGCCCTGCAGCAAGCGCCGAAACGCCAGCTTGTCGCGCGTCTGCCGCACCGCCTCGGGTGAATTGCCCGGGAGGTACAAGTATTCGCACAACAAAGCCGCCAAATCCAGGCCGCTGTCGTCCACCGCCAGCACCGCGTCCGGCTTGCGTCCGAGCGCGGTTTGCAGTTGCTTCAGCGCAATTACCGGCTGGTCGAAAGGCACCGATTGAATCGGGCTCATGCCCCAGGAGGGCGCGAGCTGATGGCAGAAATTCGCAACGCTGATGACTTCGACTTCGAGCTGCTTTGCGGCGGCGAGAAAATCGTCGTTGCGGTAGCTGGCAGTCGGCAACAGCAGCAGAACGCGTTTCACGGCATCCTAGAAGCTTTGCAACTGCTGCTCGGTGGGCTCAGCGCAGCAGTACCAGGGCTCGGACAGATGCGCGATCGGCTCGCCGAAATCCGCGCGGGTGAGCGGCGGCGACTGAAGACCGAGCGCATCATGCGCGCGCCGCCAAATCTGCGCGAAAATTTCGCTGCGCACCAATCCCTGTAGCTCGCCTTGCGCGGCCAGGGCCTGCAGCGCGTGCTGCAAGCTGTCGACGCGCAGGTCGGCGTGCCGCCACGGATAGCCCAGCAATTTCGCATCGAACGGCGCCATCATTTCGCGGAATCCCGGCAACTGCAGCAACCACGAACCCTCGGGCACGAGCAGGCGTATGCAAAGCTGAATCGGCGGCACCGCCTGCACCAGACGCAGGCGCAACAGCGTGCGCAGCAGTTCGAGGTAGCCCTCCAGGGTAGTCCAGGGCGTGAACGGCACGAAGGTCGGCGCCATGCTTATGCCGGCGTCGCGGCACAGTTGCAAGGCGCGCTCGAAGTCGGCGCGCGTATGGTTCTTGGCGAGATACTGCAGCACCCGGTCGTCCACCGACTCGACCGCTGCAGTGACGAACAGACAGCCCGCCGCCTTGAGCGCGGGCAGCAGCTCGGCGTGAGCGATGAGGTGCTGAATCTTGATGGTGGCGTCGAAGCTCAGGCCGGGATACTCGGCATGCATGGCCGCGAGCACTTTCATCGCATGGGTGCTGCCGTTGAAAAAATCCGGGTCGCCAAATGAAATGTGCGCGGCGCCCGCGCGCACCTGCTGCGCGATGTCCGCCATCACCACCGACACCGGCACGACGCGGAACTTGCCCTGATACACCGGCACCACGGGGCAATGGCGGCACAGGTGCTTGCAGCCGCGGCTGGTCTCGACGAAGCCGAGCTGTCTTTTGCCGCCATCGGGCAGGAGCAAATGGGCGTAGCGTTCCAGCCCGGGCAGGCCGGAGCGGTCGGGGGTCAGAAAATCTATTTTGCCCAGATGCACCACCGGGCCGGCTTGCGCATCGCAGGATTCGCCTGCGCGCAGCCGTCGCGCCAGGCTGGCGAGCCCCGGCTCGAACTCGCCACCGAGAATGGTTGTCACGCCCAGGCCGCGCAGCAATGCCTGGTTCATCGGCGCATACAGCCCGTATACGCACAGATGCGCGCGCGGCAGCAGCGCGCGAATGCGCGGAATGGCTTCGACCGCGATGCGCGTGGCGGTGTGCATGCCGACATACAAAGCCACCAGCCGCGCGCCCGAAAGCAGAGCCGGATCGAGTTTTTGCAGCGACAGGTCGATGCAGCGCACCTCGAATCCGTCCCGCAGCAGCCATGCGGCGGGCTCGGCCAGGGCGAACGGCTGCCGGCCGAGTTCATACGGGTTGATCAGCACGACCTCGAAGCGCGCCGCCGCGCCGGCCTGCCGTTCGTCGCCGGCTTCCTCGAACATACAGCATTCGCTGCGGCTATCCATGCGCACCTATTTCGACTTGGGACGCTGCGCGAACGCGCCCGTCGCAGCTTCGCGGCTTGCGCCCGCCGCTTGCATGCGCTCCAGGTAGTGCGTCCACATGGCGTCCTGGTTCGCGCCCAGGTTATACAAATAATCCCAGGAATAAAGCCCGCTGTCGTGCCCGTCGGAAAACACTAATTGCACCGCGTAGGAGCCCACCGGCTCGATCTGGGTGATCTCCACATCCTTCTTCCCGACTTGCAGGACTTCCTGTCCCGGCCCGTGGCCGCGCACTTCGGCCGAGGGTGAATACACGCGCAGCAACTCGAACGGCAGCGTATAGCGGTTGCCGTCGGCGAAAGCGATCTCCAGCACGCGCGATTTCTGGTGCAGCTTGATTTCCGTCGGGGACGGGGTGGTCTTGTCTAACCCTGCCATGAGATCTCCTTTGTTCGCAATACGCTAATGGTAACGGTATTGTCGGCGCGGGTGGAGGCTGGATTCCGGCGGAATCGGCGAAATGACCGGATCGGAGGGAACTGGCCGAGCAGCCGGCCTGGCGCTTCGCCGGCGGTGATGGCTAGTACGCGCAGTTCCAGATCAGGGGTATTTTTCAGGCGATGTTTCGGGTTTGATATACATCAAAATGCAATATGGTCTATTCCGCCAACATGGCGGCTTGCAAATTTCTCGCTTGTTTGGCTTGATAGGCTCTGGAAAAGCCGCGATACTAGTGGGCGTGGGTCCGGTTCCCTATTGATTAGATTAAGGAAGTGCGATGAATTCGTGGATGATTAGCGGTGTTCTTGCCGTATTTGTGCTGTTGGCCTCTACCGGCCTGTTTTTCTTCGTGGTGACGAGGGGGGCGCTGGTGTTGCGCGGACTGTCGGCGGATTCAGAGAGCGAGAGTTCGCATGTCTATCCGATCTATTCGAACATGCGCCTGATCAAGCTGGTCGATTTTCAACCCATCATTTCGGCGATCTTGCTGTTCCAGTATCACCATCTGGTTTCGAAGATCGTTTCCGAGCTGAAGCAGATGGATCTAAGTAAGAAGAAGGTGCTGATCACCTCGTGCGCCTTCGGCAACGTGATACCGCGCGTCGTCAAAGCCGCGCTGGAGTCGGGCGCCGAGCGCGTCCTCATCGCCGACATCATTCAGAACGAACTTACGCATGCGAAGAGCAAGCTGCGCGAATACGACGGCAAGGTGGAATTCGTCGAAGACAACGCCACCGCCATGAAGCTGAAGGACGGCGGCGTCGACGCCAACGTCATATTCTTTCTCCTGCATGAACTGCCGCACCATCTGAAGGGGCAAACGCTGGACGAGGCGGGGCGCATGCTCGCCCCGGGGGGAAGGCTCTTTCTTGCCGAGTTTCACCGGCCGCAATTATGGGTGCTGCGCGCGCTGAGCTGGACTTACTTCAAGGTGTTCGAGCCGCTGGGTCTGGCGCTCTGGGATACGCACGACCCGCTCAGCTATCTGGAGAGCGCGGGCGGATGGACCTGTGAGCGAACGACTTATTTCTTCGGCAACTTCCAGATAATCGCCGCAACCAAAAAATAGCCGCTTGTGCGGCTGTCGCCAAGCCATGCAAAAAGGCTCCGCTCGGAGCCTTTTTTGTCAGATGCGCAGCCATCCACGCTGCGACGCATGATGCGCCAGAATGCCGAACAACACGGCCGCGCCGACGTTCCAGATCGCAAACGCGGCCGTCGCCAGAACCACGAAGCGGTCGGCTTTTTCCGCGCCGCTGTCGCGGCTTCCCAAGGCGAGTTGCAGGCCGGCCATGAACAGGATGACACCGAGGACATTCTGCGGAAATATCCTGAACAGCGTGACTATCGACGCTGACAGGAACAGCCCGGCGCCAAGCAGGACGCTGCCAAGAATGATGGACGATCCGCCCGTGCGCGCCCCGAACTGGACGTGACCCGCCATGCCGCCGGCGCCGTGGCACATCGGTATGCCGCCGATCAGGCTGGAGCCCAGGTTCATCAAGCCGGTGGAGTAGGCCACCGAGCGCTCGCTGACCGGCCGGTCGGGAAACAGCCGATTGTTTTCCTCGGTGATCGCGATAAAGGCATTGCCGAAAGTCAATGGAAGCTGCGGCAGCGCCAGCAATATGAATCCGAGCCAGAGATCGTTCATCGACAGCGACGTCCATGCCAGGCTCGGGAGCCTGAATTCGGGTTTCAGAGCGCCCAGATCACGCATGAGGCCCGGCTGCTCGATCAGAGCGATCAACACCCCGATGCCCAGCAGCACCAGCATCGCCGGCACGCGCGGGCGGCCGAGCAGCACCAGCGTCAATGCCAGCAGCCCTCCCGCGACCCAGGGACTGGTGGACATCATGCGGATGCCTTCGAGCATGAAAGAAAAACCCAGCCCCATGACGACGCCGAGGAGCGCCGAGCGCGGAACCCATTTCGCCGCCCGCCTGCCCAGCCCGGTCAGCGCCAGAA
>JBQMQE010000020.1:0-31808 GCA_052172655.1 Burkholderiales bacterium
GGCCCATGACCACGCCCAAGAGCGCCGCGCGCGGAACCCAGCGTGCCGCCCGCCTGCCCAGGCCGGTCACAGCCAGGACGATCCATAGCAGACCCGTGGTCAGCGCCGCGCCGACCACCGTCGCCGCGCCCAAACCCGCGGCGAGCATGGTCTGGCTGACCGCCGCCGCGCCGATAACCTTCATCGGCTGGACCGGAAACGGCGTACGGTATATGGACCCGGCCACGATCAGGGCCACGCCGAAAGCCACGAGCAGGCCATTGGCGTCCATCTTCAGTATCGATACGTAGGCGGCGACGAAAGGAATCAGCGTTCCCAGATCGCCGAAGGCGCCGGCCCACTCGGGCAGATCGAAGCGGTTCGGCGGACGCGTGGACTGGTCATGCATATGCCGGGAATCATACAAGAGTCCGCAGCGTGCAGGTAGCACGGGCATACGACATATGTGCAATTCTGCAACGGGCTCCTGCTCATTCCCGTTGACATTCCGGATTGCGCTCGCACGAGCGAACGGATTTATACTGCCGTCAAACTACATTTGACCTTGCCAGGGGAACCGCATGTTCGACCACCTGCTGAATGAAGAACAAGGCCGCGCCCGGGATGCGGCGCGCGATTTCGTGAAGGCGACGCCGCGTAAGCTGATCCTGGACATGGACGAGGAAAAAATACGTTTCCCCAGGGACTGGCTGCGCGAGGCCGGACAGCGCAACCTGCTGGGCGTGCGCCACCCGGTCAAGTGGGGCGGCAAAGGACTCGATTGGGTCGCGTCGTGTGCGATCAGCGAGGAAATCGGCAGCCTGAGCTACGAACTTGCCTGTGTCTTCGGCGTCGGCGCGGATCTGGTCTGCGACGCGATCGTGCTGCACGGGACCGACGCGCAGAAGGCGCGTTATGTCGCGCCTCTGCTGCGCGGGGAGATCTTCGCCGCCGAATGCCTCACCGAACCGCGCGGCGGATCCGATTTCTTCGGCGCCACTTCCACGGCGCAAGACAAAGGCGATTACTTCCTCCTGAACGGACAAAAGCGTTTCATTGTCGGCGCGGAGGGCGCGATGCTGCTCGACGCGTGCCGCTCGCTCGTCTACGCCACCTCGCGCGCGGTGGACACTGGAATGGAAATGAACCGGGTGCGGCGCATGGTGTCGGAAACCAAGAAGTTCGTCACCGAGTCGTGCCAGAAGGTGGTGCACAATTCGATGCAAGTCGTGGGCGGCATCGGATATACCAACGTGTTCCCGCTGGAGCGCATCTACCGCGACATCCGCTTGGCTTCCATCTGGACCGGCACCAACGAGGTCATGGCGACCATAGTCGCCCACGAGTGGTACCGCGAGGCGGCCGCAGCGCGCGACGGGCGCGATTACGCGGCCGACGCCCCGGAGGCGGACGCGGCGGACGAAATCAACTACGGCTAGCGTGAACGGATCTGTCCTGCAGCGCCGGCTGGGCAAGGCTGCCGCGGTGCGCCCGCATGAAGCGCAGGCGCTGGTTTGGTCGTTCGCGTATTTCTTCTGCCTGCTGGCCGGCTACTACGTGCTGCGCCCGCTGCGCGACGAAATGGGCATCGCCGGCGGCGTGCGCAACCTGCAATGGCTGTTCAGCGCGACCTTTGTCGTGATGCTCGCCGCGGTTCCCGTGTTCGGTGCCGTGGTCGCGCGCCTGCCGCGCCGGCGCTTCATCCCGCTGGTCTATCATTTCTTCGTCGCCAACATCGCGATCTTCTGGCTGCTGCTCGCCTTCGACGTCGGCAAGGTCCAGGTCGCGCGGGTCTTTTTTGTGTGGATCAGCGTGTTCAACCTGTTTGCGGTGTCGGTATTCTGGTCGTTCATGGCCGATCTCTATAGCAGCGAGCAGGGCAAGCGGCTGTTCGGCTTCATCGCCGCCGGCGGCTCCGCCGGCGCGCTGATCGGCCCGGCGCTGACGGTCGGGCTCGCGCTGCCGCTCGGTCCGGTCAACCTGCTCATCGTGGCGGCGCTGCTGCTCGAAGCGGCGGTGTTGTGCGCGCGGCAACTGGAAGCGGCGGCGCCGAAACTGCGCCTGGAAACCGGACCAGTGGCAACGCGACCCGAGCCAGCCGTGCTCGGCGGCGGTTGGCTGGCCGGCATCGCGCTGGTGCTGCGCTCGCCCTACCTCGCCGGCATCGCGCTGTGGGTGTCGCTGTTGTCGCTCGCCGGCACGTTCCTGTATTTCCAGCAGGCGAACATCGTCGCCGCCGCCTCGGACGACCCGGCGGTGCGCACGCGAATTTTCGCCAGCATCGACTTCGCCATCGGCGTCCTCACCCTCGTCGTCCAGTGCTTCGCGACGGGAAAACTCATCGCGCGCTTCGGCGTGGGTCCGGCGGCCGCCGTTCTGCCGCTGGTGTTCGGCGCCGGCTTCGCCGTGTTGGCGCTGTCGCCCGCGCTCGCCGTGGTCATCGCTTTCCAGGCGCTGCAGCGCACCGCCAATTTCGCGCTGTCGAACCCGGCGCGCGAAGTGCTGTTCACCGCGCTCGGGCGCGAGGAGAAATACAAGGCCAAGAACGTGATCGACATCGTCGTGTTCCGCGGCGCCGACGCGGCGAGCGGCTGGCTGTTCGCGGCGCTGCGCGGAGCCGGCCTGGAGCTTTCGCTGATCTCGCTGGCGACCGTGCCGGTTGCGGCCGGCTGGCTGGCGCTGGCGCTGGGGCTCGGGCGCGCGCACGAACGCCGCGCGCGGCAGGCTGGTTCCCACATCACCGCAACTGCCGACACGATAACGAAAGGAGCGTGACATGACGAACCATCGTTTTCCTCCCCGCCGGCTTTTTTCGCGGCGCGAGGTGCTCGCGCTGGGCGCCGGGATCGGCGTTGGCGCGGCGCTGCGTATCGCGCCGGCTTTCGCCGCCGCGGCGCCGCTGCTCACACGCCCGATTCCGCGCACCGGGGAACGGCTGCCGGTCGTCGGCATCGGCACGGCGATCGTGTTCGACATCGGCGAGGACGCCGCGCGGCGGGAAGAGCGGCGCGCGGTCATCCAGACCATGATCGCGGGCGGCGCGCGACTGATCGACACCGCGCCGTCCTACGGCACTGCGGAAACCGTCGTCGGCGATCTGCTCGCGGATATGAAAGTCCGCGACCAGGTGTTTCTCGCGACCAAGGTGCGCGCCACCGGCCGCGACGGCGCGATCGCCGAAATGCAGCAGTCGCTGCGCCGGCTGCGCACAGACAAACTCGATCTGATGCAACTGCATAACATAGGCAACGACGTGGACGACGCGACGGCGCAGATCGCGCTGCTGCGCGAGTGGAAGGACAAAGGCGTGTTGCGCTACATCGGCGTCACGCACTTCAGGGAAAGCGCGAACGAGCAGGTGATCGCCGCCATGCAGCGCGAGAAACTGGATTTCGTGCAGGTCAATTACTCGATGGCCGAACGCAGCGTCGAGCAGAAACTGCTGGCGGTCGCAGCCGACACCGGCACCGCCGTATTGATCAACCTGCCGTTCGGCCGCGGTCAGTTGTTCCGCGCCGTGCGCGGAAGGCAGTTGCCCGAATGGGCGGCGGAATTCGATGCCTCGAGCTGGGGCCAGTTCTTCCTCAAGTACCTCCTCGCGCAGGAGGCGGTGACCTGCGTCATCCCTGGAACGGACAAACCCGAGTACATGCTCGACAACCTCGACGCCGGGCGCGGACGCCTGCCGGACGCGACGATGCGCAGGCGGATGGTCGAATTCTGGGAATCGCTGGGCTGAAGACGGGTCGAGGTACTGCCGCATTCGCGCCTGGTTCGGTTTGAGAGCGTCGGGCGGCGCGCGCGACTGCGAGGCGGAGGTGGACGCGGCGGATAAAATCGACTACGGTTAGGCGGCGCCGGAGATGCACGATGGGAGCGCGGACCTGCGACCGGCCGGAGATTGATCTTTCGCAACATGGCAGCCAAGCGCTGCGGATAAGCTAGCTACGACAACGGAGAAACACATGAACAAGAGCGAATTCGATATTGACCGCGCGAAAAGCCTGGTGGAGGAAATCTCGGCGAATCTTGCCGCCTTGCCCGAGGACAGCGCCAAATACGCGCAGTTGCGCTCGGAGGTGGCGGACCTGAGGCGCATGCTCGGCGACGCGGAGGTTCATCTCCCGCAGGTCGAAGATCGGATGAAATCGGTGCACGGCTTGTTCGACCGGGCGGCGGCGGAATTGCGTGCGGACGGTGTCCGGGTAGGCATGTTCCTGAGCGAAATCGGCCGCATGCTCGGGCTGGACTGAGTCTGCGCCGGACACAGTGCTGCCTGGCGTGAACAGGAACATCCGCGATATGAGCGTGTACCGGAAAATTCTCGTACCTGTGGACGGGAGCCCCATTTCGAACCGCGGCCTTGCCGAGGCGATACGGCTGGCGAAAGACCAAGGCGCGGCTCTGCGGCTGGTGCACGTACTCGACGAACTCATGGTCGTGCCGGGCAGGGAGGCGGTGGTGTACCTGGGGAATACCGTGGACCTGCTGCGCGAGGCGGGGGCGCAGGTCGTAGCCAGGGCGCAAGCCCTGGTGCGGGAGTCCGGCCTGGAAGCGGAGTCCGTCGTGCTTGAAATCATGGGCGGGCGGGCCGCCGACTCCATCGTGGCGGAGGCAGGCGCCTGGGGGGCGGATCTCATCGTCCTCGGCACCCACGGCCGCCGCGGCGTCGGACGCCTGGTGATGGGCAGCGATGCCGAAGAGGTGGTGCGGGCCACACGGGTCCCGGTGCTGTTGGTCAGAACGGAGGCGGTACCCGGCAGTTCGCGTGAACCGTAGTGCGGCCGACGCATTCGCGGCGGACGAAATCGACTACGGCTAATGTGTACCTCCGCGCCGAAGCCGACCCGATTCGACGGAAATGAACGCGCGCAGGCTGCCGCTAACCGATATCGGCAAGCCGCTTTCGCCGGAACACGTAAACGGCCGCACCTAGTTCGGGGGGCAACACCAGCGCGGCCAGCTTTTTGTCCTGTTCAAGATCAAAGTCGGATTGCTGCCCGTAGTCTTTCCAATTGCCAGATGCAATCTGGTAACGGCTGCCGATGACGATATAAAGCTGCACGCTGGGCGTACTGAACACGTGGCGTTCAAAATCGTTTTGCGAAGGCGGCCACGAACAGATGACCACCTCCGGAACATAGGTGCGCAGAGCCTCGCGCGCATCGAGCTTGATCACCCATTGCGGGTAGGCCACGGCATTGTTCCAGCCGTGATTGTCCGTTGCAATTACCCGCACGCCCCGCTCCTGCAGAAATCGCGCCAAAGTTCCGTCTCCGGCTGCAATTTCCAGGCAGCTTCTGGACGCAATCATCCCGGCCAGCGCCTCGACCAGCGCGCGCGAATAGAAACAATAGATCCCCCTCGCTTGGACCAAGGGCAGGAGCCGCTTCTTCTGCCAGACCAGTGGCCAGAACAATCGAAACCAGAGCAGGGAGACCGGCTTGCGCTCCAGCCCCCGGGAAAACAGCAGCTTCTGTGCTACATAACCGTTGAATAGATTAAAACGCAGTTTGCCTTTCGTCACCCCTGCATCCGCGGCCAGCACGCCCAGGCAAAGTTTCTTGACGGACTCATGCGCCATGCGGCTGCGGACAAACCGCGACAGGGCGGCTTCCCTGTTATCGTGCATGTTCCCGAAAGCAGATTTGGGCAAGGCTGTCGCCGCGGACAAGCGCTCCAGATAGGCCTTCAATTCTGCCGCGACGCCGCGCTCGACCAGGGCGGAAATATCCTGCTGCACCGCCGTCCACTCCTTTGGATATCTGGAGCGAAGCTCATCCAAAGCAGGGTTCGTTTCCAGCCATTTCAGAGCTCTGGCGTAAGCCTCTTGCTTCATGCAAATATTATCGGCGTCAGCAGGGTGCTGAAAAAGCGGACGGCACCCCCCCATTCAGGTCCCGAAGCCGTCGGCGACCATCACTTCGATCAAGCGCGGGCCGCCGGCCTGCAACGCCGCGCGCAACGCCGGCACGATGCCCTGCGGATCGGTGACGCGCTCGGCCGGCACGCCGAGCGAGCGAGCGAGGCCGGTGTAGTCGATTTCCGGGTCGCGCAGGTCCATGCCGGTAAAGCGGTCGCTGGCGCGCATGGACACCAGCCGTTCCTTGAGGATGCGGTAACTGCGGTTGTTCGCGATCACATAGGTGATCGGCAGCTTCAGGTGCGCCGCGGTCCACAAGGCCTGCACCCCGTACATCACGCTGCCGTCGCCGATCACTGCCACCACCGGACGCCCGGGCTGCGCCAGACTGATGCCTACCGCGCCGGGCATGCCGAAGCCGAGGCCGCCACTGGAGAGTCCGTAGTAGCACCTGCGATCGCGCAAATGCAGGAACCCCGGCAGCGATGCGGCCGAGGTCAACGCCTCCTCCACCACGATCGCATCCGGCGGCAGCGTTTCGCTGATTGCCAGCATCAGGTAGCGCGGATCGATAGGCGCAATTGCGGCTGCGCGCATGACCTCGACACGCGCAGCGCCGCGCTGCGCCGTCCAGTTGCGCGATTCGAGATCGGCGAGCCGGCGCGCGGCCGCTTCGGCCTCGGCGCCCGTGCGCCGCGCGCGCACGAGCGGCAGCAGGGCGCGCAGCGTCTCTTTCACGTTCGCGCGCAGCGCCAGCTCGGTCGGGTAGTTCTTGCCCAGTTCCCAGTCGCGCTCGCTGATGTGCAGCACCGGCAGGGTCTCGGGCAGCGGCGCCATCGGGCTGTAGACCGACATGCGCAGCAGGTCCGCGCCCAGGCACAGCATCAGGTCGAACGGTTCCAAGGCCGCGCGCACCTGCTTCTGGCTGCGCGTCAGCGCGCCGAGATAGGCCGGATGCGCGCTGGGAAACTGCGCGCAATAGTGAATCGGCTGCTGGTACACCGCGGCGCCGAGCAATTCGGCGAGTTCTGCCGCTTCGGCGAAAGCGTCATGGATAGCCAGCTCCTGCCCCGCGAGTATCACCGGATTCTTCGCCGCAAGCAGCTTCGCCGCGAGCTGCGCCAGCGCCTCGTCCGAGGGCCGCACGCGCGCGTCCACCCGGGTCGGCTTGCCGAAATCGAGCTCGGCCTCGGCATCGAGCACGTCCCCCGGCAGGCTGATGAATACCGGGCCGGTGGGCGGGGTCAGCGCCAGCTTCGCTGCCCGGCGCACGATGCGCGGCAGGTCTTCGGCGCGCGTCACCTCGACCGCCCATTTGACCATCGGCTGCGCAATAGGCACGAGCGGATCGTACAGCAGCGGCTCCAGCAATCCGTGGCCCTGCTCCTGCTGGCCGCAAGTCACGATCAAGGGCGAACCCGAGAACCTGGCGTTGTAGAGCGCGCCCATGGCATTGCCCAGGCCCGGGGCGACGTGCAGGCTGCAGGCGGCGAGCCGGTTGGAGGCACGGGCATAGCCGTCGGCCATCCCCACCACCACGGCTTCCTGCAGGCCGAGCACATAGTTAAGCTGCGGAAAATCCGGCACCACTTCCATCAGCGGCAACTCGGTGGTGCCCGGATTGCCGAACAGGTAGGTGACGCCCTCGTCGACGAGGAGTTTCAGAAACGCGCTGCGGCCGCTCTGCTTTTCCATGATCAGAACGACCGCGGCAGGCCGAGCACGTGCTCGGCGACGTAGGACAGAATCAGGTTGGTCGAGATCGGCGCCACCTGGTACAGCCGCGTCTCGCGGAATTTGCGCTCGACGTCGTACTCGCAGGCGAAGCCGTAACCGCCGTGGGTCTGCAGGCAGACGTTGGCCGCCTCCCATGAAGCCTTGGCGGCAAGGTGCTTGGCCATGTTCGCCTCGGCGCCGCAAACGAGGTGCTGATCGAACAGCGCGCACGCCTTCCAGCGCATCAGGTTCGCCGCCTCCGTTTCCATGTACACGTCCGCGATCGGGAACTGCACGCCCTGATTCTGACCTATGGGCCGGTCGAATACCACCCGCTCCTTGGCATAGGCGCTCGCCCGGCCGATGAACCAGTAGGCGTCGCCTATGCATTCGGCGGCGATCAGAATGCGCTCGGCGTTCAGCCCGTCGAGGATGTATTTGAAGCCCCTGCCCTCCTCGCCGATCAGGTTCTCCGCCGGAATTTCCAGATTGTCGAAAAACAACTCGCAGGTATCGTGGCTGACCATGTTGCGTATCGGCTGCAGGGCAAGCCCCTTGCCGATAGCCTGGCGCAGATCGACGATGAAAATCGACATGCCCTCGGATTTGCGCTTGACTTCGGCGACCGGCGTGGTGCGCGCCAGCAGGATCATCAGCTCGGAGTGCTGAATACGCGAGATCCACACTTTCTGGCCGTTGACCAGGTAGCGGTCGCCCTGCTTCACCGCAGTCGTCTTGAGCTTGGTGGTGTCGGTGCCGGTCGTCGGCTCGGTCACGCCCATGGACTGCAGCCGCAGTTCACCCGAGGCGATCCTGGGCAGATACTTGCGTTTCTGCTCTTCGGAGCCGTGGCGCAACAACGTGCCCATGTTGTACATCTGGCCGTGGCAGGTGCCGGAGTTGCCGCCGCACAGGTTGATCTCTTCCATGATCACCGAGGCCTGCGCCAAGCCCAACCCGGAGCCCCCGTATTCCTGCGGAATCAGCGCCGCCAGCCAGCCCGCCTTGGTCAGGGCATCGATGAACCCCACCGGAAAATCGCGCTCATAGTCGAGCTTGCGCCAATACTCATCGGGATAGCCGCGGCAAAGATCGCGCAGCGCTTCGCGCAGCTCCTGGTGTTGATCGGGAGCGGGAATGTTCATGTTTTTCTCTCCGGATTTGCTTGGTTTGGAATATCGAAGGCAACCGGATTGTCAGTGCTCCGGAGGCAATGGATGCAAGCTCCCTGTGACTCTGGCTGCTTCTTGCTGTCCCCCGGCGCGGAACTCGGTTGCGCCAAGGTGGTGTCGTATTCATAATACCCAACGATCCCGAACTAAACAATGACCCAGAGCAAACCGTACAGGGAAAGCCACATCATGGAATTCAAGGACATCATCTACACCGAGCAGGCGGGCGTCGCCACCATCAGCATCAACCGCCCCAAGGTCTATAACGCGTTCAACAGCAACACCTGCGAAGCGCTGATCCGGGCCTTCGGCCAAGCCGGCTGGAACCGCGACATCGGCGTCGTCGTGCTCACCGGTGCCGGCGACAAGGCCTTCTGCACCGGCGGCGACCAAAGCGCCGACGCCGAGGACGGCGGCTATGGCGGGCGCGGCACGATCGGCCTTCCGGTCGAGGAATTGCAGAGCATCATCCGCGACATTCCGAAGCCGGTGATTGCGCGCGTCAACGGCTACGCCATCGGCGGCGGCAATGTGCTGGTGACACTGTGCGACCTCGCCATCGCCTCGGACAAGGCGCAGTTCGGCCAGGTCGGCCCCAAGGTGGGGTCGGTCGATCCAGGTTTCGGCACGGCGCTGCTCGCCCGCGTCGTGGGCGAGAAGAAAGCGCGCGAGATCTGGTACCTGTGCCGCCGCTACGGCGCGCAGGAAGCCCTGGCGATGGGACTGGTGAATGCGGTCGTCCCCCATGACCAGCTCGACAACGAAGTTGCGAAGTGGTGCGCCGAAATCCTGCAGATGAGCCCGACTGCGATCGCGCTCGCCAAGCGCTCTTTCAACGTCGACACCGAGATGATTCGCGGCATTTCCTCGTTTGCGATGCAGGCGCTCAAGCTCTACTACGATACCGACGAATCGAAAGAAGGCGGCAACGCGTTTCGCGAAAAACGCAAACCGGAGTTCCGCAAATACACGAAATAATGACGGGCGCGCGTTCGCGGCTAGCCGCCGCCTGGCGCGCGGACAAAAAAAAGCCGGGCGCGCAGCCCGGCTTTTCAAATGAAAACTGGTTGGATCAAGCAGCTTGAATCTTGGCTGCCTGCTTGCCTTTCTTGCCGTCCACGATCTCGAAGGACACCTTCTGCCCTTCCTTGAGCGTCTTGAAGCCCTGCATGTTGATCTCAGAGAAATGTGCGAACAGATCTTCGCCGCCGCCATCCGGGGTGATAAAACCGAAACCCTTCGAGTCATTGAACCATTTCACTGTGCCGGTTGCCATGTCGCGTTCCTTTAAAAGTTGAGAATTTCGGGACTAGCCCGATGAATGTTTGAATCTCAAGACTGAAAAGGACGTACCGCTCAGGGAACCGCTCTCAAGCACTTGAAACTAAACACTTGTGCGCGTTATACCCGCTAAACGATCAATCGTCAAGGGGGGGCTGAGCATGCGACCGACAACTGTCGGTCGGAGAAAAAAAAGAGCGCGGGAATGCGCGCCCTTCTTGCATCGTGCTTGCATCGTGCAACCGGCTCAGACCCGCCGCTTGTACTCGCCGGTGCGAGTGTCGATCTCGATCTTGTCGCCAGTGGCGCAGAACAACGGTACCTGCACCGAAAAGTCGGTGTTGATTTTCGCCGGCTTGAGCACCTTGCCCGAAGTGTCGCCGCGTATGGCGGGTTCCGTGTAGATGATTTCGCGCACCACCGTATTGGGCAATTCGACCGATATCGCGCGGTCATCGTAGAACACGACCTCGCACTGCATTCCGTCCTCGAGAAAATTGATCCCCTCGCCCATATTGTCTTTTTCCACCTCGAACTGGTTGTAATCGGCGTCCATGAACACGTACATCGGATCGGCGAAATACGAGTAGGTGGATTGCTTGCGCTCCAGCACTACGACGTCGAATTTTTCGTCGGCCTTGTACACGCTCTCGCTGACCGACTCGGAGAGCAGGTTCTTGAGCTTCATTTTCACCACGGAAGCATTGCGGCCGGACTTGCTGAATTCGGCCTTCTGCACCACCATCGGGTCCGCTCCGAGCATGATCACGTTGCCTGCGCGGAGTTCTTGTGCGATTTTCATATCTGTCGTCCTACACGGTTTGAATTATCTAAAGCGCCGTTTCAGAATTGCCGGAACGGCCTGCGACTCAGAGGAGCATGAGAGGATCTACCCCTCATATTCTAATGAGCTATAAAGCTTTCTATTTTAACAAATTTTCGCAAAACTGCGCAAGATTATTTGCGAGATTGCCGGTCGCGGCCAGCTGTCCCGCCCAATGCCGGGCATGCGCCTGCAACTCAAACCCGTGCTCCCAGAAACCTGGCCAGGCCGATTCGATCTCCATGTTGTCGCCTTTGTTCCAGGCCCGCCACAATCTTGTGACGGCCGCTGCAGCCTCCGACGGCAGCCCTGCGCAGTACAGACCGAGAAATGCTTCCAGCTTCGGCCAGTGGGCCCCCTCCTGCTGCGGATAAATCTGCCACAGCAGAGGCCGCGCCGCCCATTGCCCGCGAACAAAGGAATCCTCGCCGCGCACGAGGTTGAAATCGCAGATCCAGAGCAGCCGGTCGTACTGGTCCTGATCGAGAAAAGCGAATATCCGGACTTCGAGGCTGCCATTGCGCAGAATCGCGCCCGGCGCAAGGCTTTCGCCCCTGAAGAACGCCGACAATGCTTCCGTCGCAGTTCCTTCCGGCACAAGGCAGCGCACCGGCGTGCGATCGGCCGCCCAGGCCCGCAACAGCGCGCTTATCCCGCGATGCGGATAACAGAACAGGGAAACCTGCAGCTCGCCCGTGCGCGGCGCGGGCAGGCCCAGATCCATCCAGAAGCGCGCTTGCTCCACCGCAGAGCGCTGGAACCGCTCGCGCGCCTCAACCAGCCCCTGCTCCGCCAGCAGTCCTCCCGTGCCGGCGACGAAACCTGGAAAAAAGAAATATTTCGTCAACGGAAGAGACGGGTGGGGCGAGGGCAGTCCATGGCATCCCCGCACCCAGTCTTCTGCACTCAGAAATTCGAGATTGATCCACACCGGTTTCGGCTGTCGCGCAACCATCGCCGCGATATAGTTCGCCGGCGGGTTGCAGGCGAATGCCTCGATCACAACGTCTGCCGGTTCCACCGCGGGAAATGGCTCGCGCCACCACCTTACTTCCACGCCATGGCTAAACTGCGACTCCAGGCCGGGCACGATGTCCGGACAAATCTTGCGCAAGCTCGCGAGATCGTCGACCCACAGGCGCACCCGCAGGCGGCGCTCGGCGGCCAATTGACGCGCCAGGCGCCAGCTAACGCCGATGTCGCCATAATTGTCGACCACGGTGCAGAAAATGTCCCAGCTGCGCATTGAGGGTATTGCCCTAAGCTCATTACAAAATGAGGGGATATCCCCCAAGGAGATATCCCCCCGTATTGTTACAAGATACTAGCAGCGCTGGCTGGCGTAGATGCGCGCGAGGAAGGTCGGCGCATCGGCTTCGCGCAGCCGCTCCAGCGCGGCGGCGCGGACGCAATCGGCCGGTTGCTCCAGCGGCTGCGCGACCCAGTTCGAGCACAACACTTCCGCGCTATAGGGGTGCTCGGTGAATTCCTGTTCGGCAAACAGCCGACTTAGCAAGCTCATGATTCATCCGTTCTGGAAGGCAGGCGAAATGCACCGCCTTATGCTTGCTAACGGACAAGCCGAGAAAAGGTTGATGCCTGACCGAAATAATTTGATCGGGCCCGGCCCAAGCGCGGCGCTTCAGACTGGACCGCCGCGGGGACGGATCAATGCCCGCGAGCGATAAGGATGCTGCACGGCGCATAGTCGAGGAGAGAAGCCCCGACCGAACCCTTCCACCATCGCGCCGCAAACGAAAGTTTCTGCCGGTGCCCGAGCACGATCAAATCGGCCCCGAGTTCTTTCGCGACACGGCAAATCTCCTCCACCGGCTCGCCTACTGTCAGATGTCCGATGGTATTGAACCCCTGATCCTTCAGCAACTTGATCCCCTCGTCGAGAATCTCCTGGGTGCGTTTCTTTTCCTCTTCCAGAAGTTCCTCGGGCAGGAAGCCCTCGGTCAGGAACAGGCTGGGCGGCATGCCAGCCACCGCCAATAGATGCGTTTCCGCCTTGATGAACTCGGCGATCTCGGCGCTTTCCAGCAGCGCCGAGCGCCCCTCGCGCGATCCGTTGAAAGCCATCAGGATTTTCTTGTACATGGCCAGCCACCCTCCTCCAAAAAGCACTGTTTCACAGGATACGCCTGTTTCACTTTGGCCCTATGCTGGGCCATCCATTTCCCGGAGAGGCCATTTCAGAATGACTGAAACGACCCCCGATCCAGGGGGTATGAGGAAACCCGTCCCCTCATGTCTTGACAGGCCCTAAAGTATCGTCCCGGCCGCGACCGCTGGCAAGGAGTTCATGTCAGCCGCTGCTGCCCGCAGCGCGGATTAGAGGTAAAATCGCCATACTTTCCCCGCTGCTTCAGCCGAGCCCTGCCGCCCACACCTACAGCCAGGAGATCACACACCATGCTGGACGCTTATATTTACGATGGACTACGCTCTCCTTTCGGCCGGCACGCAGGCAAGCTTGCCGGTGTACGGCCGGACGACCTCGCCGCCACGGTTATCGCCGCGGTGGTCAAGAAAGCCGGGCTCAAGCCGGAGGAGATCAGCGACGTGCTGCTGGGCAACGTCAATCAGGCCGGCGAGGATTGCCGCAACGTCGCGCGCTTCGCCGCGCTGCTGGCCGGCCTGCCGCCGACCACGCCGGGAGCGACCGTCAACCGCCTGTGCGCGAGCGGCCTGCAGGCCACCCTGGACGCCGCCCGCGCGATCACCTGCGGCGAGGGCGAGCTTTACATCGCCGGCGGGGTGGAGAGCATGTCGCGCGCGCCCTATGTGATGGGCAAATCCGAGTCCGCCTACTCGCGCGACGTGAAAATGTACGACACCACCATAGGCGCACGCTTCATGAATCCGCGCTTTGCCAAGCAGTACGGCACCCACTCCATGCCGGAAACCGGCGACAACGTCGCCAAGGACTTCGGCGTGTCGCGCGAGCAGGCCGACGAATTCGCGCTCGCCTCGCAGCAGAAATACGTGAAGGCGGAGGCCGAAGGCTTCTACAAGGGCGAGATTCTGCCGATCGCATTGCCGACGAAAAAGAAGGATGCGCCGCCGGTCATGGTCGAGCTCGACGAACATCCGCGCCGCGACGCCTCGATGGAATCGCTGGCCAGGCTGAAACCGCTGTTCGAAGGCGGCGTGGTGACCGCGGGCAACGCCTCGGGCGTCAACGACGGCGCCGCGGCGCTGGTGATCGCCAGCCGGCAATGGGGCGAGAAAAACGGCAAGAAACCGATGGTGCGCATACTCTCCGGCGCCTCGGCCGCGGTCGAGCCGCGCATCATGGGCGTAGGCCCGGCTTTCGCCATCCCGCTCGCCTGCGAGCGCGCCGGACTCAAGCTTTCCGACCTGGACCTCATCGAAATCAACGAGGCCTTCGCCAGTCAGGTGCTCGCCTGCCTTACGCTGCTCAAGCTCGACTTCAAGGATGCGCGCGTCAACCCGAATGGCGGCGCGATCGCGATCGGCCACCCGCTGGGCGCCTCTGGTGCGCGCGTGGCGCTGACCGCGGCGCGCCAGCTCGAGCGCATGAACGGCCGCTATGCCGCGGTCAGCCTGTGCATAGGCGTAGGGCAGGGCTTGGCAATCATCATCGAACGCGTATAGACCGGCAGCCATACGCCGCGCGCCCCGACCGACCCTCCTCTTCCTGAAAGCACCACATGGACAATGCAAAATGGGCCTTCGGACTCACCATGATGATCGTCGGCATGGGAGGAACCTTTCTGACCCTCTGGGTCCTGAGTCTGGTTATGGACCTGCTGAAAAAGGTCTTTCCGCTCGTCGCTAAAGCCGCCGGCCCGGAGAAAAAATAAAATGCTCGAGAGCCTCCAGACGGGCCTGTACGGACTGACCGCCGGCGTCAGTTATCTGTTCACTCAGGGCGGACCCAACGTGATCATGCTGTTGATCGCCGCTGCCTTGCTTTATCTCGGCGTAAAGAAGGAAGTGGAGCCGCTGCTGCTCGTGCCCATCGGCTTTGGCTGCCTGCTGGTGAACATCCCGTTGAGCGATTTGATGAACCCGGGCGGCTTGCTGCGAATTCTTTACGACATGGGGATCGCAAACGAAGTCTTCCCGCTGCTCATTTTCGTCGGCATAGGCGCCATGATCGACTTCGGCTCGCTGCTGGAAAACCCGAAGATGCTGCTGTTCGGCGCGGCCGGGCAATTCGGTATTTTTCTGACGCTGCTGCTGGCCCTGGCCCTGGGCTTTCCGGCGCTGGAGGCCGTCAGCATCGCCGTCATCGGCGCCTGCGACGGGCCCACGGCCATCTACGTCGCCTCACAATACGCGCCGCAACTGCTGGCGCCGATCTCGGTGGCCGCATACTCCTATATGGCGCTCGTCCCCATCATCCAGCCTCCGATCATGCGCGCCCTGACCACGCCTGCGGAGCGGGTAATCAAAATGGCGCCGATCAAGCGCAGCGTCTCCGCCCAGACCAAGCTCCTCTTCCCCATCGTCGTCACCCTGGTGACCGGTCTGCTCGCGCCCAAGGGGCTGCCTCTGATGGGGACCATCATGCTCGGCAACTTCATGCGCGAGTGCGGCGTGGTGGCACGCCTGACCAAGGCGTCGGAGAACGAGATCGCCAACATCGTGACCCTGTTCCTCGGCCTGGCCATTGGCGGCACCATGGAAGGCCATGCCTTTCTCAAGCCCCAGACGCTGATGATTTTCGGCATGGGCTTCATCGCCATCTGCACGGACACCGTGGCCGGGGTGGTGTTCGGAAAAATCGTGTGCAAGCTGACCGGCGGCAAGGTCAACCCTCTGATCGGGGCAGCGGGGATCTCCGCCTTTCCCATGGCCGCCAGGGTAGTTCAGGTCCAGGGACAAATCTACGACAAGAAGAACCACCTGCTGATGCACGCCGCCGGCGTCAACACCGGCGGCCAGATTGGCTCGGTCGTGGCCGCGGCGGTGATGCTCTCCGTGCTTAAGGGGATGGGCTTGATCTGAACTGTGGCATCTTGCAGTCGCCGCAGTTCGTACCCCCACCCTCCGCCCGCGTCCTCAATCCGAGTTTCGCCAGCAGCG
This sequence comes from Burkholderiales bacterium, assembly GCA_052172655.1. Taxonomy (GTDB): domain Bacteria; phylum Pseudomonadota; class Gammaproteobacteria; order Burkholderiales; family SG8-39; genus 2-12-FULL-64-23. Next base: position 15,896 of record JBQMQE010000020.1, read on the forward strand.
CACGATCGGATTCCGCTTCCGGATTGCCGGTAGTCAGCAGCTTGTCGCCGTAAAAAATCGAGTTCGCGCCGGCGAGGAAACACAAGGCCTGCACCGCCTCGCCGAGTTCGCGCCTGCCGGCAGAAAGACGCACGCGGGCGCCCGGCATGGTGATGCGCGCGACCGCAATCGTGCGCACGAATTCGAGTGGATCCAGCGGCTCGGCCCCGTGCAGCGGCGTGCCCGGAACCTGCACCAGATGATTGATCGGGACCGACTCCGGATAGGGATCGAGGTTGGCGAGCTGCGCGATCAGCCCGGCGCGCTGCAGCCGCGATTCGCCCATGCCGACGATGCCGCCGCAGCAGACCTTGATGCCGGCCTGGCGCACATGGCCCAGCGTGTCCAGGCGCTCCTGGTACACCCGCGTGCTGATGATCTTGCTGTAGAACTCCGGCGCCGTGTCGAGGTTGTGGTTGTAGTAGTCCAGCCCTGACTGTTTGAGCTGGCGCGCCTGCCCCTGGTCCAGCATGCCCAGGGTGGCGCAAGTCTCGAGCCCGAGCGCCTTAACCGCGCTCACCATCGCCTGGACTTTCCCGATATCGCGCGCTTTCGGCTCGCGCCAGGCCGCACCCATGCAAAAACGCGTGGCGCCGTTCTGCTTCGCCGCCTCGGCGGCGGCGATGACTTCCTTCAAAGGCAGCAGTTTCTCCGCCTTGACCCCGGTGTGGTAGCGCGCCGCCTGCGGGCAATAGGCGCAATCCTCCGGGCAGCCCCCGGTCTTGATCGACAGCAGGGTCGCGAGCTCGATTTCGCCCGCGGGAAAATGCTCGCGATGAACTGCCTGGGCGCGATACAGCAGATCGTTGAACGGCAATTCGTAAAGTTCCGCGACCGCCTCGACGGTCCAGGCCTTTGCCTTCAGCGTCGTTTGTGCGGCTTTCGTGCGGGCAGACAGTTGCGTTGAAATAGTCATGTACACCTCCCCGGCCGAAGCATACCGCAACCATCGAACGCCGGCGACCACGGCATACACTGCCCAGGCGCGGCCCTGCAGCTAATACGGCAGGCCGACATAATTCTCGGCCAGCGCAGCGGACGCCGCGGCCGAGCCGACCAGGTAGTCCAGTTCGGCGATTTGTATCTTCTGCCCGAAGGCGCCGCTTTCGGGAAAACGATGCAGCAGGTTAGTCATCCACCAGGAGAAGCGTTCCGCCCGCCAGACCCGCCGCAGGCATTTCGCCGAATAGGCGTCCAGCCCGGCGGCTCCGCCCGAGGCGTAATGCTCGATCAGCGCCGCCGACAGGTAGTGCACGTCGCTGGCGGCGAGGTTCAGCCCCTTTGCCCCCGTGGGCGGAACGATGTGCGCCGCATCGCCCGCCAGAAACAACCGCCCGAAGCGCATCGGCTCGGCGACGAAACTCCTCAGGGGCGCGATACTTTTTTCCAGCGACACGCCGGTAACCAGCTTTTCGGCCGCCGCCGGGTCGAGGCGCAGCCGCAACTCGTCCCAGAAGCGCGCATCCGGCCACTCGGCTAGCTTTTCGTCCAGCGCGCACTGCAGGTAATAGCGGCTGCGGCTGCGCGAGCGCATGCTGCAAAGCGCGAAACCGCGCTCGTGATTCACGTAGATCAGTTCCTCCGACACCGGTGGCGTGTCCGACAGCACCCCCAGCCAGCCGAACGGATAGACCCGCTCGAAGGTCTTGATCGCCGCCTGCGGCACGCTCTGCCGACACACGCCATGAAAACCGTCGCAGCCGGCGATGAAATCGCAGGCTATCTCGTGCTCGACCCCATCCTTGCGATAGTGCACCTTCGGACGGTCGCTGTCGAAGTCATGAACGCTCACGTCCCCGGCTTCGTAGACGATCTTCGCGCCTGCCGCCTCCCTTGCATTCATCAGATCCTTGGTGACTTCGGTCTGGCCGTACACGGTCACGTTCTTGCCGCCGGTCAGCCCGCGCAAGTCGATGCGGTGGCGTGCTCCCTCGAAGCAAAGCTCGATGCCGCCGTGGACCAGGCCTTGCACGTGCAGCCGCGCACCGACGCCCGCGCGGTCGAGCAGGTCCACCGCGCCCTGCTCGAGCACGCCGGCGCGTATGCGCCCGAGCACGTAGTCGCTGCTCTTTTGCTCCACGATAATCGCGTCTATGCCGGCGAGATGCAGCAATTGGCCCAAGAGCAGCCCCGACGGGCCCGCACCGATGATGGCAACCTGTACACGCATGGCAAATTCCTCCTCCTGCAGTTACGCACAGGGTAATGGCCCGGCGCCCGCATGCAAATGGACAGAAGCGACAAGCTACAGGACAATCCGAACATTCCAGCAGACCCAGAGTGCGGCCCGATGAAAGCGATACCGACCTATGCGCTCTACGGCGAGCTTTCGGAAAACCTCCCGCCGGAGCGGCTGCATTGCGAGTCCATCGCCGAGCGCAGCCGACTCTACAACTGGGAAATCAAGCCGCACCGGCACGAAGCCTTCTTTCAGATTTTGCACATCAGGAGCGGCTCAGGCGACGCGCAGTTCGAGGCGACGACGGTGCCGATCCGGCCGCCGTGCATCATCACCGTGCCGCCGCTCTGCGTGCACGGCTTTCGCTTCTCACGGAATATCCAGGGAAGCGTGATCACCATCGTGGAAAAGTACCTCGACACCATACTCGCCGGCGCGCCGCAACTGCAGCCGCGGCTGGCGCTGCCGCAGCTGCACCGGTTCCAGGCCCAGTCCGCCGAAGCCCGGCGCGTCGACCAGCTGTTCCAGACCATCGTCGGCGAGTTCGGCGGCAACGCCCCCTGGCGCACCGCCGCAATCCACGCGAGTATTGCCACGGCGTTGATCCTCGCCGCCCGCTCCCAGACTGCGCTAGCTCCGGGAGCCCCGGGGCCGGTGAACCGCAAGATGCTGCATCTGCAGCGCTTTCGCGCGCTGCTCGATCGCGACTACCGCACGCACAAATCCGTGGCCTACTACGCCGGCGAACTCGGCATCACCCCGACGCAATTGAACCGTGTGTGCCGCGAAGTGCTGGGCAAGTCGGCGCTGGGCGCGATCAACGCCCGGCTACTGCTCGAAGCCGAACGCGACCTCGTCTATACGTTTATCGGCGTCAAGGAGATCGCGTTGTCGTTGGGGTTTTCCGATGCGGGGTATTTCTCGCGCTTCTTCTCGAAGCAGAAGCGCTGCACCCCGACCCAGTTCAGGGAGCAGGCGCAGCGGAAGCTGAGGCGGGAGAAGGCGGGCTGATAGATTTTTCCGCCAGCTCCATGATTCGTGGGGTTGCTACTCATCGAATTCGACCAGCCCCCTTCGAGGGGGCTGCAATCGGAATACCTCCGGCTCTGCCGGAGGCTTGTTATCGAATCAAATCGTCGGTGTCGCCAGGTAGGCGGCGATGTCTGCCAGGTTCTGGCTCGTCAGTCCTGAGAACCCTGCCATACCCGAAATGCTGCTGATGGCGTTCTGGATGACGGTCGGGTTGTTGGCGCCGGCCAGCACATTCATATTCGCCGGCACCGCGCCATGGCAACCACCGCAACCATTGCTTGCGTATAGCGCTTTGCCATTGACGGCTGACGCCACTGCCGCGGGATTGGTCACTGCAACGGTGCGCGTTACCGTCGCTGCCGCGGCATAGCTGCTATCGCCGGCCTGATTGGCCGTGATGGTGCAGTTGCCCGCCGCCACCGGTGTCAGCGTATTGCCGCTCAGCGTGCATATCGTGGGCGTGGTCGAGGCGAAGCTTACAGCCAGGCCCGAGTCGGCGCTGGCCGACAAGGCGACGGCAGTCCCCACCTGCTGCGCGCCAGGCGAGGCGAAGGTAATGGTTTGGCTAGTCAAGACAACCCCGGCTGCGGACGCAACGGTGAAGGTGTTGACTACGGCAGTAGCCGCGTTGTAACTCGCGTCCCCGCTTTGGTTGGCGCTCAGGCTGCAAGTACCCGCTGCCACCAGGGTCCCCGCGCCAACTTGGTCCGCTATGCGCTGCTTACCGGCCACCGATCCGGAATGCACGCCGAAGGGCAACTTGCAAACGCCGCGAATTCGTACTCTCGACCCACGCCCGTCACCGGCAAGAATGGAAAGCTGTCATTGGCCGGGGACGCTGAAAAACAAAAAGCCGCCGCCCGCAGCGCAAAATTCACATTCTTCGTGTGGCCGGCTGCAACGCAGCGTGACCGGACACTCGATCTGCGGCGGGCTGTGGGACCGCTCCGGTCGTCTCCGGCCGTTCAGCCGGGAGAAGCTACCTCGCGCCTGTGTCCATGGCTGGACGCCCGCGTTTTGCCACGCGATAAAAGAGATCGTCTTTCTGAGGCACCGGTTCAGGTGCAATCGATCGGAATCAGGCGGCTAAGGCCGGCGCCTGTTGCGGCAGAGGTCCGACCGGCACGTACACCTTGAAGGAAGTGCCCTTGCCAGGTGTACTCTCCACTTCGATCCGCCCGTGGTGTTTGTCGACGATGCCGTAGGACACAGACAGGCCGAGGCCCGTCCCCTTGCCAACCGGCTTGGTGGTGAAGAATGGATCGAAGATTCGCTTCAGGTTCTCCGCCGGGATCCCACAGCCGGTATCGGCGATTTCCACCTGCACCCATTCTCCGACCGCGCGCGTGCGTATGCTGATCGTGCCGCGGCCGTCGATCGCATTAGCGGCGTTCACCAGCAGATTCAGGAACACTTGATTTAGCTGCGAGCCGAGACACCAGACCGGCGGCAACTCGCCGTAGTCCTTGACCACCTCCGCCTTGTACTTGATTTCGTTATTGACCACATTGAGCGTTGAATCGATGCCACGGTGCAAATCGGCAAATAGCCATTCACCAGAGTCCACATGGGAAAAGTCCTTCAGATCCTGCACGATCTTGCGCACCCGCGAGACGCCCTCGCAGGACTCGTTCATCAAGGCCATCAAGTCCTGTTTCACATACTCGAGATCAATCTCCCGTTTGAGTTCGCACACCCTTGCAAGGCGCTGCGACCCCTGCGGCAGTTCAGACTCGGCGTCCGCATAAGCGTCGAGCACCGCAAGCAGCTGCCCGACGTAGGCGCGCAGTGTGCCGAGGTTGGAGTTGACGAAGCCGATGGGGTTGTTGATCTCGTGCGCGACGCCCGCGGCGAGCTGGCCGATCGACGCCATTTTCTCCGATTGCAGCAGATGGCCGTTCGCTTCTTCGAGCCTTATGATCAGTTCGGCCTGCTCTGCCTTCTCCCTGCGCAGCGCGTAGTTTCTTTCGTTCAGCTCCTGCGACATCTGCTCGAGCGTGCGCTCGATCATCTTGCGATCGGAATCGGACTGCTCATAGGCCTCGCTGACAGCGGTGAGAAATCGCTGGCGCTCGCCGGGTTCGCCGGCAAGCCCGCCGCCGTAGCGGCGCAGTTGACGCTCGAGCAGGGCGTGCATGATGGCGTGTGGCATCCGGCGTCCTCCCTAGGCTTCGGCAAAAGTCGTGATCGTCATGGTCTGATTGTGCAGCTCGCAGCGGCCGGTCGGCGCGAACGGCGAGATCTCGCCATAGGAATAGAATCCGGTCATCACCGTACTCTCGCCGAGTACCTCGCGTACGCTCTCGACTTCCTCTTCGATTCGCTGTCCGAGCACGCGCTTGCGCCCGACGCAACTGATGAGCACGGCCAGCTCCGGCTGCAATGCACCGCCGGTTTCGCGGCTCGCCTTGGCGGCCCCGGATGCGCCCTCGACGAGACGGTCGAAGTTCGCCTTCATCAGCCGCGCGAACATGCCCTCCGGCATGTCTCCGGCAAAGGTCATCGACTGCCCTACCTCATCCACCGCGTGGATCGTGCGCATCAGGCCCTGCTCGCCGCTGCTGGCGCCGCGCAGCGCCAGCGGGAACATCAATCCGCTGGCCGGCAGCCCGCTCGCATGTTCTCCCAGATAGCGCTTGTACAGGGCCAGCGCCGACTGGCCGTCCAGTTCGTAGAGAACGTTGCCTTTTGACTTGGTGATCAGCCTCTCCGACCCGAACGGATCCCAGCCCCCGAGCGAACCATAGCCGAAGGGCAGGCGTGCCCCATAAAGACCGAGAGCCGCAACCATGCCCGTGGCCGGCGGCGCGTCGGCGATTACCAGGGTGCGCTGGAAGCGCGCGCCGTCGCCGGAGAGCCCGCCGGTGACGACGATCTTGTCCGGCAACACCGACTTGAGGCCATTCACGAGGTCGGTACCGTTGACCGCGAGGCCGTCGGAAATCACCAAGACGTGCGCAAGCTTGTCGCCCAGCAGCTTGCGGCCGAGCGCCGCGCCGGAATCGAAACTGCGGCTGGGGTCGGCAATCTGCTCCGCCGCCAGGCACAGGCTGGTATCGTTGAACCTGACTGCGGTCGCGGTGACCGAGTCGTCGAACACCCGCGTTCCCAATATTTCCCCAGCGGTCGAACACCCCAGGATCAGCGCCGCCGGGTAGAGGCGGCGCAGTTCGCCGAACCGTTGCGCATCCAGCAGCATCGTATTGCCGAACACCAGCAGGAGCTGTGCATCCTTGCCCAGGCTGGCGCCGGCCGCGGGCTACCATCCGCCCGCTTGCGTCCATGAAGTTTGTTCCGTTTGCATATCAACCGCCTCTGTGCGGCACGGCCGTTGCCGAGCCGCTGTCGTGAACCTCGTCACGCGGCGCCGTGCCTGCGTTCGCCTGCAGCTCGTCGGCTATCTCGCGCTGGTCGCGCAAACCATCATGCAAATGCAGCGCGTCGCCTACCGCGGCAACCAGTTCATCGTCATCCCAGGGCTTGGCGATGAAGCGGTAGATCTGCGCCTTGTTGATGGCGTCGATCAGCACCGTCTGGTCGGCAGCGCCGCTGACGATCATGCGCACGGTATCCGGCTGGATGTCGCGCAACTGCCGCAGCAGCGTGACGCCGTCCATCCGCGCCATACGGTAGTCGCTGATCGCCAGATCGAAACTGTGCCCCCCCGCCCACACCAGCGCCTCGCGCGGATCGTCGAACAGCTCGATGCCGACCTCGCCGGCCGGGAAGCGACGCGCGAGCAGACGGTGCAGCGAGCGCAGCACGTAGATTTCATCGTCGATGAGCATGATCCTGCGCATGATGGATCTCCTTTATTGGTTTTTGACAGCGCGAATGTGGACGGTCAGACACTCCCCTGACGCGCGTTCGAATTCGACGAACTGCCGGATGAGCGCCGAATCGAGAGCGTAGTCCGCGGCGAGCAACAGCACGCCTTCGCGGCTGATCAGATCGCGGGTGAGCGCCATCCCCGGCCGCAGGCTGGAAACGCCGAGCGCGATTTCGCGCGGCGGCGCGATTTCCGGCGTGCCGAGCAGCTCAAGGAAGGCGGCGACGACGTTCGAATCGTGGCGTTTGCCTGCACCTTGCTGGATTAAGGCACGCGCTTCCGCCGCGGTAAGGCGCCTCGGGCTCATGCGCCCAAGCTGCAGCGCGTCGAAATCGTTCGCCACGGCGAGGATGCGTGCCCCCAGCGGGATCGCATTGCCCCTGAGACCGTCTGGATAACCCTGGCCATCGAAGCGCTCGTGATGCGACCTGATCAGGGCGGCTACGCCGCGTAACTGGTCCAGGGCCATCAGCGCGGCGCCGCCCCTGGCGGGGTGTTTTCGCAGCTGCGCCCGTTCCTCGCCATTCATCTGGCTCTCGGGCTTCGCCATCGCGACGTCGGGAAGTCCTATCTTGCCCACATCGTGCAGCAGGCCGGCAAGCATCACATCCTGCACTTCGGTCTGACTCAGTGCCAGGTGCTGCGCCAACCGCCGTGCGAGATCGGCGACCCGCCTCGAGTGGCCCGCTTCGCGCCCCTCGCGCAACTCGATCAGATTGGAGAACACCTTGATCGAGGTGAGAAAACTGGCCTTGAGCTTGCCGTTCGCCTCCGCCAGCGAATCGAGCGCGCTGCGTATTTCGGCGGTGCGTTGCTCCACCAGCGCCTCCAGGCCCGTGTTGAGCTGCTGCAGGTCCACGTTCTGCTTCCGCGTGAGTTCTTCCAGCCGCCGGTTTTCGCGTTCGAGCCGCCTGCGCTCGATGCCATGGCGCACCACCAGCAGCACCTCCTGGTCGTTCCACGGCTTGGACAGATAGCGGTAGATCTCCCCCTTGTTGATCGCCTCCACCGTCGAAGCGATGTCGGCATAGCCGGTAAGCAGAACACGCACGCTATCGGGCCAGCGCTCGCGCACCTGCTGCAGAAACTGCGCCCCGTCCATCTCCGGCATGCGCATGTCCGAGATGACCAGGTCGACCGCTTCCCCGGCAAGGATGCTCAACCCGTCCGCGCCGCTCTGGGCGGTGAGCACGCGATAGCCGTGCGGGCGGAACAGGCGCTTGAGCGCGGCAACGATATTCGGCTCGTCATCCACGCACAGCAGCGTGACCACGGGCTCGGACGCGGGTGTGCTCGCCAATGCGGCGGCGTTGCTCATGCGCCCGCCTCGGCCGTCGCCCTGTCCGGTTCGGCCGCCTCGCCGGCGGCGGTTGCACCGCGGCGCTCGATTGGCTGAATGGGCAGGATAACGCGGAAGGTGGTGCCCTTGCCTGGTTCGCTCGTGACCTCGATGCGGCCGTTGTGCTTTTGCACGATGCCGTAGGAGAGCGACAGGCCCAGTCCGGTGCCCTTGCCCACCGGCTTGGTGGTGTAGAACGGATCGAATATGCGCGCCAGGCTTTCCTTGGCGATGCCGCAGCCGGTGTCGGCGACATCCACCCACACCGAGTCGCCTTGCCGCCCGGTGCTCAGGGTGATGGTGCCGCGCATATCCTGCGAAATGGCCTGCGCGGCATTCATCAGCAGGTTCATGAACACCTGATTGAGCTGCGAGGGCAGACATTCGATGTCGGGAATGCTGCCATAGCGCTTGCACACGTCGGCGCGGTACTTGATCTCGTTGGCGACGATGTTGAGCGTGCTGTCCAGCCCCTGGTGCAGATCCGACCATTGCCATTCCTGCGAGCTGTCCACGCGCGAGAAGTCTTTCAGGTCCTGTACGATCTTGCGCACCCGGGTGATGCCTTCCTTGGATTCGTTCATCAGCGCCAGCAGGTCTTGTCTGAGGAAGTCCAGGTCCAGACTGCTCTTGAGGCGCTGCAGCGCCTGCATCGCGGCATGCTCCGGCGGCATCGCCGCTTCCGCTTCGCCGTAGGCGTCCATGAGCTTGAACAGGTCGCCCAGGTAGTTCTCCAGCGCTCCCAGGTTGGAATGGACGTAGCCGATCGGGTTGTTGATCTCGTGCGCGACACCGGCCGCGAGCTGGCCCACCGAGGCCAGCTTCTCCGACTGCAGCAGTTGAGCCTGGGCGTCATGCAAGCGCGCGTTGATCGCCTTGAGATCGTCGTTGGTTCGCTTCAGCGTCGCTTCTGCCAGCTTGCGCTCGGTAATATCCTGAATCACGCCGATCTTGTACATCGGCTGGCCATTCTGGTCGCGTATCAGGGATACGGTAACGGTTACCCAGATAAAGGCGCCAACCTTGCGCACCAAGCGATGTTCATTGGCAAAGTTATCGGTCTTGCCGCTGTCTATTTGCATTCGCAGCGCGATGCTGCGCGCCCGGTCCCGCGGGTCGGTTATGTCGTCCACGCCGAGTTGCAGCATTTCGTCCTTCGAATAGCCGAGTATTTCGCAGAACCTCCGGTTGACCATCAGGAAGCGTCCATCCATCGCGATATGCGTGATGCCGACCGCGGTCTGGTCGAAGGTGGCCTGGAAGCGCGCCTCGCTTCTCGCCAGGTCTGCCATCAGCTGGCCGGATCGAAGAACGTAGCGCAAGTGGTGCCCGAGAATAGGCCAGAGGATCGGCTTGAGAATGAAGTCGGTCGCGCCGGACTGATAGGCGCGGTCGATGGCATCGTTGTCGTCTCGCCCGGTCACCATCAGCACCGGGACATTGGCGCCACCGGGAAGCGCACGCAGCCGCGCACACGTTTCGAAGCCGTCCATGCCGGGCATCATCACGTCGAGCAGCACGACGTCCGGCTGCAGCCGCTCAAACTCGGCGAGGCCGCTAGCGCCGTCGCAGGCCTCCGCCATGCGCAAGCCGTTTCCCTCGATCGTCTGGCGCAGCAGCAGGCGCATGGTCGCGTCGTCATCGATGACGAGCGCCAGCGGAGCCTGTGTACGCGAGTCGCTATCGCTCATGCCGAACTGGTCCATGTTATGCCGCCACCATGTCCACAGGTTCGTTGATATCGGCATGATGCAGCGGCAGCCACACGCGGAAGGTGGTGCCCTTGCCTGGTTCGCTCGTGACCTCGATGCGGCCGTTGTGCTTTTGCACGATGCCGTAGGAGAGCGACAGGCCCAGTCCGGTGCCCTTGCCCACCGGCTTGGTGGTGTAGAACGGATCGAATATGCGCGCCAGGCTTTCCTTGGCGATGCCGCAGCCGGTGTCGGCGACATCCACCCACACCGAGTCGCCTTGCCGCCCGGTGCTCAGGGTGATGGTGCCGCGCATATCCTGCGAAATGGCCTGCGCGGCATTCATCAGCAGGTTCATGAACACCTGATTGAGCTGCGAGGGCAGACATTCGATGTCGGGAATGCTGCCATAGCGCTTGCACACGTCGGCGCGGTACTTGATCTCGTTGGCGACGATGTTGAGCGTGCTGTCCAGCCCCTGGTGCAGATCCGACCATTGCCATTCCTGCGAGCTGTCCACGCGCGAGAAGTCTTTCAGGTCCTGTACGATCTTGCGCACCCGGGTGATGCCTTCCTTGGATTCGTTCATCAGCGCCAGCAGGTCTTGTCTGAGGAAGTCCAGGTCCAGACTGCTCTTGAGGCGCTGCAGCGCCTGCATCGCGGCATGCTCCGGCGGCATCGCCGCTTCCGCTTCGCCGTAGGCGTCCATGAGCTTGAACAGGTCGCCCAGGTAGTTCTCCAGCGTCCCCAGGTTGGAATGGACGTAGCCGATCGGGTTGTTGATCTCATGCGCAACACCGGCCGCGAGCTGGCCCACCGAGGCCAGCTTCTCCGATTGCAGCAGTTGAAACTGGACGTCGCTCAGTTGCTGGTTCAGCGCGGTCAGCTCGGTATTGCGCTCGATCAACTCGGCCGCGGCTTGACGCCGCCGCACCACGTCACGCTCGAGATCCTCCTTGGCGGCCCGAAGCTGCTCGGTTCTCTTTTCCACCAGATGCTCCAGTTTGGCATGTGCATGGCGCAAGGCATCCCGTGCCGCATGCCGTTCGGTGATGTCGGTAAACGTGCCGAGCAGGCAGGTTTGTCCATCGAAATTGACGAGTCCTCCGCTCATCTCGACCCAGCGCTCCTGTCCTTCCTTGGTGTTGAGCCGGAACTCGAAGCGCGGAGACACCGGCTTCCCGGCGATACAGGCCTCGCCGCGGTCCCGGATCAATTGCCTCGATTCGGGATGAGCGATTTCGAGCAAGTCCATGGTCAACAACTCGTCGCTGGAAAAGCCGGTCAGCACTTCCGCGTAACGATTGGCGTAGAGGGTCTTGCCCTCGCGCTGCACCACGACCGCCGACGACATCGTGTCGGCCAAGCCGCGGAACTTAGACTCGCTCCGGCGCAGCGATTCCTCCATCTGTTTGATCTGGGTGACGTCGGTGCGTATGGAGAGGTAGTACTGGTGGCGCCCGTCAGTACCAATTACCGGAATGATCGTCGTCGCCAGCCAGTGGAAACTGCCGTCCTTGCTGCGATTGCGGATGACACCCTGCCAAGGGAAACCGCCAGCGATGGTTTGCCGCATCTCCGCGAAGAATGCCTTGTCGTGGCAGCCGGAGTTGAGCATGCGGTGGTCCTGGCCAATCAGCTCTTCACGCGTGTACTGGCTGATTTCGACAAACTTGTCGTTGACGCGAGTGATCTTGCGGTCCAATCCAGTAACACTGACGATGGCATGCGCATCGATGGCGAACTTGAGTTGTTCCACCTCGAATTGCCGCTTCTGCAGCGCCTGGGCCATGCCGTCGAAGTCGGTCGCCAGTTGGCCGATTTCTCCGGCCGCGTGCCCAAGGCCGCTGCGCGCGGCGTAGTCGCCGCTGCCGAGCCGTTTTGCTGCCGCCATCAGTGCACCGATCGGACGCCCGATCAGGGCATTTCCGCCAAACCAGGCGAGGGCGAGAACGATCATCGACACGACGCCCAGGCCGCCGAGGGCCGCGGCGAGCGTAAGCGTGTTATTCCGGTAGGCGATCGCACTCGGGATTCCCACATGGACGTGGAACGCTTGGCCGGTTTCCCGCAACTGCAATGGCGCGAACGCAAGCAGCCGGGGAAGACCGTCGAATCCCTCGACCTCGTCCACCCCTGCTTGCTTCCGGTCGTGGCCGCCGTGGCCGTGGGGCATATCGGCGATTTGATTGCCTGCCGATTGCTCAGTTTTCGAAAAACCGTACAGGAGCTCGCCGTCGCTATTCATGATGGCCACGGAGGCATGCTCCGGCAGCCCGCTGCCGCGGATCAGGTCGCCGATGCGGGAAAGATCGTAGGAAAGGACTAGAGCGGCCGACGTTTGCCCGTGGGACGGCGTGCGCGGGTAGGCAAAATGGGCCTCCGAGCGGCCGGCACGCGCGTCAAATTCGTAGCCGCCGACCACAAAGTGACCCGCTTCGATCGCCTGGCGCGCCAGAGCGGATTCGGCCGCGGAGACGGGATGGGTACCCGCAGGCCAGGTACACAGGCGATTGCCTGTGGCGTCGATCAACTGCAAATCAATGAAGTCGCTTTCGGGCGAGACCAGGTACGGCAGACCGCTAGCGCATCCGCGCGAATCTGAATGGCGCACTTCCTCCATGTCGGCCAGCGCGAGAAGTATCCGCCGGGCGGCGCTGACCTGCCGGGCATGATCGGTGCCAACGACGTGCGCCAGGCGAAGCGCCGCTTCCTGCACCTGCAGGCGCGTCCTTTCGTAGTATTGCGTCGCCATGTACAAGATCAACAGCATTGCAGGCACAAGCGCAGCGACCACCAGCAGCATGAGACGCGCCCTCAGGCCGGAGAGCATCATGCCGCCAGCAGCAGTGCTGCGCCCGGGACGCGACACTCCGTGCCCTCAAGTCGCTGCCGGAATTGCGGCCAGGTAATGCCCATGCGCGTCCATGTAACGGTGTCCAGCGGGGGAACGAGTTCCCTGGCGTCTCCGGCCAGGTCGAGCGCGTGCGCGGTCACGTCGGCAATATGGATCAGGCCGGTCAGGTCAGGCTTGCTGCCGGGTGTACCCTCGCCCCCGGGGCAATGGTGTCCGGCGACCGCTTGCTGGATGACGGGCGCGAACTTCCAGCGCTCGGTGAGCGCGCCGCCAACCGCGGCGTGGTCCAGTCCCAGCACCTCGCGCTCCGCCTCGATCGGGTAGCAATCGTGCTGCGCGCGGTATGCGGCCACGCGCCGATATCTGTCGGGGAAGCACGTCGCGAGCACGACGCCTCCGATGTCATGGAGCAAGCCCGCGGCAAATGCGCGCTCGGGATTGATGCCCGCATCGCCCGCCAGCGACCGTGCGCATACGGCGGTGACGATGCCATGCATCCAGAAGACGCGCATATCGAACCAGCCGGCGGCGATCGCGGGAAAGCTGCCGGTCACGCCCGCCGCCATCACCAGGGTGCGGACGTTGCGAAAACCCAGCACAGTCATCGCGTCCTGGACCGTCACGACCTTGGCCTGCAGTCCATAGAACAATGAATTGGCCACGCGCAGCACCTTCGCGAAGAGCGCCTGGTCTTGTGCGATCTTGTGGCCGATTGCGCCGCTATCGGCCTGCTCATCCTCAAAGGACTCAAGCACTTCGGCAACCACGGCGGGCAAAGACGGCAGTTGCCGGATCTGGGCGGTCACCTGTTCCAGGTTCAGCGGCTGCACGGCTATGTCTCCGTCCGGTAATCGACCATGACCCGCAACAGCGCCTGCATGGTGATGTCCGAGCCGGCGCGGCGAAAAAGAAACGGAATGCGCTGCAATGCGGCTTTGCGTTGTGCTGCCTGTGTGGAGGAGTCCGCGCCCGCCGTCGGGGCGGCAGGCGGGGCTGCGCGGACGGTCACGGGACTCACGTCCGTGATCCTTCGGGTTCGAACGTAAGCAGCGTGCCGCTCGAGCGTGACTTCGCGCCCATCGAGCGCCGCGATACCCGATAGCGGGTTCCGGCAATTTCCAGTCCGAGAACGCCGGCTCGTTCGCTATCGAGCCACGTCATCAGCGCCCCGGGCAGACATTCCGCCGCCATCGTTCCGAGCAGCGGCGCTCGGTTGGCCAACAGCACTTCGGCATCCGCGTTGGCCGCCGCGATCATGCCGTCGGCGTCGACGCCAATATACGGCCATGGCAGGTGCTGCAGCACTCCCTGCGCGGTTCCGAGGGCGACCTCGTCGCGCATCACTTGCTTCGATTGTTGGCGCAGGTGCTGGCGCAGTTCGTCGTTGACCCTCGCCAACTCTATATTGGCCACGTGCAGCTTCTCGCCGAGACGCTTGTTGTCGACGGCCATTTCCTTGCGCCGAAAGGCCTCTTCGATGTTGACGCACAGCAGCTCGTCGTCCCAGGGCTTGGTAAGGAACTTGTAGATTGCGCCCTCGTTGATGGCGTCGATGACCGATTTCAGGTCGGTGTACCCGGAGAGCATCATGCGCACGCTGTCGGGATGAATATCCTTTACGCGGCGCAGAAACTCTACGCCGGGCATCCCGGGCATGCGCTGATCGGAGATCATCACGTCGACGCGGTTCTCGGCGAGCAAGATCAGGCCCTGCTCGGCGCTGGACGCGGTGAGGATGCGGTAACCATTGCGGCGCAGCAGCCGTTTCAGCGAATTGAGGATGTTCTCGTCGTCGTCCACGAGCAGCAGCGTACGCAAATTTGATTCCGCGCTGAGCAGCTTGCTCACCAGGCGCCGATCCTCGCACAGCAGCCCCGCAAGCGCATCGGCGTCCACCGGCTGGCTGAAGTAATAGCCCTGGATGGCGTCGCAGTTATTCGCGATGAGCACGCCGAGCTGCGCCTCGGTCTCCACCCCCACCGCGACCACATCGAGCTTGAGGCTGTGCGCCATGGCAATCACTGCGCGGGTCACCGAGGCGTCATTCGGGTCGACGGTGATGTTCTGGATGATGGATCGGTCCACCTTCAGGCGGTCAAGCTGGAAACGATTCAGGTAAGCGAGGCACGAATTGCCGGTGCCAAAGGCATCCACCGAGGTATGCACCCCGATGGCTTTCAGCCCCGAAAGCGTTGCGATCGCCCCCTCCGGATTGCGCATCAGGTCGCTCGCGGTCAGTTCGAGATCGAGATACGCGGGCTCCAGGCCGCTGTCGTCCAGCGCCGCTTTCACGACCGTGTACAGGTTCTCCATTTCCAGCTGGCGGCCCGACAGATTCACCGCCACTGCGATTTGGCCCAGTCCCGCCTCATGCCAGGCGCGTGTCTGCTTACAGGCGCAGCGCAGCACCCAATCGCCGACCGGGACGATCAGCTCGCTTTGTTCGAGCAGAGGAATGAATTCGCCGGGCGACACCAGGCCGCGGCTTGGGTGCTGCCAGCGTATCAACGCCTCGACCCCGATGATGCGGCCGCTCTTGCAACTCACCTTGGGCTGATAGTGCAGCAGGAACTCGTGGCACAGCAAAGCGCGGCGCACATCGGCCTCGAGTTGCTGCCTGGTGGAGGTGGCGTCTGACCCGCCCCCCTCAAGCGCGGCCTCGGCGAGGCGCGGCTGGTTCGACTGCATATCGGTTGCGTTACGCGCATTCACCAAGTGGCCCCCCGCCTTTGCCCGAGTCACCGGCATAGTGCCGAACCGCCGATCGCGGCGATAATGGTGCCCGAACCTGCCCTCGACCGCGCGGCTGCACGCCCTCTGACAAACAATCGTGTTTGCGGCTCACCGTCGCTGACCGGAAGCCCCAAAGGGGTTAACGGCCGGACCGGGCTTGGCTTTAGCCCTGCACCTGCAGCAAGCATCGAGCGCCGTCTCGGGTTGGACCTCC
>JBQMQE010000021.1:0-3811 GCA_052172655.1 Burkholderiales bacterium
GGCTGGAGCGCAAAGCGCCATCCTGCGGCGCGGGTGGAACCGGAGGTGAGGGCGGCACAGGGGGCGATCATCAGCCGCCGCGGCTCTCCCGCTCCAGCCTGTCGCGCTGCTCGGGGTGGGCGATGGCGAGCATCCTGCGCGCGCGCTCGGCCAGGCCCGCGCCGCGCAGGTCGGCGACGCCGTATTCGGTGACGATGATGCCGGCGTCGCTCCTGGGGGTGCTCACCGGGCCGTTCAGTTTGGCGACGATGCGGCTGTGCCTGCCGGCGGTGGAGGGCAGGGCGACGATGGGCAGGCCGCCCCTGGAGTGCTGCGCCGCGCGCAGGAAGTCGACCGCCCCGCCGACCGCACCAACATACACGCCGGCGGCGACTTCGGCGTTGATCTGGCCGGAGAGGTCGACCTCGACCGCGGAGTTGAGCGCGGTGAAGCGTTCGATCCGCGCCAGCACGTCGGGACCGTGCGTGTAGGAGGAGTTGCGAAACTGGATTTGCGGATTGCGGTGGGCAAAATCGTGCAGGCGCTTGCTGCCGAACATGATGCCGGCGATGCTCACACCGCGGTCTATGCTCTTTCTCGCGTTGTTGATGACACCGGCCTGCATCAGCGCGGCGACCTGATCGCCGATGGCGCCGGAGTGCACGCCGAGGTCGCGCCGGTCGGCGAGTTGGGCGAGGATCGCCTCGGGCAGGGCGCCCAGGCCGAATTGCAGCGTCGCGCCGTCCTCGATCAGCGCCGCGACCTTGCGCGCGATTTCCAGTTCGGCCGCGCCCGGCTGCGGGTGCACGAGCTGCAGCGGAGGGCGGGAGGTGTGCACGATGTAGTCCAGATCGGCTTTGACGACCGGCCGCTCGCCGCAGGTCCAGGGCGCGCATTCGTTCACTTCGGCGATGACCACGCGCGCGGCTTCGAGCGCCGGGATCAGGTATTCGTGCGCGATCGACAGGCTGTACTCGCCGCGCTCGTTCGCCGGGGCGAGCTGCAGCAGCAGCACGTCCACTTTCAGCCGCCGGCTGGCGATCAGTTCGCGCAGCTGCGAGTAGTGGCAGGGCAGGATGTCGAGTTTCCCCGCCTTGGCGAGCGCGCGGTTGCCGCCGCTGCCGCAGTAGGCGGAAAAACGGATGCAGTCGGCGTACTCCGCCTTCAGCGTGTCGGAGTAGGTGACGCCGAGAAAAACGCTGAAGTCGCCGATGGCATGGCGCTGCGCCATCAGCGCCCGGCTGAGCGGCACCGGCTCGGCGTTGGCCTGGCCCCACATGACGCTGTCGCCCGCGCGGACGATGGCGCCGAAGTCTAGCGCTTTCAGATCGAGTTCTTTGGCCAAGTCGTCTTCAACCGATGGAAAAATCTTGCGCCCGATTCACAAGCGGCGCAGCGGAGGGTAACATTGAGCCGTCGAAAATTGGAAAGTGCAAATGGAAAAAGACATGAAATTGCTGGGCATGGGAATGTTCTGGCACGATCTTTCGGTCGGCGACCGCTACCGCACCGTGGGGCGCACGCTCACCGAAACCGACCTGGTGAACTTCATCAATCTGTCCTGGCTGACGGAGGAATTGTTCACCAACACCGAGGACCGCGAAGGCATGGCGATCGCCGGGCGGGTGGTGCCCGCGGCCTTGGTCTATGCCTGCGCCGAGGGCCTGCTGCTGCCCATGATGCAGGGCACGGGGCTCGCGTTCTTGAACGCCACGCTGGACGTCAAAGGGCCGACCTTCGTCGGCGACACCATTCATGTCGAATGCAGGGTCAGCGAAGTGCGCGCGACGTCCAAAGGCAATCGCGGGCTGGTGCGCACCGAGAACGAGGTGATCAATCAGAAAGGCGAGACCGTGCTTGCCTACAACCCGCTGCGCATGATGAAAGGCCGCGATAGCTGAAGCGGGTATCTGCGGTCGGTGCGCCAGGGCCGCTGAGCGCTCAGGCCGCAGGCGGCGGGCCGGGTTGGGCCGGTGCCTTTTCTTCCAGCCACTCGCGCCATACGGCCAGCAGCACCGCGACGATCACCGGCCCGATGAACATGCCGATCAGGCCGAACGCTGCGAGGCCGCCGATCACGCCGAACATCACCAGCAGAAACGGAATCCGCGTGGCGCTGCTGATTACCATGGGGCGGATCAGGTTGTCGACCGAGCTCACGACCAGCGCGCCCCACAGCAGCAGGCCTATGCCTTCGAGCGTGTTGCCCGTAAACAGCAGCCAGGCGCCGAGGGCGCCCCAGACGAAGGGCGTGCCGAACGGCATCAGCGCGATCAGCGCGGTAAACGCGCCGAGCAGCACCGGCGCCCGCACTCCGGCGGCCCAGTAGCCCACGCCCGCCAGCAGGCCCTGTGCCAATGCGGTCAGGACCAGGCCGTAGAGCACCGCCTTGGTGGTGTTGCCGATGGCGACGAAGTAGCCATCGACGCGCGTGCCGAGAAAGCGCCGCAATACCCGCCGCACCTGGTCGAGCAGGCTTTCCCCGTCGCGATAAACGAACAGGACCGTGAGCAGGGCGAATCCGAGTTTGACCGCATTGCGCCCCACCCCGCCGACCAGGTTTCCCAGTTCGCCTTGCCACTGCCGCGCCCAGTTTGTCAGCTGCTCGCTCAGCGCGGCGGGATCGGTGGTAATTTGATCGAGGAAGGTCTGCAATCGTTCGCCTATCCAGGGCAGGTGCAGGACGAAATCGGGCAGCCGGTGCGGTCCGTCGGCCATGTAGCTTGAGGCGGCTTGGTAGGCAAGGACGAAGTCACCTTGCATCAGAGTGATCAGCCACAACAGCGGCAGCACGAATGCGGTGGTCAGCAACAGCGTCATCACCAGCGCGCTCGCCATGGCATAGCCGCGCATGAGGCGGCGCAGTCGCGCATAGGCGGGCCAGGTGACATAGGCGAGAATGGCGGCCCAAACCGCCGGCGCGATGAACCACCCCAGGACCAGATAGCCGAGCATGAACAGCGCGCCCAGCAGCAGCGCCAGTATGACGCGGCGGGTGACGTTAGGCGTCTCGCTATCAGGTAGCATCAAATCCTCGTTGGGTGTGGTCGCTCATGGTTCCCGCTCAGTTGGCAAAGGTCGACGCGAAGCGCGGATAGGTCTCGGCGATGTCGTTGCGTATGTGGCCACGGATCAGCGCCAGTATTTCGGGTTCTGGCGCGCGCGTGAACGGCACCTGCGCCGGGCAATCGAATTCGAAGCCGGTCTGGTCGCGGATTTCCTCGACGCTGTGTCCGGGGTGCACGCTTTCCAGACGGAAGCGCTGCTGCTGTTTGTCGAAAGAAAACCATGCGATCCCGGTGAGCAGGCCGTAAGGGCCGCCCGGCCGATAGACTTCGGGTGCGCTCACGCCGGGCGAACTGATGAAATCGACCTTGGGCACCAGCACCCGCCGCGTATGCTCTTCGCGGAACAGGATCACTTTCGGCACCAGGTAGTACAGATAGGCCGAACCGAAGCAGCCGGGCCAGCGCACGTCGTTCGCGGGGTAAGTCCCTGTGCCGACGAGATTGATATTCCCCTGGCCGTCGATCTGCCCGCCGCCGAGAAAGAACGCGTCGATGCGGCCCTGCGCCGCCATGTCGAAGGTTTCGACGCCGCCGTTGGTGTACGCGTTGTAGCGATTGGAGCCGAGTATGGTCACGCGCATTGCGCCTTGGGTCAGCTCGCGCCGCAGCAGCGCCGCCGCTCCGGGGATGGGCGAGGAGGCGCCGACGGTGACATGACGGCAGCCCTCGAGCAGGCGCGCGATCACCGCGACCAGCAGCTCGGCGCGGCTGTAGTCGAGCTTCATGCTGGCTCGATCTCCGTCACACCCAGCCATTGTTCGACA
>JBQMQE010000021.1:3821-28331 GCA_052172655.1 Burkholderiales bacterium
GTCGAGCTTCATGCTGTCACAGCGGCTTCGCCCAGCCACTCGTCGAGAAAGCGGCGGAAGCCTTCCTCGGTCTTGGCGCCCTGCACATAGCGGCTGATCGCCGCATCGTCGGCGCCGTAGTGCCCGGGCAGACCGATCGGCCAGGCGCCTTGTTTGGCGAGGGCGATGCGGCTGACGTAAATCGCCGGCACCACCCCCGGCGCCAGCTTGGGGTCGTCGAACAGGTCGTGCTCGCTGATCGTCTCGACCGTGACGAAGGTCTGCTTCGATGCGTGCGCCATGGTAAGCAGCTCGCGCCTGCGCCCGATATACACATTGCCCGCGCGGTCCGCGAGCGGCGCGTGAAACAGCGCGATGTCCGGATTGATCGCGGGCAGCACGGCGATCGGGTCACCCGGTTGAAACGGATTGTCGATGACTTTCCAATCCGGACGCGAGACGAGGAGGTCGCTGCCGATCAGCCCGCGCAGCGGGATGAAGGGCAGGCCTTTCTGCCCGGCCTGCAATGCGGCATGCACCGCCGGGCAGGTGGCGTCCAGGATGCGGATGCGCCGATTGCGCAGCGCATCGATGAAACGCTGCGCCGGCCCGAATTCACCCAGCGTCACCGCCGCGGTCTCGATAACGTCGATCGCGCCGGCGCCGATCAGGATTTCGGCCTGCAGCCCGCTGATCGGCACGCATACCAGGTGCAGGCCGCGCACGCCGCGGCGCACCAGTTCGCGCGTGGCGGCCATGGCCACGCCGCAATTATCCGCAGGAACCACCAGCTTGGCGCCGTCGGGCACGGCGGCGGCCAACTCGCTCAGTTCGCATATAGGTTGCTGGTTCATGCTTGGTCTCCAATTTTCGGCTACGTCAGTTTGACAACGCCATCGTACAACAGCTTCACCCCGGTGACGAACAGGAAGCCGTAACAGAGGCGGTAGAACAAGGTTTCCGCGATGCGCTTGCGCAGCCATACGCCGCAGAATATCCCGAACACTCCCAGCGGCGCGAGGCCGGCGGAGGTGGCCAGATTGCCGCCGTCGAACAGGCCGAGCAGGGTATAGGGTATGAGCTTGACGTAATTCATGATGGTGAAGAACACCACCGTGGTGCCGACCAGCAGCGCCTTGTCCATTCGCTGCGGCAGCAGGTAGATCGACATCGGCGGGCCGCCGGCGTGCGCTAGGGTGCTGGTGTAACCGGACAGGGTGGACCAGAAATAGCCTTTGCCCGCAGCGGGCGTCGTTTTCTCCTGGTGCGCCGAGGCGCTGATCCAGCGCTGCAGCAGGAAGCCGATCGCGACCGCGCCGAGCATGAGCTTCAGCCCGGCCTCGCTCACGTAGCGGAAAGTGAGCGCGCCCAGGACGATGCCGGTGAGGCCGCCGGGCAGCATGATTTTCATGTTCTCGCGGCTCCACTGACCGCGATAGACCCACAGCGCCGCCAGATCCATCACGCACAGGATTGGCAGCATGATCGCGGCGGCCTGCGTCGTCGGCATGGTGAGCGCGATCAGCGGCACGGCGAGGATGCCGAGGCCGCTGCCGAAGCCGGCCTTGGAAATGCCGGTAATCAGCAGCGCCGGGATCGCGGCGGCATAGAACAGGGGTTCGGTGATCAAGATAGGTCGCCGCGTGTATCACACATGCAGCTATGCTTCGGGTATCTCGATCACCTGCAGCGACTGCAGCGCCTCGATGCGCTCGGCGGAGTAGCCGAGGTGCTCGCTCAGCAGCTCGCGTGTGTGCTGCCCCACGCGATACGGTGCGGGACCGCCGGGGGCGACCGGCCGGCGGTCTACGTGGAAAGGCAGCGCGGTTACGCGCACGCGGCCGCGACCCGGATGATCGATTTCCGGAAATGCCGAGCGCGCCGCCATCTGCGGATGTTCGATGACTTCCTCTGGCGAGAGCATCGGCACCGCCGGAATGCGCGCAGCAGTAAGCGTTTCGACCGCCTGCTCCACGCTGTCGAAGCCGCTGAGCCATTGGCGCAGGATCTCCAGCAACGCCGGCCAGTTCGTGCGCCGCGCCATCGGCGTGGCGAAGCGCGCGTCGGTTTCGAGTCCGGGGCGGCCGATCAGCGCCACCAGGCGCGACCACAGATGCGGCGCGCCGGCGCTTTGCATCGCCAGGTAACGCTCGCCGACAGACTGCACCACCATGCCGATGCGCGGCTCGCGCTGCACCTTGCCGCCGTTCAGCAGCGCGCCGTAGGTGACGTCGTCCGCGGCCACCAGGCACTCGAGCATCGACACGTCCAGATACGCCCCGCTACCGTTGCGGCCACGGCGCACCAGCGCGGCGCAGATCGCGCCGAACGCGTGCGCGCCGGCGAGCACGTCGGCCACCTGCAGGTAGGCCACGCGCGGCTTGGCTTCGCCGCCGCGCTCGAGGTCCATCATGCCGGAGATGGCGTTAATCAGGTGCGCGTAGGCTTGCATCGAGCTCAATGGCCCGGTCTGGCCGAAGCCGGAGATGGAGCAGTAGACGAGGTCGGGGCGCAAGGCTCGCAGCGCGGCCTCGTCCAGGCCGTAACGCGCCATCACGCCGGGGGAGAAGTTTTCCACCACTACGTCGGCGGTGCGCACCAGATCGAGCACAACATCGCGCGCCTGCGCATGGGCGAGATCGATTGCTATGCTCTGTTTGCCGGCGTTCAAACGTGCGAAGTAACTGCTTTGATCCGTGCGCGCGGGGTCAAGCTGGAGCACAGTATGGCGGATCTCATCACCTTCGCCGGGGCGCTCTATTTTAATTACGCGCGCGCCGAGATCCGCGAGCATGCGCGTCGTGTACGGTCCGGCAAGCACGCGAGTGAAATCAATGACGGTGAGGCCGGCGAGCAAAGGCTCGTCGGGGCTGGCACAGGCGGATCGGGTCATGGGAGAAACTGGCGATGCTCGCCTTTGCAGTTGGAGGGCGCACAGCTTACAGCATTGCCGGGGGCCGGCGCCAGCGGCGGCAGGGCGCGGGACGCCGCACTGCGGGCGAGGTGCCCGATCCGTATGACGGTGGGCCGGACGATTTCGAGGCGGTACTTGGAATGCAGGAGGATGCGGCCGAGGGCTTGCGGAACGCGATTCGCTCGACCCGCTTTAATTGATCGATTGATCGCTTGGGCGCAAAGCGCGCGAAGATCTTGCTCTAACCGCTCTTCGCGCGCTTTGCGCTATTGCGTGGAAACGGATCTATTTCTTTGTTTCAACTATCTGCAACGGGCCGGTGTCGGGAGGCGGTGTACGCCGCGGACGCGGCTGCGCCGCTACCAACCGCGGTTCGGCTACAGGTTCGGCCAGCTTCACCTTGCTCGGATCGGTCTGGATCATCACCAAACCGCTTTCCTGCAGTGCATTCTCCACGGTGAGGACAGGCGCTGGCGATGGCGCCGGCTCCGAACGGAGAGGAATCGGCACTGGAGCGGGTTGCACCGGAGCCGGCTGCACCTGGGCAGGCTCCGCGTGGACTGCGATCGCCTCTACCAAGGGCTCGGCTACGATCGCTGGTTCCGTGACGACGACAGGAATCGGCACTTCGGGCACTTCGGCCACTTCGGCCACTGGGGGGTGAACCACCTCATCCGGTGCAGGGGCCGCAAATTTTTCTTCGGGCACTGCCTGCTGCGCAGGCATTTGCATTTCGGTTTCAGCCTTGCCTCCGCCTTCGGCACGTTCCGCCCGCGCTGCGTGTTCCGCCTGTGCTGCACGTTCTCCGCGCTCTCCTGACTCGATGTGCTCGCCGCGATCTGCGCGTTCGGCGCGTTCACCGCGTTCACCCCGACCACCGCGTCCGCGCCGGCCGCGACTGCGTCCGGTTTCGCCGCCGCCTTCCGGGCGCTGCTCATCCTGCGGCTTGGTTTCAGCGCCCGGCTGCAGCTCGGCTTGCGCCTGCGGCCGCGGCGGGCGTGGCGCGCGCGGTTCGCGCGGCGGACGCTCGCCGCGCTCCGGGCGTCCTTCGCGCTCCGGGCGTGCTGCGCGTTCCGGTCGTTCGCCACGACTGCGCTCCTGGCGCGGCTCGCGCTGCTCTGGTCGGTTAACTTCGCCTTGCGCCGGCCGGCCTTCGCGCCCGCCGCGGTCCTGGCGATCGCGCCCGCCGCGTATGCCACGCCCGCCGCGCTCGCCGCGTTCGCTACGTTCACCGCGCTCGCGCTGCGGCTCGCGCCTGGGCTCGCGGCGCGAGGGACGGATACCGCTACTTGGTTCGGCCTCGGCTTTCGCTGCTTCGCCTTTGAACCAACCCATGATGCGGGAGATGATGCCCGGCTGCGCTTGAGGCTCGGCCGGTTTCGCTACCGACACCGGCGCGGGTTCACCCGACGTGATGCCCTTTACCGCGGCCTCGGGCCGCGCCGCTTTCGGCTCCACGCCGGTCTGCGGTTTGACCTCTTCCTCGGTGGGCATCTGCACTAGGTTATAGCTGGCGGGCAGGGGCTCGGATTGATTCAGGTCGTCGTGGCGCAGACGCGAAATCTGGTAATGCGGCGTCTCCAGATGAATGTTAGGTATCAGCACCACATTGACCTTGAGCCGTGCTTCGACGCCGTGAATGTCGGTGCGTTTCTCGTTCAGCAGGAAAGTCGCCACGTCCACCGGCACCTGGGCATGCACGGCGGCGGTGTTTTCCTTCATCGCCTCCTCCTGGATGATGCGCAGGATGTGCAGCGCGGTGGACTCGATGCCGCGGATATGGCCGATGCCGTTGCAGCGCGGGCAGGTGATGGTGCTGCCTTCGCCCAGCGACGGGCGCAGGCGCTGGCGCGACAGCTCCATCAGGCCGAAGCGCGAAATCTTGCCCATCTGCACGCGCGCACGGTCGAAGTGCAGCGATTCGCGCAGGCGGTTTTCGACCTCGCGCTGGTTGCGCTGCGACTCCATGTCGATGAAGTCGATCACGATCAGCCCGCCCAGGTCGCGCAGGCGCAACTGGCGCGCGATTTCCTCGGCCGCCTCGAGATTGGTGCGGAACGCGGTCTCCTCGATGTCGCTGCCGCGCGTCGAGCGCGCCGAATTGACGTCGATCGCGACCAGCGCCTCGGTGTGGTCTATGACCACCGCGCCGCCTGCGGGACGGTTAACCTGGCGCGAGTAGGCGGTCTCGATCTGGTGTTCGATCTGGAAGCGCGAAAACAGGGGGACGTCGTCGCGGTAGCGCTTCACGCGGTTGACGTTGTCCGGCATCACATGCGCCATGAACTGCTGCGCCTGTTCGTAGATCGAATCGGTGTCGATCAGGATCTCGCCGATCTCGGGATGGAAGTAATCGCGGATGGCGCGAATGACGAGGCTGCCTTCCTGGTAAATCAGGAATGCACCTTTCTGGCTGGTGGATGCTTCCTCGATCGCATGCCACAGTTGCAGCAGGTATTTCAGATCCCAGTCGAGTTCCTCCACCGAGCGGCCGATGCCGGCGGTGCGCGCGATCACGCTCATCCCCGGCGGCACCGGGAGCTGATCCATGGTGTCGCGCAACTCTTCGCGGTCCTCGCCCTCGACGCGGCGCGACACGCCGCCTCCGCGTGGGTTGTTCGGCATCAGCACCAGGTAGCGTCCGGCTAGGCTGATGAACGTGGTGAGCGCCGCTCCTTTGTTGCCGCGCTCGTCCTTCTCCACCTGGACGATCAGCTCCTGGCCTTCCTTGAGCGCGTCCTGGATGCGCGCGCGGCCGACGTCGACGCCGGCCTTGAAATAGGCGCGGGCGACTTCCTTGAACGGGAGAAAACCGTGGCGATCGGTGCCGTAGTCGATGAACGCAGCTTCCAGGCTGGGCTCGACGCGGGTGATGACGCCTTTGTAGATATTGCTCTTGCGTTGCTCTTTCGAGGCCGATTCAATGTCGAGGTCAATCAGTTTCTGGCCCTCGACTATGGCGACACGTAGTTCTTCAGCCTGTGTCGCATTAAACAGCATGCGCTTCATGAATGTTGCTCCCGCGCGCGCATGGGCAGGACAAATTTCGGGCAGGACAAACCTGGGCCTAAATGTTCAGGGGCTTAGCGATGCATTCCAGTCTTGGATAAGAAAAGTGGAAGGGGAATCGGTTGGGTCTGTCGAACTTATCTTCGGTACGAGTACCGAAGGTCGTAATCTGCCGCTGCTCTTACAGCGCGCCAAATCAATTACACTCTCGCTACTTTCGGTGAGCGATATTAACCGCATTGCCCAGGGTTACGGCCTTCCGGGCCGCAAAACCGGGGACGTGTTCAGGTCTGAAATGTCATATCGACTCTACAAACCCTGTCCCGCGACTGAGCCAGTAGGAACATTATAAGCAAAATGAAGGATTTAAGTAAAGTTTCCGTGAAGCTGGTGGAAATCGGCTCGGAAACCTCGGGCCAGCGCGTCGACAACTTCCTGCTGCGCGAGTGCAAAGGCGTGCCGAAGAGCCATATCTACCGCATCCTCAGAAGCGGGGAGGTGCGGGTCAACAGCGGACGCGTGGACGCGACCTACCGCCTGCAGGAAGGCGACCGGGTGCGCATCCCGCCGTTGCGGCTGGGGAGCAAGACGGCGGCACCGAGACCGCCGAAGATCGATTTGCCGCTGTTATACGAGGACGAAGGACTGATCGCCGCCAACAAACCCGCCGGTTTGGCAGTGCACGGCGGCAGCGGCATCAGCCATGGCGTGATCGAGCAGTTGCGCGCGGCGCGTCCCGCGGCGAAATTCCTCGAACTGGTGCATCGCCTCGACCGCGACACCTCGGGGCTGCTGCTCCTGGCCAAGAAACGCTCGGTGCTCACGGCAATGCATGAGCTGATACGCACCGGGCAGATGGACAAGCGCTACCTGGTGCTGGTGCAGGGACGGTGGCCTTCGGGCAAGCAGCACGTTAAACTCCGGCTGCAGCGCTATGTCACCGGCGCGGGCGAACGCCGCGTCAGCGTCGACGATGAAGGCCGCGATTCGCACACCGTGTTTGAGCTGGAGCGCGCCTGCGGCGCCTACAGTCTGCTGCAGGCGCAGTTGAAGACCGGGCGCACGCATCAGATTCGAGTGCACCTTGCGCACCTGGGTTTCCCCATCGTGGGGGACGACAAGTACGGCGATTTCGAATTGAACAAGCGCCTGGCCAAGCAGGGCATGAAGCGCATGTTCCTGCATGCGTGGAAGCTCGCATTCGTGCATCCGGCGAGCGGCGACAGGCTGCAGCTTGTGGCGCCGCTGCCGCCGGAACTGGAAAATTTCATATCCACCCTCACATAGGACGTTGATGCCGAAACGATTTGAATTGCTGGTGTTCGACTGGGACGGGACGCTGATGAACTCGGCCGCGGCCATCGTCGCCAGCATCCAGGCGAGCTGCAGCGACCTGGGGCTGCCGGTGCCGCAGCGCGAGCGCGCCGCCCATGTGATCGGCCTGGGGCTGAAGGATGCTCTGTCCTATGCGGTGCCCGAGCTGCCTCCGGGCGACTATGGCAAGCTGGCGGAGCGCTATCGCCATCACTATCTGGCGCGCGATCCCGATATCGAGTTGTTCCCCGGGATGCGCGAGATGCTGGCCGAATTGAAAGAAAGAGGCTACCTGCTGGCCGTGGCCACGGGCAAGAGCCGCGCCGGCCTCGATCGCGTGTTCGAGGCGACACGGTTGAAACAGTATTTCGATGCCTCGCGCTGCGCCGACGAAACCCATTCCAAGCCGCATCCGGCCATGCTGCAGGAGTTGATGCAGGAGCTGCTGATCGAAGCGGACGCGACGCTGATGATAGGCGATACGGTGCACGACCTGCAGATGGCGGCCAGCGCGGGCGTGGCTTCATTGGCGGTGAGCTACGGTGCGCATCCCAGGGACAGTTTGACCGGGTTCAATCCGCTCGCCTGCATCGCCACGCCACAGGAGCTGGCACCATGGCTGACAAAATACGCCTGAACACGCTCAGCGAACGCCGGCGTAAGCCCGGCCCGGAACGGGCCAAGGACGGCGCGCGCCTGCTTTGTACCGGCAGCGATCTCATTGACGGCGGCGACGGCATCTGCTTCGATGTCGAACGCCAGAGCGAGACCGTCCCGGCTTTCGCGGTCCGCCACGGCGGCCGGGTCTACGCCTACCTCAACCGCTGTGCCCACATAGCGATGGAACTCGACTGGAATCCGGGGAAGTTCTTCGATGCGGACGGCGAGTATTTGATATGCTCCACCCATGGCGCGCTGTATGCGCCAGAAAGCGGCGCATGCCGCGGCGGGCCGTGCCGCGGCGCAGGGCTCACCGGCTTGGATGTGTTCGAAGCCGACGGCAAGGTCTACTTGGGGAAGGGGTGAGGTGATGGCGCAACAGGAAGAAAACTGGGAGCGCGAGGCACTGGAGAAACTGGCGTTTTCCGCGTTGAAAGAACAGACCAGGGCGCGCAGATGGGGTATTTTTTTCAAGCTCCTGACTTTCGCCTACGTCACTTTTTTCATCTTTATGGTGTTCGAGTGGCGCGGCGACGGCGACCTCATCAGCGAGCGCAAGCACACCGCCTTGGTTGGACTGGAAGGCGTGATCGATGCCAAGGGCGACGCCAGCGCCGAAAAGATCACCGGCGCGCTGCAAAGCGCGTTCAAGGACAAGAACACGCAAGGAGTGATCCTGCGAATCAACTCTCCCGGCGGCAGCCCGGTCCAATCGGGCATCATTAACGACGAGGTGCGGCGGCTGCGCGGCATCTATCCCAACACGCCGCTGTATGTGGTGGTCGAGGATGTCTGTGCGTCGGGTGGCTATTTCGTCGCCGCCGCGGCCGACAAGATCTACGTCAACAAGGCGAGCCTGGTCGGCTCCATCGGCGTGCTTATGGACGGATTCGGCTTCACCGGCGGCATGGAAAAGCTGGGCGTGGAGCGGCGCCTGCTCACGGCAGGCGAGAACAAGGGTTTCATGGACCCGTTTTCGCCAATGGATCCAAAGCAGAAAGAGTTCGTGCTGGGCATGCTGAACGACATTCACCAGCAATTTATCTCGGTGGTGAAGCGGGGCCGCGGCAAGCGGCTGAAGGACGATCCGGAGTTGTTCAGCGGCCTGATCTGGACCGGGCAGCAGGCGGTGGAGCTGGGCCTGGCCGATGGCTACGGCAGCGTCGAATCGGTGGCGCGTGAGGTAATCAAGGCCGAGGCCATCGTCGACTATACCGAGAGGGCCAATCCGCTGGAGCGCATAGCCAAGCGCGTCGGCGCCGCCGCTGCGAAAAGCTTCGCCGAGTTCACGTTGCGCGAGAGCATTCGGCTGCGCTGATACCGAGCTACCGAAGGCGGCGTCTCAAATGCTGCTACTAGGCTTTCTATACGGCCAGCAATAGGAACAGGCACGGCCGGCGATCAAGTTGCGGCGGATTTCTTTTCCACTGCGCTACCGTCATGGTGCGGATATCTTCCCCCGTCAGGCTAATCTCGGCAGCAACGCAAAGCAGGGTATCGCCGGCGCAACTGGCTAGGATGCTTTGCACCAGTTTCTGGTTGCGATAGGGCGTCTCGATGAAAATCTGCGTCTGCTGCAGCCGCCGCGACTGTTTTTCCAGTTCGCGCAATGCTTTTTCGCGCTCATTGATCGCTACCGGCAGATAGCCGTGAAATACGAAACGCTGTCCGTTCATGCCCGAGGCCATGAGCGCGAGCAGAATGGAGGAGGGGCCGACCAGCGGCACTACCCGGATGGCCTCCCGCTGCGCGTACAGCACAAGTTTCGCGCCGGGGTCGGCGATGCCGGGGCAGCCCGCCTCCGACATCAGGCCCACATCCTGTCCGGCGCGCAGGGGCGCCGCCAGGCCGGCGATGGCTGCATCCGGCGTATGCTCGTTCAGCGTGGCGATGTGCAGTTCCTGTAGCGGTTTCGTCGTGCCGACCTGTTTCAGAAAAGCGCGGGCGGTCTTGGGATTCTCGGCGACGAAATGGTCCAGTGTGCGCACGCGCTGCTGCACCTCCTGCGGAATGACCGCCGCAAGCGCGCTGTCGCCCAGCGTGGTCGGGATAAGAAACAGCGTTCCGGCCTGCGCCATCGACGCGCTGCCTACAGAACGCTCACGCCCTGCGCGGCGAGCATTTCGGTGAGCGCGATCAGCGGCAGTCCGATCAAGGCGTTTGGATCGTCGCCGCGCATTTGGGCGATGAGCGCAATGCCCAGGCCCTCGGCGCGGGCGCTGCCGGCGCAGTCGTAGGGCTGTTCGCGCTGAAGGTAGCGCTCGATCTCGGCGTCGCTGTAATCGCGAAAGCGCACGTAAAAGGGCACGACCCGCGTTTGCGCCTGTCCGCTGGCGGCGTCAAAAACGCACAAAGCGGTATGAAACGCCACTTCCTTGCCGCGCATCGCCTTGAGCTGGCGCAGCGCGGTGGGATGGTCTCCGGGTTTGCCTAGGGGCATGTCATCGAGCACGGCGACCTGGTCGGATCCGATGACGATGGCCTCGGGAAAGCGCGCCGCCACAGCGCGCGCCTTGGCTTCGGCCAGGCGCCGCGCGGTGTCCTGTGGCACCTCATGCGCAAGCGGGATCTCGTCCACATCCGGGGAAGCCACCTCGAACGGCAGCCCCAGACGTGCCAGCAGCTCGCGCCGGTATTTCGAAGTCGAGGCGAGAACGATTCGGGGCGCGGTGTTCATATTGGAGCGAATTTAACCACGTATTGAGGCGGAGGTTGACGCGTTAGCGGCAGCGCTGCGCGATCAGCCGCTCCATTTGCGCAACGGAGGCTTGGTGTTCCTCTTCGCTTTGATACACGCGCTCGCCTTTTTCGTTGAGCTGGTACAGCCGCTGCGCCGATTTCGCCTGGACGAGAAGGTCGCGCGCTTGGTTGCACGCCTCGCGATGCGTGGCTTCTTGCTGTTTTTGCTTGGTCTGCGCCTGCTCTGCTTCGATGCGGCGGCCACGGAATTCCAGCTCCTTGTCTTTCCAGCCGGGCTCGACAGGCGTTCCGGGAGCTGGCGTGGGGTTGGCGAGGTGTTCCTCCACCTTCCGCGCTTTCTTACCCGCCGGCGGACGCTCACCATAGTGGGTAGTGCCTTTTTCGTCCACCCATTTATACATCTGGGCGGTGGCCGGAACGAGCAGCGCCCACAGTACGCAAATCTTCAGCAAGGTGTTGAAAATTTTGTTTTTCCTTTGACAGTAGGAGGTAAAAATAATATCATGCGCGCCTATGTTGCAACCGGCGGCCATTGACGGCCTGGCGTTTGCCCGCTCCGCGGGAATGCTGAAGGGGCGGCTGGTCATGGAATCCATGCCGCGGCTTGCGCAATCCGGCTGTTCGGGTGCGGTACTCGATTTTGTCCTCACCGGCGAAATCAACGAGCGCGGCAAGCCGGGGATCAGGCTGGCCGTGGATGGCAGTGTGCGCCTGGAATGCCAGCGTTGTCTGGGTAATGTGAACTGGCCGCTGCGGCTTGAAGCGCGGCTGGAACTCGCATCGGGCGAAGCTGAAGTCCTGGCGGCCGATGACGACATTGAGCGCGTGGTGGCGGGTCGCGACATGAACGTTGCGGCTTTGGTGGAAGATGAGGTCATATTGGCATTGCCCATGGTACCCAAGCATGAGCAGTGTAATGCGGCAGATGTGGCAGCAGGAGCGGGAGGGGGCGCTGAACCCTCGGCTTTTCAGGCGCTCGCCGCGCTGAAAAAACGTAGTTTTAGTGAAGGCTGATGCACGAAGCGCGTTATGCCGGAACTAAGATTGAATAAGTAAGGAGCATAGACATGGCAGTTCAACAGAACAAGAAGTCGCCCTCGAAGCGTGGTATGCATCGCGCGCACGACTTTCTCACCAACCCGCCTCTGGCAGTCGAGCCGACCACGGGCGAAGTGCATCTGCGCCACCATATCAGCCCCAGCGGCTATTATCGTGGCAAGAAAATCGTTAAGTCCAAGGGCGAATAGGCGCTTCTGGCGCAGCGCGGAAGGGTAGCGCGCCCGTTCCCCCGGCGGCAAGTCGGATCGATTGCCGCCCTGACTGCCGCGAACAACTAAATGGACACCACGGTAGCCATCGATTGCATGGGAGGCGATCACGGCCCTGGAGTGACCGTTACTGCCGCACTCAATTTCCAGAAATCCCATCCGCGTAGCACACTCGTCCTGGTCGGTTTGCAGGACGCGATCGAAGCCGAGTTGCGCGTACACCGCGCGGCGCCAGGTCCGCATCTGCGCCTGCACAATGCGACCGAGACCATAGGCATGGACGAGGCGCCCGCCTTGGCATTGCGCGGCAAGAAAGACTCGTCCATGCGCGTCGCCGTCAATCTGGTCAAAAGCGGCGAAGCGCACGCCTGCGTCAGCGCCGGCAATACCGGCGCGCTGATGGCGATCTCGCGTTTCGTGCTGAAAACCCTGCCGGGGATAGACCGTCCGGCCATTGCGGGCATCCTGCCCACCATTAAAGGCGAGGCGTATATGCTCGATCTGGGCGCCAACGTCAATTGCACCGCCGAGCACTTGCTGCAGTTTGCCATCATGGGTGCCATGCTGGTGTCGGCCATGCAGCACAAGGAACGCCCCAGCATCGGCTTGCTTAATATCGGTGAAGAGGAGATCAAGGGCAGCGAAGTGGTGAAGCAGGCGGGCGAACTGCTGCGCGCGAGCGGCCTCAATTTCTACGGCAACGTCGAAGGCGACGACATTTTCAAGGGCACCACCGACGTGGTGGTATGCGACGGTTTCGTCGGCAATGTCGCGCTCAAGTCGGCCGAAGGCGCGGCCAAAATGCTGCGCGATTTTCTCAGGGAAGAATTCAAGCGCAACTGGTTCACCTATCTTTGCGGCATGATGGCCATACCCGTGCTGACGGCGTTCAGACATCGCGTCGACCCGGCGCGCTATAACGGCGCCAGCCTGCTCGGCCTCAAGGGCATCGTGGTGAAAAGTCACGGTTCGGCCGACAGCTTCGGCTTCGAGAAGGCGATCGAGCGCGCATTCGATGAAGTGCGCGAGGGTGTACTGCAGCGCATTTCCCAGCGCCTGGCGGCAGCAGGCCATAACACGGTGGAAGCAGCGTGATCTATTCCAGAATCATAGGCAGCGGCAGCTATCTGCCGCGTAACGTCGTTACCAACGATGAACTGGCGCAGCGCATGGATACCTCCGACGAGTGGATCCGCTCGCGCACCGGCATCCGCCAGCGGCATATCGCGGCAGCGGGGGAAACCTCGAGCAGTCTCGCGCTGGAGGCGAGCAAGGCCGCAATTGCCAACGCGGGCATCGCCGCGCAGGATATCGACCTCATTGTTCTCGCCACCTCGACGCCGGACTATATTTTTCCCAGCACCGCGTGTCTACTGCAGGCAAAACTCGGTATCAAGGGCTGCCCGGCGTTCGATCTGCAGGCAGTATGCAGCGGCTTCGTCTATGCCTTGGCCATGGCCGATCTGTTTATCCGCTCGGGCCAGCATCGCTGCGCTCTGGTGGTGGGCGCGGAAGTATTTTCCCGCATTCTCGATTGGAGCGACCGTGGCACCTGCGTGTTGTTCGGCGACGGCGCCGGCGCGGTGATACTGAGGGCGGACGACAGCCCCGGCATCATGGCGAGCGCCCTGCATGCCGATGGCAGCCATGCCGGCATCCTGTCCGTTCCGGGGAATGTCAGCGGTGGCAAGGTGACCGGCGATCCGTTTCTGCGCATGGACGGCCCGGCGGTGTTCAAATTTGCAGTGCGCGTGCTGAACGATGTCGCGCGCGAGACGCTGGCCAAATGCGGCCAGAAAATCGAAGATATCGATTGGCTGATTCCGCACCAGGCCAATCTGCGCATCATGGAGTCGACGGCAAAGCGGCTGGATCTGCCTGCGAAAAAGCTGATCGTGACCGTGGACCTGCACGGCAACACGTCGGCAGCTTCGGTGCCCTTGGCGCTGGATCTGGCCATACGTGACGGCCGCATCAAGGCCGGGCACAAGGTCATGCTGCTGGTCGTCGGCGGCGGCTTCACCTGGGGCGCGGCCCTGGTACAGATGTAATTCGATACTGAGCTGAAATCCATGAAACTGGCTATGGTCTTCCCCGGGCAGGGTTCGCAGTCGGTGGGCATGATGCAGGCCTACGGTGATATCGCGGCAGTGCGCGAAGTGCTGGACGAGGCCTCCGGCGCACTCGGTCAAGACCTGGGCAAGCTGATGGCCGAAGGTCCGCTCGAACAGCTGAATCAGACGGTCAACACCCAGCCGGTCATGCTCACTGCGGGCTACGCTGTCTATCGTGCCTGGATCGCGCTGGGCGGCGTCGAGCCGGCATTGGTGGCGGGGCACAGCCTGGGCGAGTACGCCGCGCTGGTGGCTGCAGGTGTCTTGTCGTTTCGCGACGCGCTGCCGCTGGTGCGTTTTCGCGCCCAGGCGATGCAGGAAGCCGTGCCGCAGGGACAGGGCGCCATGGCCGCGATCCTGGGGCTGGACGAAGACGCGGTGCGCGCAGCCTGCGCCGAGGCCGCGCAGGGCGAGATCGTGCAGGCGGTAAACTTCAATTCGCCGGGCCAGGTGGTGATCGCCGGCCATGCCGCGGCGGTCAAGCGCGCCTGTGACTCGGCCAAGGCGAAGGGCGCCAAGCGCGCGCTGCCGCTGCCGGTAAGCGCGCCTTTCCATTCCGCGCTGATGCAGCCCGCGGCGCTGCGCCTGCAACAATACCTGCAGAGCATCGCATTCAACGCACCGCGCATACCGGTGATCAACAACGTCGACGTCGCGAATTATGACGATCCGGCACGAATCAAGGATGCGCTGGTGCGCCAGGCGTTCAATCCGGTGCGTTGGGTGGAAACGATCCAAGCTTTTGCCGCGCAGGGCATCACGCATGTCGCCGAATGCGGGCCGGGAAAAGTACTGGCGGGCATGACCAAGCGCATCGATGGCAACCTGGAATCGCTCGCCCTGGTGGACAAAACCAGCATTGAGCAGGGCGTTGGCCAATCAAAGGGGGTGTGATCATGCTGCAAGGACAGATCGCATTGGTGACTGGCGCCACGCGCGGCATAGGCAAGGCGATCGCCCTAGGCCTAGGCGCGCAGGGAGCCAAAGTAATCGGTACCTCCACTTCTGCGGCCGGCGCCAAGGCGATCGGCGATTATCTCGCCGAGGCTAAAATCGGCGGCAAAGGCGCGGTGCTCGAGGTGAACGACGCCGCCGCCATCGAAGCTCTGGTGGCGCAGATCGAGAAGGAATTCGGCGCAGTCGGCATTATGGTGAATAATGCCGGCATCACCCAGGACAATCTGGCCATGCGCATGAAAGAAGCCGAATGGGATGCAGTGATCGACACCGATCTGAAATCGGTGTTCCGCCTGTCGCGCGCTGTGCTGCGCGGTATGATGAAAGCGCGCACCGGCCGCATCGTCAACATCACTTCGGTGGTGGGCAGTTCGGGCAACCCCGGGCAGATCAACTACGCTGCGGCCAAGGCCGGCATTGCGGGAATGTCGCGGGCACTGGCGCAGGAAATCGCCAGCCGCAACATTACCGTGAACTGCGTCGCGCCGGGCTTTATCGATACCGACATGACGCGCGCGTTGAGCGAGCAGCAGCGCGAGGCGATACTAGGCCGTATCCCGCTGGCACGGCTGGGTACGGCCGAGGACGTCGCCGCGGCCGTGGTATTCCTGGCCTCGCCACAGGCCGGCTATATCACCGGCGCGACGCTGCATGTCAACGGCGGCATGTACATGGCGTGAGTACCGAATTAGCAAACGCCAAGCAGTGAATTTTGGTAAAATGCGCGACTGTTTCCGAAGCAAAAAAAGAGGGAAGGAGAATTAAATGGAAAATATTGAGCAACGTGTAAAGAAAATCGTCGCCGAGCAACTGGGCGTAAACGAGGCGGAAATAAAGAACGAGTCCTCCTTCATCGACGACTTGGGTGCGGATTCGCTCGATACGGTGGAACTGGTCATGGCGCTGGAAGAAGAATTCGAGACCGAGATACCGGACGAAGACGCCGAGAAAATCACCACCGTCCAGCAGGCGATAGACTACGTAAACAGCCACGCCAAGAAAGCCTGATTTCTAGCGCCCAGCGCGCGTTTTGCCGGAGGAATTTTGTCCCGCCGCAGAGTCGTCATCACCGGATTGGGCATAATCTCCCCGGTTGGCAGCACCGTTGCCGATGCCTGGGCCAGCATCCTCGCCGGCCTATCCGGCATCAGCAGAATAAGCCGTTTCGATCCGTTACGCCTCGCCTGTCAGATCGCCGGGGAGGTGAAAGGCTTCGATCTCGCCCAGTACCTGGAGCGCAAGGAAGCGCGCCATATGGATACCTTCATCCATTACGGCATGGCGGCGGGCATACAGGCGATCCGGGATTGCGGCATACAGGTCACGCCGGATAACGCCGAGCGCATTGGCGTCAACATCGGCTCTGGCATGGGCGGACTGCAGATGATCGAGCAGACCCAGCGCGAGTTGCTCGCGGGCGGCCCGCGCAAGATCTCTCCGTTTTTCATCCCAAGCGTCATCATCAACATGATTTCCGGAAACCTGTCGATCAAGTACGGCCTCAAAGGTCCGAACCTCGCCATGGTGACCGCATGCACCACGGCGACGCACTGCATCGGCGAATCCGGACGCTTGATCGAATACGGCGATTGCGATGTGATGGTCGCCGGCGGCGCCGAAGCCGTGATCACGGAACTCGCCATGGGCGGTTTCGCCCAGGCGCGCGCGCTGTC
Source organism: Burkholderiales bacterium (assembly GCA_052172655.1). GTDB lineage: Bacteria > Pseudomonadota > Gammaproteobacteria > Burkholderiales > SG8-39 > 2-12-FULL-64-23. The sequence goes on from JBQMQE010000021.1 coordinate 20,410, forward strand.
GCATCGCAACGATGATCCGGCAACCGCGAGCCGGCCCTGGGACCGCGACCGCGACGGCTTTGTGCTGGGGGAGGGCGCGGGGGTGCTGGTGCTGGAGGAGTACGAGCATGCCAAGGCGCGCGGCGCGAAAATCTACGCCGAACTCGCGGGCTACGGTATGAGCGGCGACGCTTTCCACATGACGGCGCCGCGCGAGGATGGGGAAGGTGCCGCCCGCTGCATGGACAGTGCGCTGCGCAACGCGCGCCTGAATGCGGACCAGGTGGATTACATCAATGCCCATGGTACCTCGACTCCGCTGGGAGACGTCGCCGAAACCACTGCGGTGAAGCGCAGCCTGGGCGCGCACGCGAAGAAAACTGCGGTTAGTTCGACCAAGTCCATGACCGGGCACCTGCTCGGCGCTGCGGGAGGCGTGGAGGCCGTGTTTTCGGCGCTCGCGGTATATCACCAGGTAGCGCCGCCCACGATCAATATCTTCAACCAGGATCCGCAATGCGACCTGGACTATGTGCCGAATACGGCGCGCCAGATGAAAATCAACGTGGCGCTGTCCAACTCTTTCGGCTTCGGTGGCACCAACGGCACTCTGGTATTCGGCCGGGTTTGAGCCAAGTCTTAACAGGCTGTTGACAAACGCTTCCCTGACGCGAAAGTGCACTTCGTCATGACGCCCTCTCAGAAGGGAGCGTTTTTCAATAGCCCTGACTTGGGGGATCTAAAAGGGGGCGCCGCCCCCTTTTTCAACGACCGGTTAACCGTCTGCCTAAGACCTTCCCGCGTTCTCGCTTTGGCATTGACGGTGATGGCCGGAACGGCGCTCGCCTGCGCCTGGATCAGCCTGCCGACGCCCGCCTTTCTGCCCGCAGCCGCAGGCATAGGTCTCGCCTGGGGCTGGCACTTCGCGCTAGCCCTACAGCGGGGAAGTTCCGGGCTGCGCACCCTGGAATTGAACGCCGCAGGCGGTGCGCGTTGCCAGGATGCTTTGGGCCAGTGGCACGAGACCGAGGTACTGCCCGGCAGCTACGTGTCGGGCTGTCTGATAGTGGTGATTCTGGGCGCGAGCGGCCGGCGCCGCCGCTCCCTGGTGCTGCTGCCGGACGCCGCCGCGGCCGAGGACTTGCGCCGCCTGCGCGTGTGGCTGCGCTGGCGGCTCGCGCGGCCGTGAACTTTATGCGCCGGCGGCGGTCGAACAAAAGTCGTTCTACCTGCAAAGGTCGTTCTACGTGCGTGAGGCAAGGTTGAAATTTCCCGGTAGCAACGCGACCCCGATTGAAATGCTTGAACTGGATTTCGTTCCAGGCGTCGCATTCCCGCGGCCGTCCGGGCAGTTGGGGTATACTGAAAATCGCCTGGGTGCGACAAACGAAGAACAGCCCCAGGGCTTCAGGGAAGGGCGGCGCATGAGTGAGCGCGACATTGACCAGCAACTGGTCGAGCGTGCGCAACAGGGCGATAAGCTTGCATTCGAACTGCTGGTCAGCAAGTATCAGCGCAAACTCGGGCGCCTGCTGTCGCGTTTCATTCGCGATGCAGGCGAGGTCGAGGATGTGACGCAGGAGGCGTTCATCAAGGCCTACCGCGCATTGCCCTCCTTCCGCGGCGACAGCGCGTTCTACACTTGGCTGTACCGGATCGGCATCAACACCGCCAAGAACTACCTGACGTCGATGGGGCGGCGCGCCCCCACCAGTACCAACTACGATTCGGAAGAGGCGGAAGCGTTCGACGACAGCGATCAGCTGCGCGACCTCAATACCCCGGAGAATCTGCTGATGAGCAAGCAGATTGCGCAAACAGTGAACCAAAGCATGGATCGGCTGCCTGAAGAACTGAGGACGGCGATCATGCTGCGCGAGATCGAAGGCATGAGCTACGAAGATATCGCGAGCATCATGAATTGCCCGATCGGCACGGTGCGCTCCCGCATTTTCCGTGCGCGCGAGGCGATCGCGGAACAGTTGCGACCGCTGCTGGATATAACTAAAGACAAGAGATGGTGACGCCATGAAAGAGACTTTGTCCGCCTGGATGGACAGCGAGTTGAACGAGCAGCAAGCAAGTGCGCTCCTGCCGCAACTCAAACGCGATGAGCAGTTGCGCCGCAACTGGGACTGCTACCACCTGATCGGAGACGCCTTGCGCGGCGTCGAGGGCGCGGATCTGTGCGCGGGGATCCGCGCCCGGCTCGATGCCGAGCCTACGGTGCTTGCGCCGCAGCGCCGCAGCAAGCCGGAAAAACTGCGTTGGGCGGCGTTGTCGGCGGCGGCTAGCGTGGCCGCGGTGGCTTTCGTCGGCTGGATGGCTTTGCCCGGGACGCAGCAGGATTCGTTGCAGCTTGCCGCGGTTCCAGCGCCCAAAGTCCAGCAGGTCGCAGTGCCGGCGGGCGAAGGCGCCAAGAACTACCTGTTTGCACACCAGCGTTATTCCCCGAGCAGCGCGATGCAGGGTGTCGCGCCCTATGTGCGCACCGTGGCCGAACGGCGGAGCAGCCCGAGTCGATGAGAATCCTGGCCGTGCTGCTGCTCGCTCTGTCGGTTCAGATGGCGCGGGCCGAAGGCGACGCAATGTCGTGGCTGAAGCGCATCCATGTGGCAACGCAGAAGCTCAGCTACACCGGAACCTTCGTCTATCGCAGCGGGGACCAGGCCGAAACTTCGCGCATTGTGCATGTTGTGGGGCGGCGCGGGATACGCGAACGGCTGGAAACGCTGGACGGTCATCCGCGCGAAATCGTGCGCAACGGCGACGAAGTGAAGTGCTACCTGCCAGACCGCATGACGGTAAAAGTCGACAAACAGACTGACCACAAGATCTTTCCGGGCCTGCTGCCGGAAGACCTGCAGGATATCAGCGAGCACTACGAGCTCAGCGCAGGGGCAATCGAGCGCATTGCAGGTTACGACTCCCAGGCTATCGTGCTTCGGCCAAAAGACACGCTACGCTACGGGCGCAAATTATGGGCCGACCTGAAAACCGGCATGCTGCTCAAATCCCAGACTTTCAACGACAAGAACGAGGCGATCGAGCAGTTCGCTTTCACCCAGATAAGCATAGGCGGCAAGATCGACGACGACGAGCTCAGGCCCAGACTCCTGGCCAAAGCGCGCGTCTGGCATATCGAGAATTCCGGCGCCGTGGAGGCCAGCTTGGCCGCATCCGGCTGGATCATCAAACCGGAGTTGCCGGGATTCAAGAAAGTGACGGAGATGAAGCGCACCCAGGGCGGATCCACCGAAGTCGGTCATGTGATTTACTCGGACGGGCTCGCCGCAATATCGGTGTTCATCGAGCCCATGGCCAACAAGACTTCGCTGCCACCGCCCGGGCTGTCGCGCCAGGGCGCGATCAACATCTACAGCCGGCAGATTGCCGGCCATCTGGTGACCGTGGTAGGCGAGACGCCCGCCGAAAGCGTGAAAACGCTGGCAGAATCGGTGGAGTACCAAAAGCCGTGAGGAATTGTCTGCGGCTAACGCAGACTCGCACTCAAATTTTTCTGCAATCTTTCACAAGACGCAATAAGAGGACGTAATGATGCGAAAAACACTACTCCTATGGCTGGTGCTGCTGCTTCCTCTGAGCGCCTATGCCCAGGCGCGCGAATTACCCGATTTCACCGAATTGGTGGAAAAGCAGGGGCCGGCCGTGGTTAACATCAGCACTGCTCAGACCATGCGCGCACACCCGAACGTGCCGCAAATGCCGAACCTGGATGAGGACGATCCATTCTTCGAGTTCTTCCGCCGCTTTATGCCGCCCAATCCGGGCGAGTCCCCGCGCGAGTTTTCGACCCGCTCGCTGGGCTCGGGCTTCATTATTAGCGCCGACGGCTACATCCTCACCAACGCGCACGTCGTCGACGGCGCCGACGAGATCACTGTGCGCCTCACCGACAAGCGTGAATTCAAGGCCAAAGTCATCGGCGCCGACAAGCGCACCGACGTGGCGCTGATCAGGATCGACGCGGGCGGCCTGCCGGTAGTCAAGTTGGGCGATCCGAACAAGCTCAAGGTGGGCGAATGGGTGCTCGCGATCGGCTCGCCTTTCGGTTTTGACAACACCGTCACCGCCGGTATAGTCAGCGGCAAGGCACGCTCGCTGCCGCAGGAAAACCTGGTGCCCTTCATCCAGACCGACGCCGCGGTCAATCCGGGCAATTCGGGCGGTCCGCTGTTCAACCTGCGCGGCGAGGTGGTCGGTATCAACTCGCAGATCTATAGCCGCACCGGCGGCTACATGGGGCTGTCATTTGCGATCCCGATCGACATTGCGCTGGATGTGCAGAACCAGTTGCGCAGCACCGGGCACGTCAGCCGCGGTCGCATCGGCGTGGTGATCCAGGAAGTGACCAAGGAACTGGCCGATTCCTTCGGCTTGGCCAAGCCCCAGGGCGCTCTGGTCAACGCGGTAGAGAAAGGTGGCCCGGCGGACAAGGCCGGAGTCGAGGTGAGTGACATCGTCCTCAAGTTCGACGGCAAGAGCGTCGGCAGCTCAGGCGAACTGCCGCGCATCGTCGGCGCCACCCGCCCGGGCAGCAAGGTGGGCCTGCAGGTATGGCGTAAGGGTGCGACCAAGGATCTGACGGTAACCGTAGGCGAGATCCCGGCGGACAAGCTCGCACGCCGCGAAAGTAAACGTGCCAAGCCGGTCGAGGCGGCCGCCAACCGTCTGGGGCTGGTGCTGTCGGATTTGTCCGATGAGCAGCGCAAGGAATTGAAGATCACGGGCGGAGTGCTGGTGGACGAAGTGCGCGGCCAACCCCGTGGGGATATCCGCAAGGGCGACATCATCCTGGCGCTGATCTACCAAGGCATCAATACCGAGGCCAAGAGCGTAGCGCAGTTTAACAAGGCGCTGAACGCCATAGACAAAACGGTGACTATCACTTTGCACGTGCGCCGCGGCGACAACCAGAGTTTCGTCACCGTCAAAGGTCTGAACGACAGGTAAGAGCGCGGCCGTGACGCGATCCTGGGGCGAGGAGGCGAAAGCGCAGCTTACGCTCTACGGCCGCAGTTACTGCCACCTGTGCGATGAGATGCTCGCCGCGCTGGGGCCGCTACGCGACGAGTTTGGCTGCACCATCGATGTCGTCGACGTGGACAGCGACGCGGCTCTGGAGCAGCGTTTTGGCACCATGGTGCCGGTGTTGATGCATGCCGATATCGAGCTGTGCCATTATCATCTCGACGCGCCTAAAGTCCGTGCTTATTTGGTCAAAATCCGTTAAAATACTGAATGTTATTCTTCAAAGGGTGCCATGCAGGCGCCCTTTTTCATGATGCAGCACATCCGCAATTTTTCCATTATTGCCCACATAGATCACGGCAAATCGACGCTTGCCGACCGTTTCATCCAGTTGTGCGGCGGGCTGTCGGATCGGGAGATGGAGGAGCAGGTGCTCGATTCCATGGACCTGGAGCGCGAGCGCGGCATCACCATCAAGGCGCAGACGGCGGCCCTGCAGTACAAGGCGCGCGACGGCAACATCTATAACCTCAACCTGATCGATACCCCGGGGCACGTGGACTTTTCCTACGAGGTGTCGCGCTCCCTCGCCGCTTGCGAGGGCGCGGTGCTAGTGGTCGACGCTTCGCAGGGGGTGGAAGCGCAAACCGTCGCCAACTGCTATACCGCGATCGAGCAGGGCGTGGAGGTGTTGCCGGTGCTGAACAAGATCGACCTGCCTTCGGCCGACCCCGAGGGCGCGATACGCGAGATCGAAGACGTGATCGGCATCGATGCCAAGGACGCGCTGCGCGTCAGCGCCAAGACCGGCGAGGGCGTGCAGGACATACTCGAAGCGGTCATCGCGCGCATCCCGCAGCCCAAGGGCGACCCGGAGGCGCCGCTGAAGGCGCTCATCATCGATTCCTGGTTCGACAACTACGTCGGCGTGGTCATGCTGGTGCGCATGATGGACGGGACGCTGTGCCCGAAGGACAGGATCCTGCTCATGTCCTCCGGCACCGCGCACCTGTGCGAGCAGGTCGGCGTGTTCACGCCCAAGTCGCAGGCGCGATCGCGGCTCTCGGCGGGCGAAGTGGGTTTCATCATCTCCGGCATCAAGGAGCTCGAGGCAGCCAAGGTTGGCGACACCGTGACCCTGTCGGAGCGTCCGGCGGCCGCGCCGCTGCCCGGCTTCAAGGTGATCAAGCCGCAGGTATTCGCCGGACTGTACCCGGTCGAGGCCAACCAGTACGACGGGCTGCGCGATGCGCTGAACAAGCTGAAACTGAACGATGCCTCGCTGCAATATGAGCCGGAGGTGTCGCAGGCCCTCGGTTTCGGTTTTCGCTGCGGCTTTCTCGGCCTGCTGCACATGGACATTGTGCAGGAGCGGCTGGAGCGCGAGTACGACCAGAATCTGATCACGACGGCACCGACGGTGGTGTACGAGGTGCTGCTGCGCGACGGCACGCTGGAGCGGGTGGAGAATCCGGCCAAGATGCCCGATCCCTCCCGCATCGAAGAAATACGCGAGCCCATCATCACCACCACCATTTTCGTGCCGCAGGAACACGTAGGTGCGATCATGACTCTGTGCACGCAGAAACGCGGAGTACAGAAGAACATGCAGTACACCGGCCGGCATGTGATGCTCACCTATGAGATGCCGCTGTCCGAAGTGGTGATGGATTTTTTCGACAAGCTAAAGTCGGCGAGCCGCGGCTACGCCTCGCTCGACTACGAGTTCAAGGAATACCGCGCGTCCGACGTGGTGAAGCTCGATATCCTGATCAACGGCGAGCGCGTCGACGCGCTGTCGCTGATGGTGCATCGCGATAGCAGCCGTTACCGCGGGCGCGAGCTGGTATCGCGCATGCGCACGCTGATACCGCGGCAGATGTTTGACGTGGCGGTGCAGGCGGCGATCGGCGCCAACATCATCGCGCGCGAGACGGTAAAAGCGCTGCGCAAGAACGTGCTGGCCAAATGCTACGGCGGTGATATCACGCGCAAGAAAAAGCTGCTGGAGAAACAGAAAGCCGGCAAGAAGCGCATGAAGCAGGTGGGCAACGTGGAAATACCGCAGGAGGCTTTTCTCGCCATCCTGCAGGTGGACTAGGTGCTTATGCCATCGCATGCCAAGAGCGACCATTGCGCGCTCACGCGCGCCAACCGTGTTTTCTGCACGGATGTGCTTTCCATCCGTGCGCAATCGACGATCCGCTCGAACGGTTTTCCGTCCGCGCAACAGCGTTACTCGATAACAATGAGTGGCGCGATTTAGGTCGCTACTCGTAGGAAAGACGAATGAATTTCGCACTGCTGCTGTTCTGTCTGCTGGTCGTCACCGGCATCGTTTCCGCCATGGATGCGGTCTATTTCGGCAAGCGCCGCGCCGCCGGGGCGAAGGAGCCGTGGTGGATCGAATATCCGAAGAGCTTTTTTCCGGTGATTCTGATCGTGTTCCTGCTGCGTTCGTTTCTGGTGGAGCCGTTCAAGATTCCTTCCGGTTCCATGATTCCGACCCTGCTGGTCGGTGATTTCATTCTGGTCAACAAGTACACCTACGGCATCCGCCTGCCGGTGATCAACACGAAAATCATCGACATTAACGAGCCCGAACGCGGCGACGTGATGGTGTTCCGCTACCCTGAGGATCCGTCTGTCGATTACATCAAGCGCGTGGTCGGCCTGCCCGGAGACAAGGTGAGATACGAGGGCAAGCGCCTCAGCATCAACGGCCGGGAAGTCCCGCTGCAGCAGGCCGGCGACTATCTGCTCAAGGACAAGATCCAGTACCTGAAGCAGTATACCGAGACGTTGGGGAAGATCGAGCACGCGATCCTGTTGGACACGAGCGAGCCGCCCGCCTTGCCCTATGCAAAACAGTTTCCGCAAAAGGAGAATTGCACTTACAATAATAATGGCGTGACGTGCACGGTCCCGCCCGCCCATTACTTCATGATGGG